>JAZKJB010000466.1:0-5390 GCA_040384505.1 Bdellovibrionota bacterium | reverse complement strand
TGCACAAGATGCGAGCCAACGGCGGAGAGCGCGTGTTCGCCGTGATGGGCAAGATTCGTCGCCACAAAGGCGAAGTTCGCTTCTCGGTCCTTGGAAAGAACATTCGAGTGAAAGCCGCAACCCTCGTGATCAACGGTCATCGCGAATCGGATTGCGGAGGTCCCGAGCCGACTCCGACTCCCGTTCCACCGACGGCGAGCATCACTGGCGCGGCTCCGAGCGAAGCCATCACGGCTTCGACCGGAATCGAAATCGCCTTCGCCGCCGATCAGCCCTCGGTGAATTTCTCTTGCTCGCTCGACTCGGCTCCATTCACGACCTGTCTTTCACCGATCATTTACGCGAGCCTCGACAACGGGACACACTCGTTCCGCGTGAAGGCGACCAATAGTCATGGACTCGAGAGCCCGATCGTTTCCCGCAACTGGACGGTCGACACCGTCGCTCCGTCGGTCACGATCGCTGACGTCGCGACCCCGACGAATCTCACGTCGTTCTTGATCCCGTTCACTTCGGACGACGTCGGGACTTACTCCTGTGTACTCGACGGCGGAGATCCTTATCCTTGTTCGACTCCAGTCGAGCTCCTCGGTCTCGGCGAGGGCGATCACTCGCTCTCGATCACGGCGACCGACTCGCTCGGCAATCGCGGAGTATCGGCGCACGTTCAATGGCAAATCGACCTCACACCACCGACGACGACGATCACCGAAAGCCATCCGAGCGCGAGCCCGAGCACGAGTGAAACGCGCCAATTCGTTTTCAATGCGAGCGAGAGCTCGAGCTTCCAATGCTCGCTCGATGCGGTTGCGTTCTCGGATTGTAGCTCCCCGATGCTCCTCGAGAATCTCTCCGAGGGCTGGCACCGCTTCGAGATCCGCGCGATCGACTCCACCGGAAACGTCGGACCCGTCGCAGCCGCGACCTGGGAGAGCGACTTTACCGCGCCGACGTTGACTCTCGGTTCGACGGTCCCCGCTGCCGGCAACACCAACGCGTCGAACTTCAACGTCGAATTCGCCAGCAGCGAGTCGTCCACGTTCCTCTGTCGCCTCGACGATTCGAACGAGGAAACCTGCACGAGCCCGTTCGCAGGTCCGTTCGCGGCCGACGGCGTTCATTCTGTCTCGATCGTCGCCGTCGATCTCGCGGGTCTCCGCTCACAGGCGCAGTCCGTCTCGTGGTCCGTGGATTCGAGTTCTCCGGTGATCAGCTTCGCTTCGATTCTTCCCGCAGCTTCGGCTCGCTTGAACACCGACGACATGGAGTTCGTGATCCAGACTTCGGAACCCGTGACGTTGATGGCTTCGTTCGACGGAGGCCCGAGCGAACCGATCGCAGCGAGCGTTCTCTATTCGAACCTCTCGGAAGGCCAACATCGCTTGTCGGTCACCGGAACCGATTCGTTCGGCAATACGTTGAACACTCTCGTGCACGACTTCTTCGTCGATCGGACAGTGCCGATCGTCCAACTCGCAGCCGAGATCACGGGCGGAACGGCCCAAACCGTGAACTCGTTCACGTTCTCGGCCAATGAGGACGCGACGTTCGAGTGCGAGCTCGACGGCGCCGGCTTCGGCGGTTGCTCGGGAGGCGCGATGATCTCTGGCCTCGCCGAAGGCGCGCACGAGTATCGCGTTCGCGCGACCGACGGCGCAGGAAACGTGAGTGCGATCGCTTCGACCACGTGGTCGGTCGATCACACGGCACCGACGACTTCGGTCACGTCGACGCAACTGAATGCGACGAGCTACCGCTTCGACTTCGCCTCGAGCGAAACGAACTCCACGTTCGTCTGCTCGTTCGACAACTCGCCTGAGACGCCGTGCACGTCGCCGCTCACGATGAACTCGCTTTCGTCCGGTTCGCACAGCTTGATCGTCTTCGCTGTCGACGCGATCGGAAACCGAGACCTCGCCGGCGCCCAGATCGCGGTGCAAGTCGAAGAACCCGTGCAAACGTTCTTGAACAACCCGGGCATCATCCTCACGAACCAAAAACAGATCACGTTCACGTTCACGTCGAATCTCGCGAACGCGACGTTCCTCTGCTCACTCGATGGAGCGGCGCCGACCGCATGTACGTCGCCGAAGAGTTACACGAACCTCGCCGACGGCCCCCACACCTTCAGCGTGAGAGCGAGAAGCGCGAGTGGTGTGATCGACCCGAACCCGAAGACGCATTCGTGGTCCGTCGATTCGGCGTCGCCTTTGATCCTCACGGCAACGACGACTGCGACGACGACCACGATCACGGCGGTGTGGACGACTAACGAACCGGCGACTGCGCAAGTGCGTTGGGGGCTCGGAGGACTTACGAACGTCACTGCGGAAACGAACTTCGCGACTTCGCATTCGGTCGTCTTGAACGGCCTCAACCCGAACACGGTATACACGATCCAAGTCACTGGACGAGACGGAGCCGGCAACGTCTATCAGGGCCCCGTGCAGTCGATTCGAACGCGCTTCTTCTAAGCGCTTCTTCCCAGCACGGACGGATCGACGGTTCTTGTAGACCTTTCAACCCACCGAGAAACGAGCGCCTGGATGCCGAATGCACCAGGCCTTCTTCTTTCCTGCATTGCTTCTGACGTGCACGCCTGCGGCACGCGGCTTGTAAACCACTCCACCGTAATCGTTTATCAAATAAGCCTAGGAGCTCGCTCGTGCGCCACTTCCTCTGCGCGGCCGTTTTCGGCCTCGTCTCGATCTCGACCTTAGCCAACGCCGCCCCGACCTGCGTGAACCTCTTCGATCCGTCGAAGCCGCAAGTTCCGCGCGAGGCCGCTTGGCGAGCCTCGTCCACACAAGGCGCGCTCTACGCGACTTCTTCAGCTCGCGAAGCTGACATCATGTCGCGGCAAAAATGGCAGCTCTCGATGATCGACGGCACGATGCTCGGCCATGGTGACACGCCCCCGATGTCCTTTGTCGCCGCCAAAGGTGAAGCGGCCCTCGAGGTCGTTCGTAGCAATGGTCTTCACGGCAAGTTCACCCGCTTCGAAGTGAAGACGTCGGCGGCGAATCCTTCCGTCAAGGGAACGCTCCTCCTCCCCGTTTCCGGTCACGTGGGTCTCGAGAGCGCGACAGATTGGGCGAAAACGGACACGTTCACGATCGTCGCGCAAGTCGGCCAAGGCCCGAAAGGCGATCAGTTCCCGTCGCTCTCCGGCGGAACCGTTCTCGCGAAAGACGTGAAGTCCCTCGACTTCGTCACCAAGCTCGAGATCGAAATTCCGTTGTCGACCAACCAGCAAGTTCGTCTGCTCTACTATCGTTCCGGCAGCGGCGGTCCTGGCGGCTACATGGAAGGCCGCGTGATGTACTTCTCGGTCGCTCCCTAAAACGCTAGCCAGAAACGCGTCCAGGACGTTCGTGCTGTATGGTCGAGTCGAATCCTAACAATCGCGACTTGTGGGTTTTCCCCTGGGGGCTGAGCATTTAAGGAGCACCAACAGAGGATGGTTTAGGATGAACCACGCACGCAGCTCGAGCATCAAGGCCATCGGATGGGCCCTCGTCACGATCTCTCTCTTTTCTTGTGCGCCCGCGAAGTGGATGGAAAATCCCGGCGCCGGCGGCAACACGGGATCCGGCGCTCCCGATCCGATCAACCCCGCTCCGCGCCCCTCGGCGACGCCCGTTCAAGGTCCGAAGGCGATCGAACGCTTCGAACAAGATCAGAACGCGAACAAAATCGACATCCTCATCGTGAACGACGACTCGTCGTCGATGGAAGAAGAGCAAAAGAAAATGGCGGAGCGCTTCGGCAGCTTCGTCAGCGCGCTCAGCACCATCGACTACCGAATCGCGATGACGACGACCGATCTGCAAACACCGAAGTGGAATCAAAACGGTCGCATCATGGAATGGTCGGGCACGGGAACGAAAGTTCTCACCCCTAAAACTCCGAACGCCGAAGGCGCGTTCCGCTCGACGATCAAACGAAACGAAACCATCGGGTGCCGCCAGCGCTCGAGCGGAAAAGATTGTCCGTCAGGCAACGAAGAGCCGCTTCGCGCGACGTTACTCGCGATCGATCAACGCGCGAACGCGAACAAAGATCTCTTCCGCGTCGGCGTGGACTTCGTCGTCGTCGTTCTCTCTGACGAAGACGAGCTGAGTGACGGGCCCGTGACGGCCACGAAACCGATCGAGGTCACCGAAGGCTTCGAAGCCGCATTCGGAGTTTCCAAGCGCCTCGCCGTCCACGGCATCATCGTGAAACCGGGCGACGTCGCCTGCAAAGCCGAGCAAGAAAAGCAGATCAAGGAGCCGGGTGGCGCGTTCTACGGCCAACACGTCTCCGAGCTCGCGGCGCTGACCAACGGAACGACCGGCAGCATCTGTGCGACCGACTACGCGAAGAACCTTTCGGCGATCAGCGATCAAGTTCGGAAATTGGTTTCGTCGTTCGACCTTCAGAAGGAGCCGCTCGAAGGCTCGGTCGAAGTGAACCTCACTCCGAACGACACGATCGCCTTCCACGTCGAAGGAAAACGCGTGATCTTCGCGCGCCCGCCGAATGCCGGGACCCGCGTCGAAATCTCTTATTCAGTGAAGTGAGCGGAATCAACCGCCTGCGGGAGCGAAGAGGCTCTTGCAGGCACCGCCGCGCCCGATGACCAACGTCTTCACTGCGAAAATCGCATCGGTGATGGGCTCGACCATCGCCTTCAATGGCAACGTCTGAATTCGAACAAATCCTAAAGTCTTCGGCGAGATCGTCACGCGAAGAAAGGCGTCGATGCGAGCCGCATTGTTGTAAGTGAGCCCGTTGTCCAGAGGCGACGGCGGAAACGTCATGAACGGAACACCGGCGTTCATTCCTACGATCACGACGTCAGACGTCGTCGAAAGGAAGCCAGGAGCCATCGGAGGATAGCCCGAGCTTCCATTGTGTCTCAAACTCTGGCCCTGATTCGCGAAGTAGTAGCCGGCCTTGAAGTACACTCCACCGAACACCATCAACGGCATGATCGAATCGCGGAAACGCTCGACGTCGCGAAGCACTTGGATGACGACCGCTTTTTTGTCGACGTTGTAACCGATCGAGAAACCGAGCTCGAGCAAGCCGCCACCGCGGTGCGAGCTTGCTTTACCGAGCGCACCGATGCCGAGTCCGCCGTAAAAAGCGTGTTCGTTCGAATGTGCGAAGACCGGAGCTTGCGACCAGATCTTCTTGTCGAAGCCGCGGACGATGGACGCGATGAGAACTTCCGCGCGCTCCTTCATCGTGAGTTTCAGGATCGCATTTTGTCGGACGAACCGCGCTTCCCGCTCACGCTCGACGATCGCCGTGAGCTCGTCACGCATGCTCGGACCCTGCCTGAACGCCTGCTCGAGCATTCGATCGTCCTTGCTGTCGGCCGCTCTGAAACTCAAGCGGTC
>JAZKJB010000465.1:0-12729 GCA_040384505.1 Bdellovibrionota bacterium | reverse complement strand
ACGTCAGTTTTTGTGAGAGCAACGGTTTGCCGGCAGCGCTCACTCCAGAACTCTTGGCAGGCAAGGTCGAGGAGATCGAGGGAACCCAACTAACTCTGGCGCACGAAGAACACGTCTGTATAAACGTGCTCGGCGAACGACGCGATTTATTTGCGGAGGGCCGCCCATTCGTCGAGTCATCCGTCGAAAGGTTCAACGGTGATCATTCCCAGATCGTCCTCCACGGAACAGATGACCCTGCGCGAGGAACTCAGTTTCTTGCGTTCAAGGAGCTCTGGTTCGGAAACTTGAACGAGGCCGAGTTCACCGTGAACGGTACGGCTCTCTCGTCGAGCCTTCCTTCCATCGCGGAAGTCGGCGCAACCGATCAGGCAATCGGGCTAAAAAACTTGAAGTTGATCTTCATCGCCTGTGTCGTTCTATTGGGTTTCGTCGCCGCCTTCGCCAAATCGCGCGGGTGGTGGTGAGGCCGCTCAGGCCGAGTATTCCGCGAGCGTGCGAACGAGCGATTCGCGATCGATGGGTTTCGTGAGGTGGTCGTTGAAGCCGCTCTCGAGGCAGCGCTTTCGTTCCTCGGTCATCGCGTGTGCGGTCAGAGCGATGATCGGCTTCTTGTAGCCTCGAGTTCTCAAGTTTCGCGTCGCCTCGTAGCCGTCCATCTCGGGCATCTGAAGATCCATCAAGACGAGGTCGAAGTCGCCGGCGAGTGCTTTTTCCATTCCCTCGCGTCCGTTGCTCGCGACGTCGACCGAAACTCCAGAGAGCATCAAGATCTTTTTCACCAGCGCACGGTTGTCGGAGCTATCGTCGACGATCAGAACTTCGAGATGACGGAGATCGGCCACGGGCTCCGACGTCGAAATTCGAATCACGTTCTTCTCGGCGCCGTCTTCGGAGCTGCTCGCGGAGCTCTCGAAGAGAACTTCACGCACGTGTCCCGGATCGATCGTCACGACGAACGTGCTTCCTTCGCCAGGTGAGCTCGCGTCGAGGCGAACGTCGCCCCCAAGAGCCGCCGCGAGTTTCTTCGAGAGCACGAGACCGAGACCGGTGCCACCGAACTTTCGGGTCGTCGTGACGTCGGCCTGCATGAAAGGTTCGAAGAGACGGGCGGATTGGTCGGTGGAAATTCCCGTGCCGGTATCCTTCACGCTGAACGCGAGCTTGGTGCCGGCGCTTCTGGAGGGAACGAGCTGCACTTTGACGTCGACCGAACCGCGCTCGGTGAACTTGATCGCGTTCCCGATGATGTTGAAGAGGATCTGCTTCAGTCGAGTGGGATCGGTGATCACACGACTCGGGATCGCGCCCTCCGACGAGATCGTGAGCTTGATCCCTTTTCCTTGGGCTTCGAGATTCATGAGAGAAGCGACTTCGTTCAAGAGGGCGAGGATCTTCACTTCCGTTTTTTCGATCTGAAGTTTGCCCGCTTCCACCTTCGAGAGATCGAGGATGTCGTTGATGATGTTCGAGAGAAGCTTTCCGTTGCGCTTGATGATCTCGACGTTGTTGACCTTTTCCGAGGCGCTCATCGCTTCGCTCATCATCAGCTCCGAGAACCCGAGGATCGCGCCGAGCGGAGTCCTGATCTCGTGGCTCATGTTCGCGAGAAACGCGCTCTTCGTGGCATTGGCGACTTCCGCTGCTTCTTTCGCAGCTTTCAGCTCGCCTTCGATCTCTTTGTATTTCGAGACCTCGGTCGCGACGATGATGAAGCCTTTGACCGTCTTCTTCTCGTGATCGTCGAATTCGGGGACGCAAGTGATGCTCATGATGGCGTGGCGACCCGCGCTCGCCGTTTTGCGTTCGTAGGTGACGGACTCGCCGCGAAGAGCTTTGGCGAAATGCTCTTTGTTCGCCTCGTATCTCTCGCCAAGAATGTCCGAGAACGAAAGATTCGTGATCTCTTCACGGCCGACTTGGAACCAATCGCAGAACGACTCGTTCGCGAAAGTGATCCGTTCCTGCTTGTCGAACTGCGCGACCAAGACGGGGAGGGCATTCGTGATCGTCTGCAGCTGAGCCTCGCGCCCCTGGAGCGCGGTCGTGCGCTCGCGGACCCGTTGCTCGAGCTCTTCGTTCACGTTTCTCATGCGCGCGTCGGAAGCCTTCAGCAGGGTGATATCGCGAGTGACCTTCGAGTAGCCTTTGAGCCCGCCGTCTCGACCGAAGAGCGGAGTGATCACCACGTTCGCCAAGAACTTCGTTCCGTCTTTCCGTACGCGAATCGCCTCACCTTCGAAATGCCCGGTCTCGCGAGCATCTCGCAACTCGCGAGAAGTCGTGTCGTTCTGGGCATCGTCGAGCGAATAGAGAATGGAGACGTGTTTTCCGATCACTTCCCCGTCTTTGTATCCGGTGATGCGCTCGGCGCCCGAATTCCACGTGGTGATGTTCCCATCGAGATCGAGCATGAAGATCGCGTAGTCCTTCACCGCCTCGACGAGCATCCTGAATTTTTCTTCGCTCGAATTGACGATGTCTTCGGTGATCTTGGTCCGCAAGGTCCAGAGACGCTGACCCACCGATCCCGCGAGCGCGAGGCAGAGGATCAAGAGCGTCGTCGCGATGACCGCCATCGTGAGGCCCGAGGTCACCAGCAAGTGCGAGTTCGTGATCTTGATCGAGTCGTCGTGGACGAAAGTGGCCGCGACCATGCCGGTGTAGTGCATTCCCGAGATGGCGACGCCCATAAGGATACTCGCGAAGACCAAAAGCTTCAGCCGTTCGGGATTGTTCCGTAGGCGGACCGAGATCCAGAGAGCCGCGAAGGACGCGACGAGGGCGATGACGATCGAGAGAACGACGAGGAAGAGATTCCATTCGATCCTCGCCGCCATCCGCATCGAGAACATGCCGATGTAGTGCATCCCGGCGATGGCCGCCGCCATTGCGATTCCGCCCGAAAGGATCGAGGACGCGGTGACGATCGGACGGCTCACGACGAAAAGTGCGAGCGCGGAAGCGAGAATGGCGACGACGACGGAAAGGAGCATGAACGGAACGTCGTACGCCATCTCCATTCCAGGCATCTCGAACGCGAGCATGCCGACGAAGTGCATGCTCCAAATTCCGACGCCCATCGCGATCGCACCGATCGCGAGCCAGGCGGCTTGAGCTTTTCCTTTTGCTTGGGTGACGGAATGAGCGAGGTTCAATGCGACATAGGACGCGAAGATCGCGACCAGCACTGACAGCAGAACTATCGAAGGTACGAACCGGGTCGCCATGTCCATAAGCCGCTGGAAGATATCATTTATTGCTGAAATGCAAAGCACTGGTTCGTTTCGCTCGAAGCTTAGTTGCCGCTTCTGGGTCTATTCTGGTGGGGGGATAGGAAACAGGGTTGACCAGAACGAGCGAACCCTTTAATTTTCCAGCTTCCTTCGTTTTTAGCACCCCATGCGTCATTCGCACGCATCATCGGGTCCACCTCGTGGCGAGGTAGCTCAGCTGGTTAGAGCAACGGAATCATAATCCGTAGGTCGGCGGTTCAAGTCCGCCTCTCGCTACCATTTTTTCTGACGCCGCTGGCGTCAGAAAAAATGGTTCCGAGACGCGCACAAGAAACGCCGAAGGCGGTTCTTCGATGCGGCAGACGCCAGAGGCGTTTGACGCATCGATGGCGGGAGGATGACGAAGCGACTTGCGCGAAGTCACCCGGACCGCACGAGGTGAAGCGGCCTCGACGGCCGCTGCGACGAGCTGCCAGGAAGCCCTCGTCGAAGCCACTGGCCTCCGATGCCAATCACCTCTTGGTCCTCAGGAATCTATCGCTTGCTCAAAAAAATTCCGAGAGATCCACATCGACGTTTTCGCTTTCGATTTGAATTTCTTTGCTCTTTCGGCTGGTGACGTCGGAAACGGCGAGAGTCATTGGGCCTTCGCTTAGACCCAAAACGCGAAATTTGAGTCGTATCTGATTTCCCCATGTGGTCGGCACGTGGAGTTGCATCGGGAAAATCAATTGGCTGCCGGGTTTGAAAATGACTTCTCGCATGGGGCGACTATTTTCGACGACTTTGGAACCAAGATTGAAATCGGATTTTGGAATGGGTGTCCCATTCGTGAAGTATCGATCGCTCAAGCCATTGCCGTCTACCAAGTCGACCCGATCGAATTCCCCGAATTTCCCTTCTACGTGAAAGGCGTCGACCAAGACTCTTCGTTCGGGTCGAAGATTGGACGGCTTGAGTTCGAGTTGCAGATTCCGGACGACGGAAGAATAAACTGGAACCTGTAGATCGGTACGGCACGAGTTGTCTCCCCGCATGAGACGTTCCGCCAATTTTTCGGAAAGGACGTTGCTGCCCTCCGCGTTCAAATGACCTGAATCCACGAACAAGCGTGGATCGTCGATCGGGAAGGCTTCGAGGGTATTCATGTTGATGACCGGTACGGAAAAGAGCTCGGCGAACTTGCAAATCACCCTTTCGAATTCGGCATAGCGTTCCGGTTGCGCGGCCCTCATGGTGACGAACTCGGGAACCTGAATGATGGCAAGCTTGACCCCGTTCCTCTTGGTGAACTCGGCGATGTTTTGCAGATGTTGGCCCGAAGAAATTGGATTCCAGCGGACTTGGTCGTGATCGACGACCGAAGTTCGCATTTTGGTTTTTCCGATGACCTGTCCATCGGGCGCCAGGGAAAGTGATTTGTATTCGATCAATTGCCGATCTTTGAACGAGATCTGGCGCAAGTAGGGGGGCGTGTACGTCCCCGTTTTGACTTCCGTGAAGTATCTTTCGACGTTGTCCGAATATTTGAAAATGCCACTCGATTTTTGAATGTCGATGAAGTTGTCGGAAATCTTGAACCGATTCGGATCGTCTCCCAGCCAAGCGCATTCCGTTTCCGGGTCCAAAGGCGCATCGGGGGGTGGAATCTGTGGTTGAGTCGAGACATTGAGGTTGTCGTTGAAGGTCGTGCTGCTGATCTGAAGGACCACCTGTCGAACACCGAAGCGCGAAACGGAGCACCGAACTGCACGATAGGAGTAGTAGAGATTGACCTCGCCTCCGACGCCGAAGTTCATTCCGCGAACGGACAATTTTTTCCCGAGCAAATCAGCATTGACGCCGAACTGGGTGATGCTGCTCCCGTGGACCGCAAGATCATACTTGTTGCTGCTGCCGACTTGATCTCGGAGCCAGCCTACTTTCATGCTCGACCCGAGGCCGAAGATGTTGAGTTCGGGATAGCGAAAAAAATAATAAGCTCGGTCTATTAGAAAGACCAAAAGGAAGAAGAAGAAAAATCGAACTACGAATTTGAGCTCCACTCATGTCCTCTAAAACTGAAAATAAATGAACGTAGACTCTTCACGAGCAGAATAAGCCAAGATGCAAATAGCGATGACGACGTAGCTCGACCAGCGCGCGAGGAGTGGCCAATTGGCGATGTCGAAGTCGTGCCTCTCGTGAATGGGAAGCAACTCGAGACCGTAGATCAACGGAATGGCGAAGGACACGCCTGGATAGCTTTCGATCACATAGATGAAGTCATCGATCCTGAAATCGGTAAGAACCTTTGCGACGATGGCGTTCGCTTGCTCGATGGAGGTTGCGCGGAAGTAGATCCAAGCCAGCACGACAGCGGAAAAAGTAACTACGATTCGTACTACGGTAATGCCGGGCGGATTCCATCTTCTGATCCAAGCGAATGATCCGATGAACTTCTCGAAGGCGAAATAGCAGCCATGCAATGCGCCCCATGCGAGAAAAGTCCAATTGGCTCCGTGCCAAATTCCACTCAAGAGAAAGACGGCCATGATGTTGAACTGCGTCCGATACGTGCCTTTGCGATTGCCGCCGATCGAAATGTAAACGTAGTCGCGAAACCAAGTGGTCAAAGAAATGTGCCAGCGTTTCCAGAAGTCCGACACCGATTGGGCAATGTAGGGCTTGTTGAAATTGACCATCAGTTCGATTCCCAAAATTCGCGAGATTCCCCGCGCGATGTTGGAGTAAGCCGAGAAGTCGCAATAAATTTGGAAGGCGAAACAAATGTGGGCGAACAAGAGCGTCGCGCCATTTCTGGAAAGTGCATCGGCATAGAGGAAGTTCACGACGATCGCGAAATTGTCTGCGAATACGACTTTCTTAAGAATGCCCCATAGTGCTTCGCGAGCGCCGCTGCGCGCACGATCGTAATCGAAAGTTCTCGGAGTCTGGAATTGTGGAATGAGCTGAGTGCCCCGACCGATCGGGCCTGCGACCAACTGAGGAAAGAAAGCGACGTAAGCTGCAAAATCCAGGAATTCCCGGCTCGCTTTCATTTCCTTCCGGTACAAATCCACGATGTAGCTGAGGGAGTGGAAGGTGTAAAAGCTGATCCCGATCGGCAAGACGATGTTCAAATGAAGATTTGCGGCTTCGAGACCGAGACTCGTTGCGAGTTCGGCAAAGCTATCGACGAAGAAATTGTAATACTTGAAGAAGCCCAAAAAGGTCAGGTTCACGACCACACTGATCGTGACCCATGCTTTCCCCCGGTGGGGGTGTTTTTCCACGCACCGAGCCAGAATGAAGTCGATCAACGTCGAAGCAATGATGAGCCCGAGACACCGGAGGTCCCACCATCCATAAAAAAGATAAGAGGCCGCGACCGTCAGTAGATTCTGCCAAAATTTTTTCTTCCCCAGCGCGAAATAGAGAACGAAGAAGATCCAGAAAAAGATAAAGAAAACCGAGGATGTGAAGGTCATTAACTAAATTTTGATTTGGCTCCATCGAGGGGTCAATAAGAAATGGGCCACACTTGCGATACTAGTCTCCGTGACACTTTGCTCGGTAGATGTGCCCCAGTTCAAAACATCATTCAACCATATAGTTGACTGATTCGGAAATGCAGCTTACGCTCAACTCTATGGTTGAATCATCGACTTACGATCTCGATTACATCTTTCAGGCCCTCTCCGATCCCACCAGGCGTTCGATCCTCAGGAAGATCGCCAAGCGCGAGCGGGCGATCACCGAAGTCGCGGAGAGCTATTCGATGTCTCTGGCGGCGGTCTCGAAGCACATTCAGTCGCTCGAGCGCGCCCGGCTCGTCACCCGACGAAAAGAGGGAAGCTACTCGTACATCAGTCTCAACGCCGATGCGATGAGCTCGGCCGATAAATGGATTCAGTACTATCGCGGATTCTGGGAAGGCAATCTCAAGTCCCTCAAGAACTTCATCGAAAACGAGGACAAATGAAAACCACGCCGCAGCTCACGGTCACGCAGTTCATCAGGGGAAAACGATCGCGCGTCTTCGAAGCCTGGCTCAAGCCGGAACTGGTCATGCAGTGGTTCAGTCCCGAAGCATTGACTCGTCTTTCGTTTCGAACCGATGCGAAAGTCGGTGGCTCATATGTCCACGTGATGCGGAGCCCGGATGGCACCGAGTACACGACGGTCGGTGAATACCTCGAGATCGTCGAGCACGAAAAAATCGTCTTCACTTGGGGCAAGGAGGGGAGCGCCGATTCCGTCGTGACCGTGCTGCTCGAAGACGAGAGCGACGGTACTCTCGTGACCCTCACTCACGCCAAGCTCCCGGAAGATTTGGTATCGGGCCACGTCGCGGGCTGGGAGAGTGCTCTTCGCAATCTCGAAAAGTTCTTTCTCAGGGGCTAAGGGCCGTAAGCTCTTCGTCTGCAAGGATAATTCGCCCGATGGCCCGAACCCGCTTTGTGTAGATCGCTCTAGACCGTTGACCCGCTCCAGGAGCGGTTGTTAAGTCAGCCTCAAGGTCACCACCAAAGGGGGATTTCGATGTTCAATAAGCTTGGTTTGCTCGCGGTTTTCGCGTTGTTCATGAGCGGCTGCGGCGGCGGCGGAAGTGTTTCGGTCGGCGTCAGCACGTACGATCCGTACTACGACAGCTATCTCGGTTGGGTCGTCTATGATCCTTACGGCCCGTACTACGATCCGTACTGCTACTACTGCTACAGCGATGACGGTGGCATGAGCCAAAAAGACTTGGCGAAGATGACCGCGCAACAACAAGCCGAAGTCGTCGGTCGTTCGGCAGAAAAACTTCAGTCGACTCTGGGTCTGAGTGCAGAGCGCAGCCTCGAGCTCGCGAAACTCGCGGTACAAATGGCGAAGACTCCGAAGGCGAGCTTGACGCTTGCTGATTACGACAACTTCTCGAAGACGATCCTCGGTTCGACGGCAAAGGACTTTCAAGCGGCCTACGCGAAAGACTCGGCCGGCGACAGCGCGATGCTCGAACAACTCATCGATCGCGCAGCCAGCGTGAACGGAATCGGTCCTGAGCACGCACGCAAAATCATGAACATGTTGAACTAAAACGAACTTCGCGATCGCTTGCGAAATTCGTATCTCGACGAAAGGGTCCCGATGGGACCCTTTTTTATTTCGCAGGAGCGAGAGTGCTAGGGCAAATAGCCTCTACGATTTAGATTTACTCAAGTTTTCCCTGTGTCATTCCTTTCGCGTTGACCGAATCTGGCGAGCACGATTTCCTTTCTGGAGCATTTCTCCGGGGAGGGCGCTCGAATGGCAACGCAAGAACTACATCGAGGACGATTGATCGATCACCTTCAACTCGTGGTGACGGATCTCGCGAAGAGCCGAAAGTTCTATGAAGCCGTCTGCGCCGCTCTCGGTTTCGAGATCGGCGGAACTGGCAAAGATTTCTTCTGGATCGACGAGCTCTTCATTTCATCCCAGGACAGCGTCGCTTCGCAGGGACGTCTCACGGGTCGCACTCACTTCGCATTCCAAGCCAAGGATCGTGATGCCGTCGAGAAGTTCTACCGTTCCGCGATCGAGGCCGGCGGGAAGGACAACGGAAAACCGGGCGAGCGTCCTTATCATCCCGGATATTTCGCCGCCTTCGTGACCGATCCCGATGGCAACAACATCGAAGCCGTCTACCACGGCGAGGGGAAGAGATCCGCTCCCAGCGTGAAGATCACGTTCTGACGCCGTTCATTTTAGGAATCGGCTCGTCGCCATCATGCGAATGAACTTCGTGGAGTTCATCGACGGGGTGTGCAGGACGCGCATGTCCATGAGGAAAACGTCACCCGCCTGGCCGGTCATCTCGACGACCCTCACTTCGACTCCATCGACGAGATTCGATTTGAAGAGGGGCTCGGGTTCCGACTTCGATTGATCGTAAAGCGTGGAAAAAATTGGGTGCCTGCGGAGCGGTGAGTGAGCGCTTCGGCTTTCGTTTCCTTTCATATAGGGAAGTCTGTGAGATCCTGCGATCGCGAGCGTCGCTCCGCCTCGGGGACGAACGTCGTCGATCAGCACGAAAGCTTGGATGCCAGGCACTTCGTCGTTTCGAGGGACTTTCGCATCCAAGTGCCAGTTCAGCCGAGCCAGGGACCATTCTTCTCGGTGTGGCAGTGAGAGTAAAAGTTGTGGCCTTGGATGGTAGGGTTTCAACTTGGCTTTTGCGAGAGCCTGCATGAGTTCGACGAGCTCTCGACTGATGAGCTCGTCTAACCCCGGCCCTCCATCCACCATCTGGCTCAACGTGGCCGACTGTTGGAAGATCGGAAGGTCCCTGATCTTCGCCGTGGAAATCTTGTCGAGCCCGGCCTTGAGGGACGCCTTTACCTTGGCCACCTCACGCTTGGGGATGAAGCCCTCGAGCGTAAGGATGCCTAGATCTCGAAATTCGCTTTTTTGCCGTTCGGTCAGTTCCATTTCGGGCTCGATCTCTGTGGCTCCTGCGGTTACTTCCGCAAATCGATTCCGTGCTGAAGGTAAGCCTTCATGCACGAGATCATATGCTGCCATCCTTCGCAGTTCTTGTAGCTGGCTTTCACGCCTTCTTCGGTTGCGGGCCAACCCGACTCCGAGATTTTCACCATCGTGCGGCCATCGTCGAGAGTGGAGAACGACATCTCCGCGATCGTCGTACCGCCGCTCATCGAGGGCCACTCGATGACGATCTTCGAATTCGGAACGATCTGTTTCACTTTCACCGGATGGGTCACTTTGTGAGCCGTCCATGTCCAGTGGACCGTTTGGCCCTCGACGAGGGGAGCGTCGGCCTGGTCGCAAAAGTAGCCGGTGATCTTCTTCGGATTCACGACGGCATCGAAGACCTCGGCGAGGGGCTTGTCGATGCGAGTTGCTACGGAGAATTTGGGTTCCATGAGCGGGGTTCCTTTCGGCTTGCAGCGGGGTTTAACATGTTATATACTTATAACATGAGAAAAGCCAGCGAGAATTCGGTCTGGGATGCGCTCGCCAACGAGAACCGTCGGCAGATCCTCGATTTGTTGAAGGAAAAGCCGCGGACGACCGGCGAAATCGCAATGAAATTGCGAGGTCTCGACCGTTGTACCGTCATGCTCCATCTGGGCGTATTGACCGATGCCGGCCTCGTGATCGCAAAACGAGAAGGGAAGTTTCGCTGGAACTATCTCAACGTCGAGCCGATCCAACGCATCTATGAACGTTGGCTCAGCACCTATGCGCAGCCGGCCGCCGCATTACTCAATCGGCTCAAAGACGATCTCGAAGTGGGCTGATGCCTGTGATAGAGATCAAAGAATGAGTGATTTCAAGCCCAAGCTCGTTTGGTCCGACGATCCCAAGGACAAAGCGAAAGTCGAAGACCGCAAGGGACGCGGACCCGAAGCCCCCGAGGCGACCGACGAGTTCATTCATGCAAAGAAATGGACCGCGGTTTTTCGAATCGAGACGGGGAGTCGTGGCGGAAAAACGGTGACGGTCATCGATCGACTTCCGCGCCAGGAGAAATTCGTTCGAGATCTCACCAAGGAATTGAAAGCCAAATGCGGAACCGGGGGCACGCACGTCCTCGGCGACGAATACGGCGTGATCGAGATCCAAGGCGACAAGCGCAAGGAGATCAAAGCGATCTTCGACAAAAAGGGTTTTCTCTATAAAGGAATGTGAGGTACGAGAGCCGCATCCCTGGAGGATCAATGAAAGCTCTCGTCGCCGCTCTAGCCCTCGCGTTCCCGTTCGTGGCTCTTGCTCAAAACATCCCGACTCAGCCTGAAGCCTATCTCTGTGAAATCATCCTCGCGACCGACGATGTCCCGGTCGATCAAACGATGTGGCAATTCGAAGTTCGGGCGCAAGGGGCCAGCCACGGTGGCGACGCACAGCAGTTCACGGCCGGCACTCATGTCATCGACTCTTCCGCGGATGGTCACTGGTTGACGCTCGTTTGGACCAAAGCTGGAAAACTCGTCGCTCAAGGTCTCTTCGTCATGGCGCCGACCGACGTCGCTCAACACCGCGTCGTGATTCTCTTCAATCCCGACGGCCTAGGCGAGCAAGTCTCGCTCGGCTGCGCGGCGAAGTAAGTTTTCATCCCGTCGTCATCATCCCGCTCGAAATGCCAGTGACCGTGAGGCGCAACAGCGCCTCGTCACGGTCTCGCATCGCGAGAACTTGTAGCAAATTGAGCGGGTGAATCATCGGTGAACGCAAGTGGATGCTCTCCTCGAGCCAAGCACGTGCTTCCATCGCATCCGTTTTCTTCGAGACTTCCTGCACGAACTCGTTCGCTCGATCGAACTCGCGTTCGAAATCCACGTAGATCCGCGCTTTGAGCTCGTCGCTCAATTCGCTCGAATCCAGATAGATGTGCCAAACCGAAAGCCGAACTTTTGCGAGAGTGTTCTTCAGCGCGCGAAGGTACGTCGTGAAGACGGGAGAGTCCTTTGCGGCGGCGATGATGCTCTCTCGCTCGGCCTTCGACGTCTCCGCCCACGCGCGGCCAACGCCCCACCAAGTCGGAAAGAGCGTTCGCGTCTGCGTCCAACACAAGATCCAAGGGATCGCGCGAAGGCCAGAGACCGAAACTTCTTTCGTTCGCTTCGTCGGTCGTGAACCGATCTTGAGCAAATTCAAGAATGGATACGGAGTCGCTCCGGCGATCACCTGCAAAAAGTCAGGCGAACGCACGGTTTCTTGGTAGGCCTCGGCCACACGATCCGCGAAGGACGTCAGCGACTTGCTTTCGAAGAGCGTGCGACCTTCCGCTTCTCGCCAGTTTCCCGAGGCCTGCACGATTCTCTCGATTTGCCCTCGCGTGATCTCCGGGCTCGCGAACGAACGCTCGACCATCTCGCCTTGCACGGTCACTTTATAGAGTTTCAACGCTCCTGCGGGCCACCAGTTGGTTTGCTCGTCGATCGGTCCGCCGCCGCGATCGGTACTGCCGCCCGAGCCGTGGAAGAAAACGGGCGTCACTTTTTTGCGTCGGCAGAGTTCGTCCAACTTGAAGAGCGTCTCCGCGACCTGCAGCCGACTTCGCAAAACGCCGCTTTCCTTCGCGCTGTCCGAATAGCCGAGCATGACTTCGAGGTGACCACCCCAGTGACGGTCGATCGCGGTTTTGAACGAGGTCGAACGAAGCATGGCTTCGACGATCACGGTCGAATCGCGCAGCGCTTGCGATTGCTCGAAGAGGGGGATGATCGGAAGTTTCACGGCGCCGAGGGCTTTTTCGGTCAACCGAGCGGCCGCCTCGAGATGTGAAAAGTCGCTCGTCATGCTGACGATGAAGCCGCGCACGTACCAGCGCGGGTCGCCTCCCTTCGAGAACGAGCCCAAAAGTTTCAACATCCTGAAGATCGCCAGCGAGCGCCCCGATGGATCCCCGAGCAAGACGTCGGAGGCTTCGCGAAACTCGAGTGGTACGACGAGGGCAGGGAAGAGATGCAGAAGCGAGCGGAGCTCGTGGAGAACCGGGTGAACGGAGCCGATTTCCGTT
>JAZKJB010000464.1:0-4029 GCA_040384505.1 Bdellovibrionota bacterium | reverse complement strand
CATCGTGGGTGCGGTGAATTTCAAATCCGGCGAGAAAGCACCGGAGTTCGCCTCGCTGATGACGATTTCGCCGGTGAATCCGTCTTATGTCGTGGGCTACGTTCACGAGTCGGCTCATTCGAAACTCGAAAAGGGCCAGAAGATGAAGATCGTCTCGCCGGCGACCGGCCGCGAAGCGATGGGCGAAGTGATGAACGTCGGCGCGCGAATCGTCGAGCTCCCGATGCGTCTTCTTCGTATTCCGACGATCCCCTCGTACGGGCGTGAAGTCATGATCAAGGTGCCGGAGGAAAACGGCTTTCTCTTGAGCGAGAAAGTCCAAGTGAAGCCGACGTTCTCGTTCGACTTCATGCCGTCGGCGGCGGCGAACCAGCCGCGTCAGGCTAGCAACGAAACCCTGGAAGTGAAGTTGCCCTACGAGATCGCGGTCGGTGAGAATTTCGAGCCCTCGGGTCTTTCGTGGGCTGACGACTTGAGCAATTTCATCGTCGTCAGTGACGAGGCGATCCAGACGGGCGCGCCGGTCTTGCTCATGATGAACGCCAATGGACAAGTGAGCCGCCAAGTTCTCACCATCGAGAACTCTTCGGCGATCGACGACATGGAGTCGATCTCGATCGACGGTGACAAGATCTACGTCATGGCTTCGCACTCGAACACTCGTAAAGGTAAGCGAACCACCGAACGCGAAATGTTCGTCCGCATCACTCGCAAAGGCCTCGTCCTGAAGGCTGACGCGTCGGTGAACGTTCGAAGCATGCTTGAGGCGGCCCTCGCTCGATCGGGAAACTCGAGTCTCCAGGCGATCGCCGAAGCTGCGGCCCAAGGAGACTTCGACATCGAAGGCCACTCGGTCGACGGTGGCGATCTTTATTTCGCACTGAAGTCTCCGACGCTCGACAAAAATCACGGGATCATCCTTCGCGTGAAAAACGTCGAAGCGATTTTCCGCGATTCGCAAATCGCCCCGGAGAACGTCTCGATCCACGCGGATATCGACTTCGGTTCCAAGAGTGCCGAAATGCAAATTTCCGATCTTTACGTGAAGAACGGCAAAGCGTTCATCGCGACCTCGTGCAGGGGAGACTCGTGTAGCGCAGTCTGGTCGTTCAGCCCCATCTCGGGTTTGAGCCCGGTGCAGCTCGCGTTCTTCAAGCACGATCAAGTCGAAGGAATCACGTACGACGCGAAGTCGAATTCGGTGACCGGCCTCTTCGATGCCGGTGGCAAGCCGACGAAAATGGTTCGAATCAAATTGAAGTGAGAGAGGCGTAAAGCGTGCGAGCGATCGTTCTGCTGCTGTCATTATGCTTGAGCCACTCGATCGCTGTCGGCGCGACGCCGGAAGTTTTCTTGAAGACGGCGTGGCAAGACCCCGAAGTGACCGACGGTAACGGGGCGGACTTCGATCCGTCCCGCGCGTTGAGCCCGTTTCGCGAGGTGGAGCTTCACGGCTCGACGGACTCGCGGACCAAGCCCGCCAAGGAAATCGGCGTCGAGATGACGGTGAAGCCGCTCGCTGAAATTCGCGAGAGTTGGAAAGCGAAGTCGCGTGAGCAGGGGGAGTTTTCCAGGAAGCTTCGCCTTCAGCAGGCGATCCAGCGTCGCTATCACCTCTTGGTCGAATATTTCCACACGCGGAAGTTCCTCAAATTCCTTCAAGAGCACGAAGACATCCTCGCCCGGAACACCAAAGCCCAAGGGATCGGGATCAAGTTCGGCAAGAGTAAGGCGCAAGATCTCTTGAAGGCACAGGTCGCGCTCTCGAATATTCAGCGCGACATTCGTTATACGACGACGCACTTCGAAGCGACGAAGGCTCAGATCAAGCAGATCATGCCCGAGTTCAAAGAGAGCGCGTTCAATATCAAGAACTTCATCACGCCCGAGGAAATTTCCGATCAGCGCACGCTTTTCAAGGCGTCGGCTCCTTCGAACACTTCGCAAGCGATGCTCGAAATGCAGCTTTCTCAAATGGAAGCCGAACAAAAAATTTCGGTCGCGCGGCAAGACGCATGGCTAAAGGCCATCGACATGAGCGTGGAAGAACGAGACGGCGAAGTGACCTACAAGGGATCGTTGAAATTCAAGCTCCCGTTCTTGGGCGACGACCTGATCGCGAACAATACGCGCTCGGAGCGGTTGACGAAGATCGGTGAGAAGAAACGCGAGCTCCAGCTTACGGCTTCCGAACGGCGGTATGGACCGGAGAGACTCAAGCTCCTCCTCGACAGCTACGCGCAAATCAATAAAACGCTCGGGTCACTCTCGAAGGTCGAGCGTTCGATCGTCGACCCGCAGGCAGCCCTCGACGTCGTTCTCGGGATTCGAGCCGCACGTGCGGAGTTGATGTCGCTGGAAAAGGAAATTCTCGTCGCTTACGTCGATCTGCTCTATGAGCAATCGGTCCTGATCCAGCAACCCGACGTGAATCACCTGACGCCCAACAAGGCGAAGATCTGATGGCAGGGCCAGTCTCGCCACTTTTTCTCGAGCGCTATGAGCTCAAGTATCGCATTCCCATGTCGCTGGTGCGGCCCATCAGCAATTTCATCGAGTCGTTTTGCGAGATGGACCACTACTCGGCGACGTCGCCCGATCATTTCTATACGATCAACAGCCTCTATCTCGATTCTCCGCGGTTGTTCTTCCTTCAGCAGAAGGAAGCCGGCGTGTCGAATCGCTTCAGCATGCGGATTCGTTCCTACGGTGACGATCCGAAGCCGCCTTATTTTTTCGAGACGAAATACAAGATGCGTGAGTTCGTCAAAAAACGTCGGGGCAAAGTCGGTCTCACGAATTGGGCCGAGCTCTTCGATCGCCCCGAACTCGTCGAAGAGCTCGAAGAAGATTCGCGCGACAACGCTCGCCACTTTCTCGACATCGCGTCGATCTACAATGCGTCGCCCGTGATCTTCGCTCAGTACCGTCGGCTCGCCTATATCTCGACGATCGACGATTACGCCCGCGTGACCTTCGATCGGGACCTGCGCTACATGCCGACGAACGAGTTCACCGTGAAGCCCGTCGAGAAACGCATGGTTCACTACGACGATCTCGAAGCCTTCATAGAGCCAGGTACCAATGTCGTTCTCGAGTTGAAGTGCGAGCGCAAGGTTCCCGTGTGGATCGTCGACCTGATCCGGCAGTTCGACCTGACCCAAGGCTCATTTTCGAAGTACCATTCCTCGATGGCGCACCAACATCAAAGCTTATGGGGCGAAGAAGCTTTCGATATGTTCCCGGGCGAGGGCTTCGCTCCTTTGCTCTCGCGCTGAGAATCGGGCTCCTGAGCTGAGCCGAGTTTCGTCACGCTGTAAGCCCTTCCCGTAAAAATCCTGACGTCTATCGATCCATGGGTAAATCGTTTAAATTGTCTGACGTTGTTTGGTTCCCCACCAACTCTTTCGGAGGAAAACCCGTGATCAATCGCTCGAAAATGATTCTCGCTCTGGCAGGTCTCGCACTCGCGGCTCAAGTCGTCGCGGTCGACGCCCACGCGCAGTCGGCCCGTCGTAAATGCGTCAACAAAGATAGCAACACGGCAGGAGGCGCCGTCGCCGGTGCGATCATCGGTGGTGTGGCGGGAGCGCTCCTCGGAGGCAAAGACAAGAACATCGCGATCGGTGCCGGTATCGGCGCCGTGACGGGCGGTGCGGTCGCTCATGCAGACGGGTCGGATGCTTGCCGCGAAGTCGAAATGGACCGCCGCGATCGCGAAGAAGATCGTCGCGATTCGGAACGCGATCGTCTCGATCCGAATTCGAACTACCAACCCGGCTCTCCGTCAGGCGGTTACGAACCCGACCGTTATGATCGCGATGACCTCCGGGATCGTCGCGGTGACCGTCGTGGCCCGCGCGGTGGCGGTGTGGTCGTCGTTCCGGAACACATCTTCGAGCAAAACTTCCTCCGCTATTACCGCAATGCCTATAGCGACGAACAACGCATCCAGCAGGTCAGCCAGCTCGCGAGCGATCTTCAGTATCGTCGCGAGATGATCGACGGCACGGCGCTCTACCGCGTGCT
>JAZKJB010000463.1:0-9983 GCA_040384505.1 Bdellovibrionota bacterium | reverse complement strand
CCGCTGCCGGAGGCGCGGACGCCGGTTGATTGATCACGACGGTTTGCGGAATGACTGGAGGCGGAAGGCTCGGTTGAGCCGCCGGCTGCTGCGGGGTCTGCGACTCCGGACGGTTGCGGTCGAAACCGTCAGCGAACGAATCGTTCGGGCGACGGTCGACGGTCACAGTTGAAGGAACACGAATCATTTCGTCTTCGCGTTGTTCCGAAGGTGGATTTGTTCCGGGTTGAACGTCTTGATTTGTATTCGGAACATGAGGAACAAAGGCACTTTCGATGCTCCAGTCGATGGGCTGCAGAAGTTCTACAACTTCAGGCTGTTGGGCATAAATGATGTTTGCTTCTGCGACCTCGTGGATCTCGACTGGTTCGGCGCTGGGTCTCGGCCTCGCGACCATGACATCATTCATCCGCTCGATCACGCCCCCGAGGCCGCGAGGATTTTGTTCGTCGAAACTCGCGGAAATCGGACCTCTTCGGTGGAGCATATTGACGAAGCCCGCCTTGGTCGCAGAGCAAGACGCGCCCGACGTAACGCTGGCGTAAGCAGGACACTCCTCATCAAAGAAGTTGTTCGAGGCCGTTTCGATTGCTCTTCTCGTGCTTTCGATTTCACGATCTCGACAAGCTTGATCCTGAACCCCGCATCGGTTGATCCCGCTGCGCTCGATGACTTCCGCGACTCGATCTTGCCAGGCGCCCATCATCTCTTCGCCGTTGGGGTGGAACAATTGGGTCGTGACCCCAGCCTGAAGATTGTAATCCGGAAGATAATTGCCCATTTCAAGCTCGAGATGCTGTCGTAGTGCGACCGTCGAGACCGTAGCTCGTGCAGCACTGCAAGCAACCCGGTTGGCCGGGGAACCCTGCATCGGAGCGCAACATCTTTCGGTATTCAACACGAGCTCTTCATGCGCAAATCCGCTCGCGTGCACCAGCTCGTGGAAGATCGTCGAAGCATAAGCATCAGCTTCGGTGCAGCCATTGCAGTTCGGCATGTTCTTTCGGATATTCGCCGGATTATGAAAGAGATGAACCGTTCCGTTTCGGAACTCGCCGCGATGGAGCCCATCCGGCGCACTGCAGGCAATGGAAGGCTTGCTTCCCATGGAGGTAAGTCGGTCATTGACGGCAGCGAGGCTCACTCGCGCTCCACTCGCGCCACGAACTTCTCTGAGCTCCGAGCAGCTCGAAACATCTGCGAAAGCGGCAGCGACGTCCTGTGACGTCAAACCTGAGTTCATCAGTGCCGTCGAAACGTCGCGAATGCGTTCGAAGACGTGCTGACGAACGCCTGTCGAGGCCACCGACATCCCGTTGTCATCCAAACACTGAAGGTAATTTCTCTGACCGCTACCGCCTTGAGCTTCCGTATAATGGGAGGCCATGACGCGAGCGAAGCCCGAATTGATCGAGTCCACACTGCCATTCCAAGTCCGGTGAATGATTCCTCCGAAACACGAGCGGTCATACAGAACGGTTTTGAACCGATCCAACTGACACTTGATCACGGCTTCCATCGTCATGCCGGTTCGCTGACTCGCCCACTGTAACGCGCGATCGAGGGTTTCGAGAGATTCGATCACTTGTGGAGTCTGGCACTGCTCCTTCAAGCGAGAGTCGTTCGTCATTTGCCCGGTTCGACTTGGATCAAGACGGACTTCGCCGTTCAAGAGGGCAAGCATATCCTCAGACGTCACCTCAGTCGTGCGACTCGCAGGGGATGATGTTCCGCTCCCACTGACGGCTTCAGCGTGGAAAGTTCCGTAGGCGTAAACTCGCTGTTCGATGAGTTCGTATTTGGTTCGATCGTACGAAAGCAGGAGCTTCGCCTTGAAGACTCCCTTCTTCATCTTTCGTTCCACGTCGATGCGGCTGAACTGACCTCGGGTGGGTCCCGAAGCCGTCGTCGTGACCGAGCCTCGCGTGACTTTCAAAACGTCGACGAATCCGTCGTTGTTCTCGTCGACGAGAGTTTGGTTGAAGCCAGGGCCGGTTATTGACCGCGTACGAAGTTTGCCTCCGCGACCTTTCGTTCCCGTGACCGTAAATGCCTTTTTCCCTTGGAGAACGAGAGGGAACATCCCATTGGAAATCTTCACCGCGCGAAGAGGCTTCCCCGCCACCGTCTGGCTCTTCCGTTGCGCGAGCTGCTTCGTCGATTTCACGGGCGTCTTCGGGGACTTCGCGAACGTCACCGACGGCATCGCCATCAGCGATGTCAGCAGAATCGAAAGCGCGCGTTTGAAGACGAGCATGCGTGAGGCCCCAACTGAAAAAGGTTCGAGAGAACCCGCAAGCACTCTTCGGACGAAGGTGCATTTTTTTTGAGACACATTTCGCAAACGTCCGCCGAAAGTCGGGATTCCTCGTCCTATTGCGATACGACGTTCGTCTTGTTTCAGGATGAGACACTTCAAAACGAAAAAACCCCGCTTCCACGGAGGAAGCAGGGTTTCTAAATTCACGGAGCCTTCGTAAAACTCAGCGAAGGACTTGGACCGAACCGTTCTCGTAGATCGAGAGCATCTTCTGCAGATCGTAGAAGTAGATCGTGTCGTCCTTGAATCCCGCCGAAATCAAAACGCGATTGTCCGGAGAAACTTCGAGGGCCGTCGGTTGCGCACCACCAGCGAGCGTGAAGATAATCTCGCCCGACTGAGTGTCGATGACGTCGATCTTCCCTTTGATCTTCGGATTGATGATGTTGTAGTCCTTCGCCGATCGCGTGCGGTTCGAGACGTAGAGATAACGGTTGTTCACGGGATCGAGAACGATCGTGTTCGGATCCGCGTACTCGTAAGTCTGACCGGCGAAGTTCGGGTGATCCTTCGGATACTTGATCACGTCGATGAGCTTCTTGCCGTTGGCGAACGGAATCAGGAGTTGGTTCCATGCCGACACGGGAAGAACTTGTCCACCGGCCGTACGAGCCATTTCCACGAGTCTGCTGACATCGATGCGCGAGATCGCGTTACCACGCATGTGCGAGAGATACGCGACTTCGCCGTCGTTGGTCGTCACGATGTGACGAACGTTCACTTCGCGACCCGCGATCGCGGTCGGCATCGGCGGAAGCTCCGCCAACTGAACGTGATTCACACTGTCCATGACGATGATCGAACCGGTTTCGGTCGCGAGAACGATCGCGTACTTGCCATCCGGAGTGAAGGCGAGACCGCGCGGCGCGATCTTGTAGCCCTTCTTCGCTGGATTGATGAAGGCACTCTTCATCTTCACTTTCGTGATGAACGCTTGGTCGGCGCGCATACCGCTGATCGAATCGAGATTCGTGACGTCGAGAATGGAAATGTCGTCGGAGAAGTAGTTCGCCACATAAACGATCTGGCGATTGCCTTGGCCTTGGACGAATGGACGACGCATGATCGTCTTCGCGCCCGAGCCGTTGACAGGAATGTACTTCGCGACCTCGTGGGTATCCGAACGGATCGCAGTCACCATCCCTGCGCCACCCGGAAAGAGAGGAGCGGTCGCATCGCTTTCGGCGCGAGCGACGAGTACGTATTTGTCGTCGATGGTCATATCGACTTCAGTGTTGCCGACGATGCCTTTGAGAGCGCCGCGCGGGGTCTGGATGATCTTCTCGAGCTTCAGAGTTCGCAAGTTATACATCGACACGCTCGCGATGCTGTTGCCTTCTCCATCTTTCAGGAATTTGCGGGTGATCGGATCGCGTGCGCCGCACATTTCGGCGACATACAGATACTCACCTTTTGCGTCCGCTTTCATTCCTTTCGCCTGGCAACCCGTAGGTCCCGTGCTCATCAGGAAATCCGACGTCTTCATTTTCGCGAGATCCGCCGGCGATGCTTGAGCAACTCCAGACAAAAGACAAACCGCCGACAAGGCCAACACTGCTTTCATGATTTCACCTCTCCGCTCGTCCACTTGAGCAAGGGCAAGACCACGCGGGAGCCGCGGATAAATTCGTTCCCATGGCGGAAACCGCCGCGATCGTGAAAAACTAACTCGACAGGGAGACGCGTAAGGCTCGGATTCGACTAAGGAAAATAAATCACGGTTGTCGAAGAATTGGACAGACCCCCGTCTAAAACATGCTTAGGATGGAGGGCGTGAGCAGCGAACCCGCCCCCGAAAAGAAACGAACGAATCGATGGATGATCACCTGCGCGATCGTCGTCGTCATCATCGGCGCACTCGCATGGGCTTTGTTCGAAGAGGATTTCGAAGGCGAAACCGAAACGGCCGAGTTCGCCTCGCAGTCGCAAGCACCGCGCCTCGCACTCTGGAGTGAGTTCATCCCCTATGCGGTGCTCGAAACCCAACTCATCGAGATCGCATCACACGAACTCGATCTGTACGTCGCTTTCAATGCGAGCGAACCCGACTTCGATGGCTTCGCGAGACTCGTGAGAAAAGCGAAGGCGATGGGTATCGGCGTCAGGCCGTGGCTCTTGCTCGACGTGAAAGACGGCTACTGGTTCAACAAATGGAACGTCGAGAAGAACGCCGAGTTCGCGCTCACGTTTCTCGATGAAATGGCGAAGCGAGACGTCGAGATCGAGTGGATCACCTTCGACATCGAGCCCCCACAATCGCTAGTCGCAAAAATTCAAGACGCCTTTGCGAAGAGACATTTCGGCGAAGCCCTCGGCGCCCTCAAAGCGTCGGCTCGTAGCGCTTCGCTCCTGCGTGCGATCGAGCAAACGAAATCCCTCGTCGCAAAGCTTCACGTAAGACGAGTGAAAGTTCATGCCGTCACGACGAACTTCGTCTTGAACGACAGTTCGAGTTTGAGAATCCAGAATGCCCTCGGAACTCCGATCGGCGACGTTCCGTTCGACGAGGTCTCGTTCATGGTCTATCGGCCCGAGCTCGAGAAAATTCTTGGCGAAGGACTCAGCTCGCGGATCGTGAAGACTTATTCCAAGCGCGCGAAGAAGAAATTCGGAGTGCGTGCCGCCATCGACATCGGAGAGGCCGGCTTCGTCCCCTTCCCCGTTCCGTTTCAAGGATTCAGGGAGCCGGCCGAGCTTCAAACCGACCTCGCCGCCGTTCGATCGGTCGGGATCGACCGCATTCATATCTATTCGCTCGATGGACTCACCGAGCTCGGTGTCGCGACTTGGCTTGCCCCCACGAGGATCAAACCGATTCCGCGAATCGATCTGAAGGCGACGCTCTTCGTGAAAAGCATCTCGCTCCTGCGGAATCTCCTCCCCGAAGCAGAGTGACTCATTCTGAGACTGCACTGCCCTTAGACGGCCCCTGACCAAAGATTGGACAGCCCATCTCCGGTTTCTTTCGTCCCTGCACGGGCTTGAGTCTTGTAGTTGAAGTGCGGTGAACCCGGAGGTTCACGATGAAAGCAAAGACGATGTTCCACTCCCTGCTCCTCGCTGCGACGATCGCTTCTAGCGTTTCGGCCCACGCACAAGACAGACGGAGAACGGCTCCGCGAGTCGGCGAAGAAGTCGGGAACACGCGAGTCATCTCGATCCACGAAGCCGGCGCCGCAGGCCGACTCGCCGATCGATTGATCATTCGTTCCGAGCAAAGCATCCGCGACGGAAACGTGACGACGGTCGCGAAAGTCTTCGGCGACAGAATCGAGCGCGCTGGTAACGGCGGCCATCTCGCGAAACTCGGTTCGTTCTCAGAAGACGTCCTGATGTATCTCGCGCAGACAGGAAAGTGCGATCTCAACGACTCGGCTTGCATCGTTTTCGAAGACAAGAGAGACGAAGTTTACCGAGTCGCGACGACTCCTGCGGCTGACGGTTCGATCGCAGTCGTGATCGGTCAAATGGAACACTACGGTCGTAGAGATTCTTCGACGGTCGAACTCTTCGAACGCGTCGACGGAGCTTTCGCCGATCAAGACAAGCGAGATCGAAAGAACACGAGACGCGGCGAAGTGAAACCGTCACCGACTCGCTCGGTGATCCTCACTCGCGCCAATAGTTCTTACTGAGCTCTTACTGATTATTTCTGAACTTGGACGGCGACGACTTTCTGGTCGATCGCCCCGAAGAGGCTGACGCCTCTTTCGTTTTTCATCTCCATGCGAATCCGGTCGCCCACTTTCATGAAGGGCGTCTCGATCTTGCCCTTCTCGATCTGCTCGATCATGCGACGCTCGGCCAAGCAGCTCGAGCCGCGAGTGGGATCTTCGTTCGAAACCGTTCCGCTCCCGATGATCGTACCTGCCGTCAAGTTGCGCGTACGTGCCGCGTGAGCGACGAGCTGGCCGAAGTGGAAATGCATGTGGCCCGCATCGGCCTTGCCGAAAAACTGACCGTTATACTCGACGAGAAGCGGAAGATGGAGTCGTCCGTCTTTCCACGCTTCGCCCAACTCATCGGGAGTCAGCGCGAAAGGAGCGAAGGCCGATGAAGGCTTGCTCTGGAGGAAACCGAAACCGTTGGCGAGTTCTTCGGGAATGAGACCGCGCAACGAAACGTCGTTCGCGATCATCACGAGAACGATTTTCTCGAGCGCCAGTTCAGGCGTCGCACCCATCGGGACGAAATCCGTGACGACCGTGACTTCACCTTCGAAGTCGGTGCCGTGAGTGAAATCGATTTGCGGGATGTTCTCTCGCGGGGCCAAGAAATCGTCGCTTCCGCCTTGGTACATGAGAGGCGTCGTGAATAACGTTTCCGGCATCGGGGCTTTGCGCGCCATGCGAACGAGCTTCACGTGATGAAGGAACGCTGATCCGTCGGCCCACTGGAACGCGCGCGGAAGTGGCGAATGGAATTCGGCTTCGTCGACTTCGAAGGCATCGGTACGACGACCGGCTTCGAGCTCGTTGAAGAGTTGCTCGAGCTGAGGACGCGTCGTCGCCCAGTTCTCGATGGCTTCGCGAAGATTCGGCGCGATCGAAGCCGCGCGAACGGCGCGCTGGCTGTCGCGCGAAACGACGACGAGTTCGCCATCGCGTTTTGCCGAATTTTTGAGGCTCCCCAGTTTCATTTACGTTCGCCTCGCCTCTGGCGAGGCTGTCGTTCGCAAGTTTGCTCACTCATTCCCCTCTATGTACACCATAGCGGCCATGGGTTGTACACGCTGGCGCGCCGCACCTGGTCTAGGGCTTGCGCCATCGAGAAGTCTGAAGCCAAATGGGGCGACTTCAAACGTGCTTCGAGAGGGACTTTCCATGGCGAGCGAATTCGTTCTCTACAGCTACTTCAGAAGCTCCGCTTCTTACCGTGTTCGCATCGCGCTGAATCTGAAGAACATTCCTTTCGACTATCGCCCGGTTCACCTTTTGAACAATGGCGGCGAACAACACACCGACGAATACAAGAAAGTGAATCCGAGTCGCGAAGTCCCCACTCTCGTCCACAACGGAAAACCACTCGGCCAATCTCTCGCGATCATCGATTATCTCGACCGCGTGAAACCGGAGCCGCGACTGTTCCCCGAAGACGCCTACGAGCGCGCACAAGTCATTCAGGCTTGTGAAATCGTGAATAGCGGCGTGCAGCCGCTGCACAATTTGCGAGTTCTAGATTTGCTCCAGAAAAGATTCGGCTCGGATCAATCCGGTCGCGACGCATGGACCGTCCACTGGATCGAATACGGAATGAAGTCGCTCGAAACGTTCCTCGCTCCGCGCGCCGGCCTTCACTGCTTTGGCGACAAGATTTCGGCGGCGGATTGTTTCGTGATCCCGCATCTCACGAACGCGGATCGCTTCAAAGTCAGCATCGATCCGTACCCGACGCTCTCGCGACTCAAGGGAGTTGCAGCGAAGATCGAGGCGTTCGTGAAGGCGTCCCCTGACGCTCAGCCGGATTCACCTCAAGCGCGCTAACCGACTTCGACACTCGCACGGCAACGAAACCGAGCCGTGCGCACACCGCCAACAAAACGACCGCGACGCTCTGATGAACGACCGTCAACGACGGCGGAATCAAGAGAACGAGATTCGCGATTCCCACTCCCACCTGAAGCAAGACGATGAGGCCCGAGTACTGCGCGAGACGCAGGAGCTGCATCGTCATCCAGCGTTCATTTCGCGAGCGCCACATCACGAGCGCGACGACCCCGAAAAGACCCGCGAGCCCATACGCAAAAAAGCGATGCATGACTTGAAGTCCGATCGCACCCGTCCAGGTCGGCACCCACTCCCCGTTACAAAGTGGCCAGTCGACGCAGACGGATCCCGCGAACGTCGACGCGACGAAACCGCCGAGCACGATCTGCATGAAAACGAGAATGGGCAAGAGTGCCAACGCCGCGAGAAGACGAGGCGGCTTGGACGCAGGCACGACCACGTCGGGCTTGGACCAAAAACTCATCCACAAAACGCCGAGGAAAAAAAGAGTCGCCAACATCAAGTGCGTGGTCACGACACCCGAACGGACTTGCAGCAGAACCGTGAGCGCCCCGAACGCGATTTGCGCGACCAAACAGATCAACGCCGCGACACCGACGATACGAACGCGGCTCGAAACTGCTTTCGAACGAAACGCGTAGAGGAGACAGCCCGCGAAGGTCAGCGAAACGAGTCCGGCATAGGCGCGGTGAACGAACTCGAACCACACGGCCGGATGAAAATCGGGAATCACTTTGCCGAAACAAAGCGGCCAATCGGGACACGCGAGCCCGGCGTTCATCGCTCGAACTCCCGCACCGAGAGCCATCAGCGTTACGATCATGAAGAGGAGCACTCGAAGTGCGAACACGAAGCGAGGAGAAACTTTCGAAGACGTCATGACGACTCCCTCAATCCTTGGACCCGATCTCTTCAGACCGCGCCGCTGTAGAACCGCTGCCATTTGTCGATCACGGGCGCGATCAAGAAGATCAACATGCTGAAGTTCGTCCAGAGGAAGAACGACAACCAATGCGACTGCCCGCCCGAGCGATAGTAGCGGAAGAATTCATAGAGGATCTTGAACGCGAACGGCACGACGATGAACGCATACATGAAATACGCCGTCGTGAACCACGGTGCCGCGATCGCCACCGCGACATACGCGAACATGTAGAGACCCATGTGGAACAAAGTTCTGTCGGTCCCGAGCCGCACGGGAAGAACGGGAATTCCGCCTTGCGCGTAGTCGTCTTTGAACTTGATCGCGAGAGACCAGAAGTGCGGCATCTGCCAGAGGAACATCAGAAGGAAGGCGTGAACGACTTCAGGATGAAAGAGATCGGTGGAGTTCGCGGCATAACCGATCACGACCGGCATCGCTCCAGGGATCGCGCCGGGCACGGCACCGAACGCCCATTTGCGCTTCCAGTAGAGCGTGTAGCAGAGGTTGTACATGATCACCGTCGCGATCCCGAGAAGCGCGACTTGAACGTTGATCAACAGCCCGAGCACGAAGCCGACGACGACGAATGCGAGTCCGAGGAACGTCGCCTGAAAAACCGAAATCTTTCCACTCGGAATCGGCCGCTTCGAAGTTCGCGGCATCACCCGATCGATCTGCACTTCTTGAGCTTGATTGAGCGCGAAACTACCGGCCGAGAAAAAGTACAGCGACGCGAGCGTCATCAAGAGATGAACGAAATCGAACGCCTCATACGGCGGCCAACTCAACGCAAACCCCGCCGCCCCCGTCACGAGAACGAAAACGACGATTCCAGATTTGGTAAGCTCGAAAAACTGCTTCATTGAATTGCCGATGATCTACCCCGCACCTACGGAGAACGCAAGGCGCCACGGGAGAGCCACTGAGCCATCATCGGGACGCCGACAACTTGAGTTGATCAAGAGCACCAGTGTCTGAGCTCTTGCCTGCGAGAAAGTCCGACAGGTTCGGAGGTGGGCTCGAAGACTTCGTCTTTGAAAAATATCGGGTTTGGGGCCGTAGGCTCGAGTTCGAGGACTGCCTCCCCAAAAACTAGTTCGGCTTGGCGGGACCTTCGCGAAGGCGAAGGGCATGCCAAACGCATGTTCGACGCTTTTTGGGGAGGTAGTTCTCGGGCTCGGGCCTACGGCCCCAAGCCCGAATCTTTTCGGAGATGAAGTCTCCGAGCCCA
>JAZKJB010000462.1:2227-2449 GCA_040384505.1 Bdellovibrionota bacterium | reverse complement strand
TCAGGATTCCCTCCGGTCTAAACGCGGGAAGTTTCGGTTTCGCGATTCGGGTGCCGGTGAAAGACGAACGGGGAAAACCTCGATACGTACTTTCGGTGATCAAGACGACCGAGTCGACCCAGGAACTTCTCTCTCGCTATGCGAAAGCGCCGAACGAGTGGACGCGAGGTCTCATCGACGACCGAGGAATTCTCGCCGCTCGCTCGCGCGAGCCGGAGAAGT
>JAZKJB010000462.1:0-2217 GCA_040384505.1 Bdellovibrionota bacterium | reverse complement strand
GAAGCATTTCGAAAAGTGTTGAAGGCGAAGCTCGAACACGGAACGTTCGACACATTGACGTTGGACAACGTTCGGGGGGTTTCGACTTTCCGTCGTGGGCCGTATTCGGGTTGGTACGTCTCTGTTGCGTTACCTCTCGACGTCCTGGAGGCCGAAGCCCGCAGTACCCAGCGGGGAGTGTTGATCGTCGCGCTCTTCGTGGTCTTATTGTCTGCCGCTAGCACCGTCTTCTATTCCGCCCGGATTAAAAGAGCGATCCGAGCCAGCTCCGAAGGGGCTGCGGTCCTCGCTCGAGGCGAGATCCCCGACATGAAGCGGTCTCGGATCTCCGAGCTCGAAGATCTCCGCCGTTCTCTCGTCTCCGCTTCCGAGCTCTTGAGATCTCGAGAGCGTGCGAAGAGCGACTTCCTCGCGAACATGAGCCATGAGCTTCGAACTCCGCTCGGGATCGTGCTCGGTATGACCGACCTCCTCTCCAAGGACGATGTCGCGCCGGAAGACCGCGCTCGAAGCTGGGAAATCGTGAAGCGTAACGGCCGTCAGCTCCTCCGGCTCATCGACGACATTCTCGACGTCTCGAAAGTCGATGCGAAGAGCTTGACGATCGAAGGCGTCGATTTCTCGCTCAACGATCTCACGTCGTCGATCGTCGAAGACTTCACTCCGCGGGCACGTGAGAACGGAATCGAGATCAAATTCGTTCGCGATGCGGGTTCGCGGGATTTGATCAACTCGGACCCCGTACGCGTCCGTCAGGTCGTCTCGAACCTCGTCGGCAATGCCGTGAAGTTCACTCATCAGGGCGTCGTGACCGTTCGCCATCATTCGTCTCCCGGAGATCTGGTCCGATTGACCGTCTCTGATACGGGGATCGGTCTCGATGAAAATCAAAGAGCGAAACTCTTTACTGCTTTCAGCCAGGGCGACGAAACTCACTCGCGGCGTTACGGTGGCACGGGCCTGGGACTGTCGCTTTCTCGCAAGCTCGCGCAGTTGTTGGGTGGCGACGTCGTCTTGCTCGAAAGTCGGCCCGGCGAAGGTTCGGTCTTCGAGTTCACATTCAGGCCGAATCCCTCGACGGCGGCCTTCGATGCACGGGTCGTCGAAACTCGAGCGCGAAGCGAACACGGAATCCCGAAGGGAACGAGAATCCTGCTCGCGGAGGATTCCGCCGACAACGTCGCTCTCATCGAGACCTATTTGAAGCGCTCTGGCGCCCAGGTCAGTATTGCGAGTAACGGGATCGTCGCTCTCGAACTCGTCGAGAAAGGCCGTTTCGACCTGATCTTGATGGACATCCAAATGCCCGACATGGACGGCTACGAGGCGACACGAATCATGCGCGAGCGGGGAGTGACGACGCCGATCGTGGCACTGACCGCGCATGCTCTCGACGAACACCGTTCGCGGGCTCTCTCGGGCGGCTTTTCGGATTACCTCACGAAACCGATCCCGAGAGACGCGCTGATCGAAACGATCGAACGTAACCTTTCTTTGTAATGGCCCCGAGACGGTGAAGTCCCTTCAATGTCAGCCCTCCCGCTGTCGAAATTGAGACTTTCAGACAGCGCGTCGCATGGAAATGCCGACGTATCTTGTTTAATCTCCGCTTCACGAATCAACGCATTCGAATCGAAAGAGGCTGAGATGAGAAAATTCCTGATAATGACGACTGGTTTGCTGATGCTGACGGCGGTCGCCGCTCCGGCGCTCGCTGCCTATCGCGGAGCTACCTTCAACGAGGTTGCTGACGTGCTGAATGACGTCGGCTTCGCTCCAGCGAACGAAGAACAAGCGGATGAAGCGGCGGTCTATCGCCAAGGCTACCTTCCGCTTTACCCGATGAGCTTCAAGAGTGTTTTCCAGCGTTCGTCTGGCGCCCTGAAGCGGGACGCCCTGCGCACGGTCACCGAAAAAGACGACTACTTTCCTCGTCTCGACAAACTCCTTCATCCGAACGGCGTTTGTGTCACTGGTGCCTGGAAAATCACGAAACCCAGTCCGTTTTCTGGATACTTCAAGCAGAACACCGAAGCCCTTTTCCTTGGACGAGTCTCGGTTGCGATGGAAAAGACGACTTCCGATCACAAGCGCGGCTTCGGTTTTGCCGGAAAGATCTTTCCGACGATCGATAAGGCCCAGCTCGTCGAGACTACCAACTTCTTCACCGTCGACGTCCTTCTCGGAACCGATGCAAAGAGATTCCTCGACGTTGCC
>JAZKJB010000461.1:7437-10481 GCA_040384505.1 Bdellovibrionota bacterium | reverse complement strand
GGGGGCTCGTCGCTCGCGGGTCTGTAACGCTTGCTACTGGAGGCGCGCGGAGTGTCGCTTTACTGGTCACACCCGTTCACTTGGAAGTTCTTTCAAAGCCCGTGATCGCACACCGGAATTACGATTCGCGTGTACCGACAATGATCAGAAGCGCGTTCCGAAATAGAGCTTCAACGTTGCGAGCGCGACAGAAAATTCCATCGAGGCCGTTCGGTAAGACGCGGCGTCGGCGTCGACGATGAGACCGCTCAGCCACTGGTCACCGTTGTAGCCGGTGGAAAGCAGGAGATCGAATTTGGGGACGAGGCGTGTGTCTTGGCGTGTGCCCGTCGCATCGGAAAAGTGAGCGAACTGCTGGCCCAAGCCGAGGATGCCTTGAGTGGTGGCGAACCAGTTGGTTCCGAAACAAAAAGTGTGTCCGTACCCACCGCGGGCGGAGAGGTTCGTGAAGTCGGCGCTCGTCACGCTGGCGTCGACTCCGTATTGGCCCGCGACGGCCGTGGGAACGAGGGGCGACGTGTTGCTGAAGCGAGCTTGGGCGGCTGAACCCCCGACGAGCCACGAGCCTCCCGAGGAGCTCTGGCGAACCGATTGGTCGGATGCGGCTTCGAGCGAGTACTTGCCTGGATCCATGATCCAAGTGAATGAAACGTGTTTGTTAGAGGCGTACATGTCGGGCTGTTGATGATAGGGAGCCCCGGAAGTCCATGAAGGATCGATGTAGCTCGTGTTCTCGAGATAGAAACCTCGGAACTCCTGGTAGTTCGCGACGACTTGAAACGATTTGAACGCCCAGGAGAAGCGATAGTCCGAATAGTTCGTGTCGCCTTTGAGGATACGATCTTCGCTTTTCAGCTCGGTCAAGCCGCCGATGCCGAAACCGAAGTAACCGTGAAGGTAGAAATCGAGGCCCGTCCCGGCGCGGGAATTGGGATTCCACTTCAACTCCGCGCCCGCGTCGTTCTTGAGACCGTAACCGTAGGACGCGATCGCGACCCACGGCTTCACCGTAAGGAATTTCGAATCGAATTTCGTGGTCTCGGCCCTTGCGATCCCGCCCGAGACGAGCAGGATCATGACCGAAGAGATGAATGACGTTCGGCTCATCAACGGGCGAGAGGCGTGCGCTCGATAGCGGTTCCTTGGATATCGATGCGAGTGAAGCCACCGAACTGATGATCGATGTCGAGCGTGCACCATTTCCATCCAGCCGAGGCGGGCCAGAAGCGCACCTTGATATCGCAGCGTCCGCCGTGAGGAATCGGGGACTTGCAGTCGTAGTCGTCGATTTGGAAATCCATGAAGCAGTTGTTGTACGTTCTCAAGACGATGGTTTGACCATAATAATTGGTCACCGTGATTCTCTCGGGGAACGACATTTCGTTCACGTATTGATCGAGGAAGTTCACGCGATTCGGATAGACGTCGAGATAAGCGTGAGCGCTTCCCGAAACGAAAACCGAACAAGCGACGAGTGCTGCAAAAGCGAACGAAGCGATGCGCGACATACGACCTCCTGATGCCTTTAGTCCATCGGACAAGGCAGGTGTTGTCAAAGGTCGCCTTCGCTTTTGACTTCAGTGAGCGAGAAGGTCACGCCCCCTCGCTCTACGGGCACTCATTAGATCGCTGGCGCGACGGGCGCTACGATGGCCGCGTCAAGGCCGTCTTCCGGGCCGTCGTTCTTCTCGATGACCGGGCGGTCGTTACGACGGGCGGCCTCTTCGGCGACGCTCGCCGGAGAATTTCGGTAGAGATACTCGAACATGCCGCGCGCGATCTTCGCGATTCCGGCGTCTCGCACGATCATCACTTGCTCTTGATTGGTTTCAGCTGACGCGCTCGGGTTGAACGAAGTTCCCACGACCGAGACTTCGCTCTCGGGGAAGACGAAGACTTTGTGATGAATCTTCGACGTGAGCTTCACCGATTGGCCCTCGACCTTCACGTGCTTCTCGCCGTAGACACGGGGAGCGACGCGAATGTTCGAGCGAAGATTTTCGAGATCGCTCGCGTTCAAGATCGAGCGAAGCGGATCGACCGCGAGTGGCGAGTACTTCCCGGTCTCGACGTTTCGCTCGAGGCCCGAGAGTCCGAGGAAAACGCTCCAGAACTGCATCGCGAAAGGCGTGTCACCGACGCTGAAGAAGAGATCTTTCGCGGGTAAACCCTTCGCGCGCTTGCGATCGGCTTCGCGCTTGATGCGGGCGACGATTTCATTCTGCAGGATGTCCGACGAGAACGCGAAGTGGAGTGCCTGCATCGGTCCGCGAGTTTCGCGGATCACGCGAGTGAGGATATCTCGATTGATCTCACCGAGACCGCCGTTGGGCGAGAAGGTGAGGATCATCCAGCTGCGGGCACGCTTCGATTTCGGGTCGGGCTTCGCGCCCATGATCTGGAACGCACCGCCGACGGGATAGCTCGATTGCCCTTTGATTCCGTACACGAGGGTCTTTCGCAGCTCTTGCTTCACGACGGCGGCGGGGATCTGACCCCGGATCATGAGGGCATGGTTCGCGTTTGGGATTGAACCCTTCGGACGAAGCTTGGGGGGAAGTGCGATCGCATCGCCTTCGGGGCCGATGCAGGACTGAGTGAAATTTCCGCTGAGGAGAAGAATCGCGGCGTCCGCGGTGCCGGCATCGCGAACGATCATTTTCTGGTGGTTGAGTCCGACGGAGCTGACGAGAGTGATGTCGAGGCCCGACGATTTTTTCGCGATCATCGTATCGACGACGGCTTTCACTTCGGGGCGTGTGTTGTAGACCGCGAGGTCGACGCCGCCGTGGATTTTCACGCCGAGCGCGTTCTGCGCGATCATCGCGTCGGCGATCGGCTGGAGATCGAAGTCGAAGACGTTGAACATGATTTCTTTTTTCGCGCCCTTCACGAAGTCGATCACGAGTTTGCGAAGATCTTGCGCGGCGATGATCTTCGAATTCGGATTTCCCGGCTCCGCTAACCGCGGGTGATTCACGTACATCGTCATCGATTGGTATCCGCTTCCGCCGTTGACGTTCTCGAGGCGAAGCGGACGGCTC
>JAZKJB010000461.1:6897-7427 GCA_040384505.1 Bdellovibrionota bacterium | reverse complement strand
GGCTCGGGTCGTTGTGGGCCGCGATCGACGCTTTCACTTTCGCGTCGGCGAGAACCGGCTGAAGAAGGGCGTGCATTTGCGTGGTCGAGATCGGAACTGCGTTGAGCGACGAGAGACCTTGCTCGAGTGGAGCCCAAATCGCGGGAAGCTCCGCCAAGATGTAAACGATCTGGCTGAGGCTGAGTCCGTTGCCTTTCGCATTGATCTTGATCACGTTCGAAGTGAACGAGTCGTTGAGTGCCTTGTAGATCTCTTTGTTCTTCATGATGCGGAAGCCGAGATCGAACGCGCGTTCGAGTTTCGCGCCGTTCATTTTCACCGTGGCGGTCGCGTCCCACGCCGTGAGGGCCGCTCCGTCGAAGTCTCCGGGCTGGAGGACCGGCGCCGTCAGGCTTCCGGAAATCGTCGAGACCGCGGCAGGCGCCGACTGCTCCACATTCGTCGCCGTAGCTTCCGCGGCACAAATTGCGCCCGCATGCCCAAGCGTTGAACAGGCCAGAACAAATAGAATTCGTTTGGAGAACGTAAAA
>JAZKJB010000461.1:0-6887 GCA_040384505.1 Bdellovibrionota bacterium | reverse complement strand
CATTTGTTCGGCATGGGTGAATCCGTCGAAACGATCGAGAGGCTGTAGAGCGAGCCCCGGGCCGTTCATGCGCGGGGCCGGTGTGGCACTCGATCAGGGAGGCGGGGCGGGTGCTGCAGCGACTTGCCGTCGATTCGGATCGTAATCCGCAACGGCTTGGCACAGGCCGGCCGGGTCGTCCATCGCGCCGGGAGAAATATGATGCATGAGAGTACGTAGTGAATCCGCCAAATTTTCGAGTGCGCTCAGGTTTGCCTCGGTATCGTTCGCTTGTCCTCTTCGTTCGACGACGAGCGTGGTCTCGAATTGGCGACGGCTCTCACGAAGCTGAGCGATCGCGGCGCGAGCTCCTTCCGCACCTCTCCCGTTGAAGTTCTGGTAGATTGCGGGATTCGCCTCGACATGAGCGATCGTCCGGTCGAAGGATCCTAGGATTCGACGTAGGCTCGCGCGATCCTGCCCTTCGTCGTCCGAGGAAAATGCGACCCTCAATACTCCGCAAGAAACGCCGCCGAGTTCGAGTGCGGTGCGGACACGCTGAAGCGCTAGGGAATCCTGTGTAGCTTGATCGCAGCTTACGCGCGAAGCTTGCAACAACCCGTCGTCGACGACACGGATTTCGAAGCCGTTCGCGACGGGCGTCGCGGTGAACACACCTTGACCGCTCGCTCTGGCAGTGGCCGAAACTTGATCGACTCGGACGACCGAGGTGCTCACCGGTTGCGAGCGGCTGACGAGTTGTCTGTACGCTGTGTAAGGTCCGCATCGTTCGGTCGAGAGACGATGAGCTTCGGTCAGAGCTGGAGTATTGTCGACGAAGCCGGTCTCAGCCGGCGTGCCCGTGCTCCTGGTTCCGCCGCCTCGACCACTTCCGACGCTCTCTCCTGCGAAGCCGTTGATCGAAGACAAAAGCAAACCGATCGTGGCAGTCGCCTGCCAAGCCCATTTCCCCATCGTTCCTCCCCGTTGGGAGGTACCTACAGCAAGGGGCAGGCCCAAAAACGGCTCTCTCGAATCGAGACGGAAGAGGGAGCGAATTGTCGAACCATTTGGATTGGTTAACAGTGTCGAAAATCTGAGTTATCGCGGGCGTCTGCGTGTCTCGAAAATGGACACGTGTCTGAAAGGTTCGGCAATCGTGAGGGCCTGCGCTCGCGAGTTCCTGCGCAGGAACCGTCTTCGAAACGAATTTCGGTTTCGCGTCGATCATCCGTCCGTGGGAGCCGTCCTCGCTCCGGCTCGAGTCTTCAGCCCTCGAGCTTCTTGCGCATCTGCCAGAGTAAATGGCTCAGGTACGGGCGCATTTCTTCGCCGGTCGCGACCATCAAGAGTTTCGTGATCTTCAAACCCTGAGGGTCGGTGAAAAGCACGATCAGCATTTCCTGGATGTAGTTGGTGTCGAGGGTCACGTAATTGTCGGTGCCGATCCCGAGCGGGACGCCTTTTTTCTCCCACCACGAGAATGGGTGGTCTTTGTAATCTTCGAACGAGTTGGTGAGCTTCGTGTTCGACGACGGCAGTGAAACGAGCGAGACGCCTTTGTCGATCATCCGGTCGAGAACGTCGTGTTGGTAGATCTCGACTTCGCGAGCGGTATGGAACTTCGCCTTCGTGAAGATGCGAATCTCTTCTTCGTTCAGCGCCTCGCCCGCGATCAACTTGTCGCGAACCGGGTAGTGCTGTTCGGCCCAATCCATCTCGCTGACTTCGTTGAACTCAGGCGTGCCGGGGCGAATCGCTTCGCCTCGGCGATTCCACTTCAAGACACGCTGATACATCGAGTGGAAGTAGAAGTTCGGGTTGATGCCGAGTGAGAGCCCGTGCTCGAGCGTGTCGATGCGCCAAATGTTCATCGCGTTGTCGACGGCTTGAATCCCTTTTCGCAGCGTCTTCCACACTTCGCCGTGATGCGAACGGATCTTGAATCCACGGTACTGGAGCTTGCGGAAGCCGATCTTCATGTCCATGAAGTGGCTCTTGCGGAAGAGCTCGCTCTCGTTGCCGACAGTGTCGACCTCGTTCATCACGGGCCGAAGCTGCGGATGTTTGTCGAGAAGTGCGAGAACCGTGTTCACCTGCGCGAGGAAATGATCGCGTTTGGACTTGAAGCGCTTGTTGTCGAAGAAGTTTCCTTCTTTGCGGAACGACGGCGACAAGACGAATTCCCACTTGGGGCATTCCTTCTTGAAATCCATGAACCCGTCATAGAGGCCGAGGACGACGTCTTCTTCCGTGAGGTTCTCGAGTCCGGGAACGCTCTCGGATTCGTCGGCGGTCGCGCGCGAGAAAGAAAACTTCAGGCGAATGAATCCGACATTGTGTTTCGTGTAGAGCTCTTTCGCCATGTGATAGGCGGCATCGCGATGCGCTTGGCGATCGGTCATCACGAACTTCGCGAGCATCAAGATCGAGAGGTAACGAGAGAAGCGCTCGTCGTTTCGCAAACGAAGCAAGCGCTCGACGTCGGTTTGCGATTTGATCGGCAGGGCTTTCGCGCCGTAGATCGCGAGGATCTTCTTTTCGTAGATTTCCTTGTTCGGTCCCTCGAGGAGTTTCTTCAACCGGGGATAGATGAACTCCGCCGACAACGCTCCCGTGAGATGCGTGTGCGAATCACGATAGGGAACCGGAAAGGCCTTGAAGAATCCGAAGAGACCCTTTGCCATCGGATGGTTCAGCAGGGTTTCGATTTCGACTTGGTCGCTCTGGAATTGGAAGAGCAGGTTTCGGAATTCGACCGCGAGCCGTTGGATGACGGGCTGTTGGCGGATCGATTCGGACGTCGACATGAGTTCGAGAGTGTCGGAGAGATTGACTCCGTTGGTCTCGGAGATGATCTCGGTGAGTGCCCTCGTCAGGTCCAGTGTCAGGCTGTCGGTCTTCGCAGTGAGCATCTTCCCGTCAATTGTGACCTAAAGCCGCCGCCGTGACCAGCGTCATCACGGGGGCGGTCGAAAGTCCTGCTCACTTCGATTGAGCCGTAATCCATTCGTTTAGGAGACGGTCGAGAACCTCGAGGGGCAGGCCCCCATTCCCGAGGGCCGCATCGTGGAACGCACGAACGTCGAATTTGTCGCCGAGGCGGTCTTGCGCTCGCTTTTTCAACTCCTTGAACTTCAACTCGCCGATCTTGTACGCGGTCGCTTGGCCCGGCCAAACGATGTAACGATCGACTTCGACCTCCACGTCGTGACGCGGTTTGGGCATTCGCGACGCCATGAACTCGATGGCTTGTGCGCGTGACCAGCCTTTGAAGTGAAGGCCGGTGTCGACGACGAGTCGGCATGCACGCCACATTTCGTAGGTGATCTTGCCGATCTTCGAATACGGATCTTTGTAGAATCCCATTTCGGAGCCGAGGCTCTCGGCGTAGAGCCCCCACCCTTCGGTGAAAGCGGTCGAGCCGGAGTAGCGACGGAACACCGGCATGTCTTCGATCTCTTGCGCGAGCGAAAGCTGGAGATGGTGCCCGGGTACGGCTTCATGGAGACTCAAAGCTTCCATCTCCCACTTCGGTCTCGACTTCAGATCGTAAGTGTTCGCGACGAACCATCCCGGGCGCCCACCTTCGGTTGTGCCGCCTTCGTAGTAAGCTTGCGGACCGGTCGGTGCTGCGTAGTCGGGAAGCGCTTTGACGCCGTATTGGAGTCGCGGAACTTTTCCGAACAATCGTGAGAGCTGCGGATCCGCTCTCTTTCCGATGTCTCGGTAGCCACGCAAGAGATCTTCGGCGTTCTTGTAGAAAAAGCGCGAGTCCGTACGGAGGAAGTGGAAGAACGAGGCTCTATCGCCCGTCCATCCCGAGTCGCGCATCGCTTGATCCATTTCGCGCGACAGTCGCTCGACTTCTTTGAGTCCGATGTCGTGGACCTCTTGCGGTTTGATCTTGATCGACGTGTGAGTGCGAACGAGGAACGCGTACCACTCGATCCCGTCGGGCATGAGCGAGAACGCGATCGAATCGCGAGCGCCCGCGAGATAAGGTCCCGCGACGTATTCGCGATAAGTCTTGAAGGCCGGGATCACTTTTTTTCGAAGGAGATCGACGGCGCGCGCGCGGACTTTCTCTTGATCTTCTTTCGCGATCGAAGATGGCATGTCGTCGAAAGCGCGCATGATCGGATTTTTCGCGGGATCGGGTTCCAGGATTTGGTCGATCTGCTTCGGAAGAGACTTCAAAGTCGTACGTGGTGGAGTGATTCCGCGTGTGAGGCCCTCTTGGAGAAGCCTGATGAACTGGCTCACCCATTCCGGCGCGCGCTCGAGACGTTCGAGCCTATCGTTGTAATCCTTCAACGAGCCCGTGCGCATCGCGAGTAGGAGCTGAGGGAAACCTTGGTGGGGCCCGCCCATTTGATCGACGACGAGATACTCGCTCGGGAATTTCTGGCCTTCGATTCCTTCATCGAGCCCGCGCAAGAAGAGATCGTAGTTGAGCTTGTCGCTCGCCTTTTCCAAGCGGTTCCGGTCGACGGTGAGCAAGAGCTCTCGCGAGCAAAGCGTGAGTTTTTTTCTTCGCTCGATCGCGGGGAGGGAGTAGTCGGTCAGCAAATTCTGTCCGCGCGCATCGCCGAGGAACGTCGCACCTTCCGGGCTGTCGAGAACGCCATCGTCCCAGAGAAAGTGAAAGATGGCGGCGAGCCGTTCTTCCGTCGAAGCATACGAGCGTCCCATCATTTGCCGGCAGCCCGCTTCACCACGAAGAGTCGACGTCGCGACTTCGACGGGGTTGGCCGGACGGGTCGGACCGCGGCTCGCGCAGGCAACGAGAGTCGAACAGAGGAGAATCAGGAGATAGGGCGTGGATTTCGTCATAGGCGCCAGCATCGACGCTGGGCTCGATGTCAGTCAAACTCTAGAACTCGAAAAACGATTCACCAATTGTACTTGAGGTGGATGGAATTCGCGCTGTCGCGCGAATCGTGACGGATGTTCAAGTCGACGTCTCCGACGACGTTGCGCGTGAGATCCCATTGAACCGAATTGCCTTTGTATTGGCAGCTGAGATGCGTGTCGCCGGCGAGATCCATGTCCATCTTGTTCACTCGCGAGAAACGCACGTTCTTCGGGCGGACGGAGTCGGTGCGTTCGGAAGCGACGCGCTCGGTCCGAGGCACGCCAGTGACCGAGCCCGGCTCACGCTTCGGGGTGCCGGCATCGGGGCCATTCACCCAGCGATTCATCTTTCGATTCATCTTGTCCAAGATCTTCTGTTCGGCTCCGCCCGTGATCGCGTTCGTCTGTCGAGTCATCCAGTCTTGGCCGACCGATTCCAGATCGTTTCCAGATTGCGGGACCGCGATGACGCTGTCGTCTTCGTCCGCGGGTTTCGGTGGCGCGAGCTCGCGCATGTCGGCGCGGCCGTCCGTCGGCGACACCGCACGGGCGTAGGCCGTCGAGAGCTGCGGTTGGAGCACGGCCAACGGCACGTTCGAAAAGTTCTGAAAAGAGATGAAGAGGGCACCGAGGCCCAAAACGACGGCGAGACGTCCCATGTCTCACTTATCGGATGGAACTCGACCGAAGGTGAGGCGGCGTCTCGTTTCGAGACGTCACCTTTGCCAGCTCATTTTGCGCTGAGGATGAGTGCGTGATTCACGAGGTGAGTGACGTAGGAATACTCGAGCTCGACGATGGGGATCGTGTATTTTCCACGGCCCGTCGCGCCTGCCGAAGCGTCGTAGACATATTCGGGCTGGGCGTCGTCGGTGTAGATCGAATCGCGAACGTAGAAGATCCCTTTCGGGTTACAAAGCGGTCGGGCAGCGATCGAAGCATTGATCTTCTGCGCGGAGGGGCCGTACTTCCGCTTACGTTCCGCCATGCGATCGAGCTCTTCCTGCGAAGGAGGATTCGGATCGTCTTTCATGCGCTCGCCATTGAAGAAGCGGCGCGAACCTTCGACGAAGCCGCAGCCGTCGGTCGACGTGTCGTCGTCATAACCGACGATGAGATGCGCATGCCAGTAGCCGAAGTGGTTGTAGATGACCTGCACCGGCGCTTGCGTCGTGCGAAGGGCCGTCTTGATTTTCTCCACGAGGCTCACTGGAGCGACGCCGATGTTCCAGCTGTCCCGTGCGGGATCTTCGAACAAGATTTGGCGCGAAAATGCGGGAAGTTTCACGCGCTCCGGTCCCGCTTGCGAGCGTTCGTCGAACCAGTTGTATGGAGTATCGTAACGCGCGCCCGTTCGCTTGGAGGTCGACTTCACGTAGTGACCGTCTTTGTCGATTTCGAACCACCCCTTCGTGAAGCGGTAAGCTGCGTTCGTCGGCATCTCGCGGAGGTTGTTGAAGAGCTGAACCGAATCGACGCGCCACCGTTGGATCCCTTGAGTGTAGCGGCCATCGGCTGAAGCGTTCATCAACCAACGCTCGCTGAGATCGAGCGGACCGTCGGCCGTGCGAGGAAGCTGAGGATTCATTCGTGCGAGCCAAAGCTCGGCGGCGCCGGTGAGTGACATGTAGAGACAGCTTCCGGCTTCGGTTTGATCGGGGGCTCGGGTGACGAACGGGAGCAGAGCCGTTTCGCCTTTCGTGGCCGCGAAGTGCGAGCGGTTCGGTGCACGCACCCAGACACGGCGCGATTCAGTGCCTTCGTCACGCGAGTTGGGAGCTTTGATTCCCTGAACCCAGCGCGCATCGCCTGCGCCGGCGGTCGTTCGAGTCTCGAGATCCACGATTTGGATCTCGCTAGCATCGGCGGTCGTGAGATTTGCCACGGCGACGAGAATCGCGATGAAGACTTTCATTTTGCCCCTCCGAGATGACGTGACGAAACCGTAGAACGGCTTCCCGAGGGCAGGCAAGATCGAATTTTAGGCAGTCGGCTCGAGATCGAGATCGTAGAATACGCTCTGGCCGCGCGTTTCTTCGATCCCCACTGAA
>JAZKJB010000460.1:2419-4191 GCA_040384505.1 Bdellovibrionota bacterium | reverse complement strand
CAGCTCCCCTGCTTCGTCGAAGTACGCTTCATCGAGTGATCGGGAGGCCTCGACCGTTTGCGGTCGGCCGCGTTCGACGAGCTTCAGCGTGACGCCGCCCGGGAGCTTTTGTTCGACGCCATTTTTCCATCGGGTCGCGGGGCAGAGAACGCTCCACTTAGTGCGAGCGTCGTCGAGTGGCGCGATGAAGAGGATCTCGAGCTCGGACTCCGCGAAAACTCGTCGCGAGAGAACGCGGGTGTCGTTCAAGACGAGGACGTCGCCGGGCGAGAATTTTTGGAGGAGTTCGTCGAGCCCATCGAGCTCGAGGGGTTCACCTTCCGACCCGGCAACGAGCATCACGCGCGACGATGGCGCACGCTCGGTGGCTACGAGTTCATCGGGATAAGGAAAATCGAGATCGTCGGTTCGCACAGGAAGTGCGATAGCCTACGGGCCGCGCGGAAGTCACGCGAGTGGCCGATCTTTGTGAAGTTGACTCGGCCCGGGCCAAGTCGGGTCGCCGAGCGGCTTCAAGAAACTCCCACGGCATCGTGAAAAATTGATTCGTCCTCGACGAGGTTCTTGGGGTTCGGCACGGCCTCCCCTGGGTCAATCCTACATCAGCGGAAGCATGGGAATACCTCGGGCCGAGAGTCGTCTAGTTTGCGGGCCTCACACAAAGGAGCTCCCGTGCGTTACATGGTCGCGTTCGTAATCTCGATGTTCGTCTCCCTCTCCGCCTTCGCTCAGGTCACGTGGATCGATCACGAGGCTGCGGCGCTTTTGAACAGCATGGATCAGTGCGCGCACAACGACGCAGGCAAAATCGGCAGCTTCGAAGTCAAAACGTTCGATGCGAAGGCCGCGATGATGAGTGTGCTTTCCGAGCAAGAAGAGAATCGTGGCGTCTGTTCGAATGCGCAACGCAAAGTCTCCGATCGCACGCAGGTCGTGACGGAGTTCCGCAATCTCATGAAGGACAAGAACGTAACGTACTGCACGAAGAAAGAATGGCCTTACCGCCAGTCGACGGAAGATCGCCTCGCCGATTTCATTGGTGATCCGACCAATCTGCTTTCGTTCGCCAGCGTCTATACCGAAGACTTCGTGGAAGGTGAGCTCGACTCATCCGAGAGCTGCATGTACTACAACTTCTACGTCTTCCGCGCGAACGGCACGGCCGTGAAGTTCACCGTGAACTATACCGACTGAATTTAGTTCGACGGCGGGTTGGCGAAGAAGCCGACGACGAGTTTTCCGACTCGTTCGCCGTCGTCGTGGTCGTACTCGTCGACGAAATCCAAGACGACGCTCCAGAGCTTCTTCTTGAGCTCGGGCAAACGCCGCGGGTCCACCGAGAAATACGATTGAACGAAGACCTTCTCGGGATCCGAGAAATCGGTGGCCGCGCTTTTGTGGAGATCGCTGACCGTTTCGAGATATGCCGTCTTGGCGGGATGATCGCCGCCGAGACCTTGGAAGACGAGATGCGAGTTCTGTGAGAAGTAACGATCGGCCTTCGCCTGAGCGAGATTTTGCGAAAGCAGCTGGTCGAGGACGCGCCGGCAGATCGCAGGTTGAAGGCCGGTTCGCCTGACGATGTCTTCGAAGCTCGCTCCCCGTTCACGATTTCCCAGGACTGCATAAACGGCCAGCACGTGGCGGTGGCCATGGAGTTCGGCGCATCGAGCGAAGACCTGGCGCGCATCTGCCACGCGCATCCGTCGCTGTCCGAAGCAACGAAGGAAGCCGCCCTGGCGGTGGACAAGCGCACGCTGAACCTTTGAGCG
>JAZKJB010000460.1:0-2409 GCA_040384505.1 Bdellovibrionota bacterium | reverse complement strand
ATAGACGGCCAGCACGTGGCGGTGGCCATGGAGTTTTCCCGAGACGTCGTCGCCGCGTTCGGCGATCGAGAGATCCGACTCGAGCCGCCGACGCACTTCCGTTAGCTCACGTTCGATCTCGACGCGTGCTCGTCCGGCTTCGTTGAAGTCGGGCTCATCCCGAAGGACGAGGAGCTTGAAGGCGATCGCCGCATGTCGCGGGAGCTGGAGGGCTTTCAAAAATTTCGGGAACGATTGTGACGTGATCCTCTTTCGCCCGCTTATCACTTCTTGAGTGAAGCCTCGCGATTTGAATCCGGCTTTGCGGGCGAAGGCCGCGTGGGAAAACGTCCCGCGCTTTTGAGTCATGGCGATGGCATCGATCGATGCGGCGAGGAAAACGCGGTAGTCCGCGCTATCTAAGGCAACTTGGGAAAGTTTTCGGTCACGTTCTTCCAATCAGTTCCCCGACGTTACGCCGCCGTCGTCTCTGGTCGGTTCGTCTTGCTTCGGCTGCTCTCCCGGTGCCGGAAGCTCGTCGGGCGAGCACGTCAGGCGAACGCCTTTGAAGCGCGCGAGGCGGATTTGAATCTCATTGAAGCCCGCGTCGCGTGCGCACTTCGCTGTTTCGCAGTAAAAGCGCGTCGCTGCCGTATACGCGACGCTCGTGCGTTCCGCGTGCGTCGGAGTGAAAAGAAGAGCGGGGTAATCCGAGAAGAGCTTCAGAGCTTCGACGAGATCCGCTTTCGGGGTGCGACCGGCGACGTTCAACTCGATCCGCAAGGTACCGGATGAACACTCCTCGAACTTCACCGCGACCCGCGACTTTCCAAGATCGCGCGAGTCCGCGAACGAAAGGATCGGGATCAAAGACAGAAGTGCGAAAAGAACCGAGAAAACGAGACGCATGTAGAACTCCTGCCGTTGAAGTCGAGACGGATGCGACCGAGGCATCCGGACACTAACGAGGCGCATGAGCACTATCAAACTGAGGTTGGTTTGTGAAGAAAGCTTAAAGCTGGGGAATGAAAATGGGGCCGGCTCTTCCGTTGGAAGAAGCCAGCCCCATCAAAAAGACGTGCGGTGAAGGACGACTTTTTACTATCAGTGAGTGAGCGATATTTGAGCAATGCCGGTCAAGCCTTGAGAGACCTCAACCGTGTGTAGTCCTGGAGAATAGTGGTAATCGTTCGCACCCCAGCCGTTTCCGAGACGAACGGTCTCGGTTGGCGCGGATTTTTGGAACCGTGGATCGAAAACCTGCATCTTCAGAACCGTCGGGCGCGGCTGTGCGTCAGTCCACTCGATCGTTTGAATCGAATCGTCTTTGCGGACGACTCCGAGGCGCTTGCCCGGTGCCGTCTCGGTCACGAAGACGAGCGAGGCTCCCTTTCCCAGCGAGAGATCGAAGCGGTAAACGCTGCGATTCAGCTCCGCATCGGGGCTGAGACTCAAGAACTCGAGCTTTGCTTCGCCGGAATCGTCCGAAGTGACTTGAGCCATGCGACCACCGACGGTCGTCGTTCCAGACATGTAAGAGTCTTTGAGCGGCTCTTCGTCCACGAGTCTCGCCTCCCCGTTCGCGAGCTTCAGCGAAAGGAGCGATGACGTCGTCGAGAAGCGGAAGCGCGCTTCTTCATCCTCCGCAGCGCGCGGAAGTTCGCGGACGTCTTCGACCCATGTGTCGTTCACGAGAAGCTCGCCCGTTTTCGTCGCGAGCAAGGGGCGACCCGGGATGTTCACGGCCTTTTCGCATTTCATTTCTGCACCTGAGAGTGCGGCGCGAGCGAGGTATCGACGTTCCATTCGAACGCCCGCATAGTCCTGGCTCTCGAAGCGCTCCAGACTCGAGACGAAGGGTTGACCATCGATCACGACGGCCGAAACGTCAGTCAGGTTCGGACCCGAGCAGCCGACGAAGGTGACCGGCTGGATCGAAAGTCCGCCGGCGAGATCGAGTTTCTGAACACTCGAGTTCGCTTGAGCCAGAATCGTTCCGTCGGGAAGTTGAACCAGCGCACGGTCGAAACCGACTCCGACCGGTTGGTCGCGCTTCATTCTTTCGGGCTCGGGATCGTTCGTGACCGTCGCCGACCACTCGACTTTACCGCGTACGATGAACTTTCCGTTGGCCGTCGCGAGACGCACCACTTGGACGATCGCGGTGTAAGCATACGTTCCATTTTGACGACGAACGTTGTCGTAGCGAATCGTCGCGACAAGCAGATCTTTCGTCGCCGCTTCGATCATCGAATCCGCGTAGTAACCTTCGAGAGAAAGCGTATCGAGGATCGAAGCCTTTTCCGAGTCGGCTTTCGCGCCGTCCACGAGACGAAGTTCGATCTTCGAATCGACGCTCGACCACCAGCCGGAGCCGTCGAGAATTTGAACGCCCTTCGTGAGCGCACCGTCTGTGAGCGTACGGTAAGC
>JAZKJB010000459.1:0-8196 GCA_040384505.1 Bdellovibrionota bacterium | reverse complement strand
CGATCCGCGACGTGAAAGAACAAGAAGTTTACCTCGGCGAGATCCCGCTGATGACGGCCAACGGCTCGTTCATCATCAACGGCACCGAGCGTGTCGTCGTGTCGCAGCTCCATCGTTCGCCCGGCGTGTTCTTCGATCACGACGGTGGCAAGAACAACGCCAGCGGCAAACTCATCTATTCGGCCCGCGTGATTCCGTATCGCGGATCGTGGCTGGATTTCGAATTCGACCAAAAAGATTTGATCTACGTCCGCATCGATCGTCGCCGTAAATTCCCGGTCACGATCCTGCTGAAAGCTCTCGGCTACTCGGTCGAGCAGCTCCTCGAATATTTCTACGATCTCGATCTCGTGATCCAGAAGAAGGGCAAGCTCTACCGTGAGATCGACATCGATCGCATGGCCGGCCAGCGCGCCCTCGTCGACATCGTCGACCCGAAATCCGGCGAAGTCCTCGTGAAAGAGGGCCGTCGTATCACTCGCGCGGTCGTGAAACGCGTGAAAGAAATCGGCGTCAAAGAAGTCGAAGTCACCCAAGAGAATCTCGAGGGCAAAGTCCTCGCGAAGCCGCTCATCGACGAAGAAACCGGCGAGATCATCGCCGACGCGAACGCGGAGATGACGAAAGACATCCTCGAGCGCGCGATCGGCTCCGGCATCACGCAGTTCAGCCTGATCTTCTTCGACGGACTCTCGGTCGGTCCGTATCTCCGCAACACTCTCCTCGTCGACAAAATCGGCACGATGGAAGAGTCGCTGCTCGAGATCTACAAGCGTCTCCGCCCCGGCGAGCCGCCGACGCCCGAAGCCGCAGACACGTTCTTCAAGCGTCTGTTCTTCGATCCTGAAACTTACGATCTCTCCGAAGTCGGTCGTTTGAAGATCAACCATCGTTTCTCGATTCCCTTCGAAGAAACGCCGGTCGATCACCGCACGCTGACGAACAAAGACATCATCTCGGTCGTCAAAACGCTCATCGATCTGAAAAACGGTCGCGGCGTGATCGACGACATCGATCACTTGGGCAACCGTCGTGTTCGCTCGGTCGGTGAATTGCTCGAGAACCAATACCGCATCGGTTTGGTTCGTATGGAGCGCGCGATCCGCGAGCGCATGAGCTTGCAAGACGTCGAAACGATGATGCCGCACGATCTCGTGAACGCGAAACCGGTGAACGCGGTCGTCAAAGAATTCTTCGGCTCTTCGCAGCTGTCGCAGTTCATGGATCAGACGAATCCGCTCTCCGAGATCACGCACAAGCGTCGTCTCTCGGCACTCGGACCCGGTGGTTTGACTCGTGACCGCGCAGGCTTCGAAGTCCGCGACGTTCATCCGACCCACTACGGCCGTATCTGCCCGATCGAAACGCCGGAAGGACCGAACATCGGTCTCATCGCGTCGCTCGCGACTTACGCTCGTATCAACAACTACGGCTTCATCGAGACTCCGTATCGCAAAGTCGAAAGCGGAGCCGTCGGTCACGACATCTCCTACACTTCGGCTCTCGAAGAATCGGGTCACTACATCGCTCCGGCGGGCCGTGACTTCGTCGCGGGTTCGAAGATCGCCATCGACAACATGGTTTGCCGTATCAACGGTGAATACGAAGTCGTCGACCGCGAAAAAGTGACGTTGATGGACGTGTCGCCCTCGCAGCTCGTCTCGATCGCGGCATCTTTGATCCCGTTCCTCGAGCACGATGACGCCAACCGCGCGCTCATGGGCTCGAACATGCAACGTCAGGCCGTTCCGCTGCTCCGCTCGCGCTCGCCGCTGGTCGGAACAGGTGTCGAACGCCTGGTCGCGCGTGACTCGGGAACTTCGGTCGTCGCCCAGAACGATGGCGTGGTCGAAGAAGTGGACGCTGGCCGTGTCGTGATCCGTCGCTTTGCAAAAGGCGGGGAGCTCGGCGCGAACGTCGACATCTACAACCTCACGAAGTATCAGCGCACGAACCAGAACACGTGCTTCAACCAGAAGCCGATCGTTTACGTCGGTGACACCGTTCGCAAGACCGACATCATCGCCGACGGACCGTCGACGGAACTCGGTGAGCTCGCTCTCGGACAGAACATCCTCGTCGCGTTCACGCCGTGGATGGGCTACAACTTCGAGGATTCCATCCTCATCTCCGAGCGCTTGATCAAAGACGACACGTACACTTCGATCCACATCGAAGAGTTCGAGTGCGTCGCTCGCGACACGAAGCTCGGTAAAGAAGAGATCTCGCGCGATATCGCGAACGTCGGTGAAGAGGCCCTCGCGGATCTCGACTCCAGCGGTATCATTCGCATCGGCGCGGAAGTGAAACCTGGCAACATCCTCGTCGGTAAAGTCACTCCGAAGGGCGAGACACAGCTCTCCCCGGAAGAAAAACTTCTCCGCGCGATCTTCGGTGAAAAAGCCGGCGACGTCCGCGACACGTCTTTGCGTGTTCCGTCGGGTGTCACGGGTACGGTCATCGACGCTCAGGTCTACAGCCGCGAAGGCGCCGACCGCGACGAGCGACTCCAGATCATCATCGAAGAGAAGCGTCGCAAGCTCGAGAAGGATTTGGCGGTCGAACAGAACGTCATCCGCAACAACGCTCTTTCGAAGTTGAAAGCGGTCCTCGTCGGAAAAACCACGACGAGCGTCCTCTTGAACGAAGACGGAACGCAGAAGCTCCTCTCGAAAGGTCAGCTCATCACTGACGCCGATCTCGAGACGATCCCGTTCGAGCTCTTGAACTACATCCCGCTCGAGTCGGATCTCGAATACCAGGTCGCGCGAGTGATCGACGGTGCTCGTAACCAGCTCGACGCCGTGAAGATGGTCTTCAGCGAGAAATTCGACCGCCTCAAAAAAGGCGACGAGCTTCCTCCTGGCGTCATCAAGATGGTCAAAGTTTACGTCGCGATCAAACGTAAGCTCCAAGTCGGTGACAAGTTCGCCGGCCGCCACGGTAACAAAGGTGTCGTCTCGAAAGTTCTCCCGGCGGAAGACATGCCGTACCTGGCGGATGGTTCGCCGGTCGACATGGTCCTCAACCCGCTCGGCGTCCCGTCGCGTATGAACATCGGTCAGATCCTCGAAGTCCACTTGGGCTGGGCTGCAAAGAACTTGGGTAACCAGTTGCAGGCTCAACTCGACAACTTCCGCGCTGATGAAGCTCGTAAGGCTCTGAAAGACACGTTCAAAGACGACGACATCAACGCGGTCGTCGACAAAGCCGACGACGCGTCGGTGAAGAAGATGATCACACGCATGACCGCAGGCGTTCACTTGGGCACTCCGGTGTTCGACGGCGCTCGCGAAACCGACGTGAAAGAGCTGCTCAAGCGCGCACAAGTTCCCGAGAACGGACAAATGATCCTGTTCGACGGACGTACGGGCGAGCCGTTCCAGAACCCGGTGACCGTCGGCGTGATGTACATGCTGAAACTGCATCACTTGGTCGAAGAGAAGATCCACGCGCGGTCGATCGGACCCTATTCGCTCGTTTCGCAACAACCGCTCGGCGGAAAAGCCCAGTTCGGTGGTCAGCGACTCGGGGAGATGGAAGTCTGGGCGATCGAAGCGTACGGCGCTGCTTACACGCTGCAAGAGTTCCTCACCGTCAAATCCGACGACGTGGCGGGACGAACGCGCATGTACGAGAGCATCGTGAAAGGCGAGAACGTCCTCGAGCCCGGCTTGCCGGAATCGTTCAACGTCCTCGTGAAGGAGCTTCAATCGTTGGCGTTGAACGTCGAGCTCATCGAGTCCGACATCCTCACCGACAAGCAAGAGATCGAGCAGTGATCCTGGGGCGCTCTAACAAGAGCGCCACTCGCGCTGGTTCGATAGCACGTTACTGAATTTCGAAAACTGGAGTAGTGCTTGAAAGATCTTCTTAACTTTTTCGATAAGCCCAAAGATCCATTGTCGTTCGACGCCGTCCGCGTCTCTTTGGCTTCGCCAGAGATGATCCGCGGTTGGTCGTTCGGCGAAGTGAAGAAGCCGGAAACGATCAACTATCGTACGTTCAAGCCCGAACGCGATGGTCTCTTCTGCGCGAAGATCTTCGGACCCATCAAAGACTACGAATGCCTGTGCGGTAAGTACAAGCGCATGAAATATCGCGGAGTCATCTGCGAGAAGTGCGGCGTCGAAGTCACGCAGTCGAAAGTGCGCCGTGAACGTCTCGGTCACATCGAGCTCGCGACGCCCGTCGCTCACATCTGGTTCCTCCGTTCGCTTCCCTCGCGTATCGGGAACCTCCTCAATCTTTCTTTGAAAGACGTCGAGAAGGTCCTGTACTGCGAAGCTTACGTCGTCATCGATCCGATGGAGACGACGCTCGAAGAAGCTCAAGTTCTCACCGAAGAGGCGTACCAAAACGCGCTCAACGAATTCGGCCCGAACTTCAAAGCGGGAATGGGCGGCGAAGCCGTTCGCGATCTGCTCCGCAAGATCGACCCGGAATATCTCTCGAAAAAACTCCGCCTCGAGTTGAAAGACACGAAGTCGGAAGCACAGATCAAGAAACTCACGAAGCGCTTGAAAGTCGTCGAGGCGTTCAAAGACTCGATCAACAAGCCCGAGTGGATGATGCTCGAAGCATTGCCGGTCATTCCGCCGGATCTTCGTCCTCTCGTCCCCTTGGACGGCGGTCGTTTCGCGACGTCCGACTTGAACGATCTCTATCGCCGAGTCATCAACCGTAACAACCGGTTGAAGCGCCTCCAGGAATTGAACGCTCCGGACATCATCATCCGGAACGAAAAGCGCATGCTCCAAGAAGCAGTCGATGCTCTCCTGGACAACGGCCGTCGCGGCAAGACCTTCACGGGTCCGAACAAGCGTCCGCTGCGCTCGCTCTCCGATATGCTCAAAGGTAAACAGGGTCGCTTCCGCCAGAACCTTCTCGGTAAGCGCGTCGACTACTCTGGCCGTTCGGTCATCGTCGTCGGCCCGAACTTGAAGCTCCATCAGTGCGGTCTTCCGAAGAAGATGGCTCTCGAGCTCTTCAAGCCCTTCGTTTACAACAAGCTCGAAGAACGCGGTCTCTCGACCACGATCAAACAAGCTAAGAAGCTCGTCGAACAAGAAACTGTGGAAGTGTGGGACATCCTCGCTGAAGTCGTGAAAGAGCATCCGGTTCTCTTGAACCGCGCTCCGACGCTGCACAGACTCGGTATCCAAGCATTCGAACCGGTTCTCCACGAAGGTAAAGCGATCCAGCTGCACCCGCTCGTCTGTACGGCGTTCAACGCCGACTTCGACGGTGACCAGATGGCCGTTCACGTTCCTTTGTCGGTGGAAGCACAGGTCGAAGCTCGCGTCCTCATGATGTCGACCAACAACATCCTGAGCCCCGCGAACGGAAAGCCGATCATCAACCCGACGCAAGATATCGTCCTCGGCATGTACTGGATGACTCGTGTTCGTCCGGGCGCCAAAGGCTCGGGTCGCAAGTTCTCGTCGGTTCAAGAGCTGCTCTACGCTTACGAAGCTGGCCACGTCGATCTGCAAGCCGAAGTGAAAGTTCGCATCAAGGACAAGACGGAACAAACCACCGTCGGTCGCGCGATCTTGAGCGACATCGTTCCGGATGGCGTGCCGTTCTCGGCCGTGAACCAGAACATGAACAAGAAACAACTCGCGGTCTTGATCGACACGACTTTCCGTCTCGCTGGCGGCAAGGCGACGGCGATCTTGGCCGACAGAATCATGGAGTACGGCTTCAAGTACTCGACGGCTGCAGGTATCTCGATCTGCATCGACGACATGGTCATCCCGGCATCGAAGGTCACTCTCTTGGCTGACGCCGAGAAAATGGTCTCCGAGATCCAGCAACAGTACGACGAAGGTTTGATCACCGACGGTGAGCGCTACAACAAAGTCGTCGACATCTGGGCACAGACCGGTGACCGCGTCGCGAAAGAGCTCATGCAGGAGATCGAGAAGGCGGAGTTCACCGTCGACGGCAAAAAGGTCGTCGCTCCTTCCTTCAACCCGATCTTCGTCATGGCCGACTCCGGTGCACGGGGTTCCGCGGCTCAGATCCGTCAGCTGGCAGGTATGCGCGGTCTTCTCGCGAAACCGTCCGGTGAGATCATCGAGACGCCGATCACCGCGAACTTCCGCGAAGGTCTGACCGTTCTCCAGTACTTCATCTCGACTCACGGAGCTCGTAAGGGTCTCGCGGATACCGCTCTGAAAACGGCGAACTCCGGTTACCTCACACGTCGTCTCCATGACGTCGCTCAGGACGCGATCATCGTCGAAGACGATTGCGGAACGACCGATGGTCTCGAAGTCACTCCCGTCGTCGAAGGCGGCGAAGTGATCTTGGGCCTCGGCGACCGGATCCTCGGACGTTTCGTCCTCGAAACCGTCACCGATCCGTACACGAAAGACGTCATCGTCGCTGCCGGCAACGAGATCAACGAAGCGGAAGTGAAACGCATCGAAGATCTCGCGATCGAACGCGTCGTCATCCGCTCGGTTCTCACGTGCCGCACGCGCCGTGGAATCTGCGTGAAGTGCTACGGCCGCGATCTCGCGCGTGGTGCGACCACGAACATGGGCGAAGCGGTCGGAACGATCGCCGCACAGTCGATCGGTGAACCGGGTACTCAGCTGACCATGCGTACGTTCCACTTGGGTGGTGCGGCTTCGCGCGCGGTCGAGCAATCGGTCCACACTGCTCGTCACGATGGCTCAGTGAAGTTGAAAGACGTCATCACGGTCACGAACCGCGCGGGCAAACTCACGGTCATGAACCGGAACGGGGAGATCATCCTCTCCGATTCGACGGGCCGCGAGCGCGAGCGTTTCAAAGTCGTGTACGGCTCGATCCTGAACATCAAAGACGGCGACACGGTCACCAAAGGCTTGTTGCTCGCAGAGTGGGATCCGTACTCGAACCCGATCATCTCGGAAGTCACGGGTAAGGTCGCATTCCAAGACATCGAAGAAGGCGCGACGATGACCGAACAGGTCGATGCCGTCACCGGCTTCGCGACCAAGGTCATCACCGAGTCGAAGTCTTCGGACGTGAAGCCGACCGTTCTCGTCGTCGACGCGAACGGAAAGCAGATCATGCTTCCTGGCCGCGACATCCCGGCTCGAGCGATCATCCCGGTCGGAGCACAGCTCCTCGTCAACGCGGAACAAGAAATCCACGCGGGCGACGTGATCGCGAAGATCCACAGAGAAACGTCGAAAACACGCGACATCACCGGCGGTCTTCCGCGCGTTGCCGAGCTCTTCGAAGCTCGTAAACCGAAAGAAGCTGCGATCATCTCCGAAATCGACGGTTACGTGACCTTCGGTAAGGACGTGAAGGGTAAACAGCGCGTGATCGTGACCCCGGAAATCGGCGAACAGAAAGAATATCTGATCCCGAAGGGTAAGCACGTTGCGGTTCGAGAAGGTGAATACGTGAAGGCCGGTGAGGCCCTCATGGACGGCCCGACGAATCCGCATGACGTCCTCGCGGTCCTCGGTGAGAAAGAGCTCTCGGCTTATCTCGTCAACGAGATCCAAGAGGTCTATCGACTCCAAGGTGTCGGTATCAACGACAAGCACATCGAAGTGATCGTGCGCCAGATGCTCCGTAAGGTTCGCGTCGCCGATGCCGGCGATACGCGCTTCCTCCAAGGAGAACACGCCGAGAAATTCGAATTCGACGAAGAGAACGATCGCGTCTCGAAAGAGGGCGGCCAACCGGCTGTCAGCGAACCTCTTCTCCTCGGAATCACGAAGGTCTCGTTGTCGACGGACTCCTGGATTTCGGCAGCATCGTTCCAAGAAACCACGAAGGTCCTCACGGAAGCCGCGATCAACTCGCGCACCGATTACCTCCGCGGTCTCAAAGAGAACATCATCATGGGTCGCTTGATCCCTGCAGGCACGGGTCTCACGGCATACAAGCGCTTCAAGATCATCGTCGACGAGACGTCGCAAGAAGCTCCGTCGATGCTCCCGGGCATGACGGCGGTTCGTTCGACCGACGGCCTCCCGCTGACGACATAAATCGTCGCGTTCTAACTGAAGATCTTCGTGAAAGCCGCTCCCAAGCGGCTTTTTCTTTTAGGTTTACAGGGGTTTTCGAACCCGCCTTGACTACCCTTGGGGGCTCCAACAATCTCCGCCCATGTCCTCGTCGAACGGCGAGCGAAGGACGGCTTCGCTCAGCACATTTTTAATTTTGATCGTTGCGGGTGCG
>JAZKJB010000458.1:5298-10142 GCA_040384505.1 Bdellovibrionota bacterium | reverse complement strand
CGCTCGTTCCGATGCCGACGTTGCCTGCGGAGTCGATCGTCAAGCGCTCTTGTCCGCTCGTTGCGAAAGCGAGGGTATTCGCGCCCGGGTTGAACATTCCGGTGTCCGTGTCTGCTGCATACGAAATCCCCGGAGTTGCCGAGTTTCCGCTGACCGCTTTGAATTGGCCTGTCATGGTAACGGCGCCGCTCGCGTAGAAGTCGCCGCCTCCGCCGGTAGCTGAAATCGTTCCGCTGACGATGGCGAGACCACTTCCGACGGCGACACCGAGCGTTCCCTGGCTGAGAACGAGTCCGCCGCCGAGATCGAGTTGTTCGATGTCGCCAGCAGCCGCAGTTGAACGGCCGAGGAGCTTGCCCGTGTTGACGTTTTGAATTTTTGCGAACGTGATGTTGTCGTCCAGGACATTCGCGGTGTCGACCGAGTTCGCCGTCAAGACGACGTTACCCGATTGTGAGATCGTCACGTCACCTGCCATCGTGACTTCTGCCGCTTGGTTCGAGACGTCCCCGACGAGAATCTTTCCTGCGGTGAGCGCCGTGCCTGCGCCACCCGTCGAATTGATCGTGATCGCCCCAGCTGCATTCGTAATCGTAATGCCGGTGCCTGCAGTCAAATTAGCAGGAACTGCGGCGCCTCCGGTTTGACCGATGAAGACCTGGCCGTTCGTCAAAGCCGGAGCTTCGATGATCGCGCCGCCGGACGTAATGACGAAGCGATTGTTGTTCAATGCCGTAGGCGAATTCGTACCGCCCTTAGAGACCGGCACGATCGGGAGAACCGCGGCCGACAGAGTGCCGGTCGTAATGACTGACGCATTCAAGTTATTGATGTTCGCGCACGAGAACGAGTCGGTGAGTGCCGACCATGTGAGAGTTTGGTGAGCGGCGCACGCAGCGTCTGCGAACTGCGCGCCACCGATCGACGTTTTCAAGTTTTGAATGCCGAACCACTGAGATGCGTATTCAGTGCCTTGCCATACGAACGCTTTACCCGCGTCAGCAGGACCGAGAGTTCCTGCGTTGACGTTCATGCCTTGGATTTTTGCGACAGTCGGATTCGGATACGTTCCAGAAAGATCTCCGCCCGCAGCTCCCCCCGGTGCCACTCCAGAAATCGTAACTGTTCCCGCACCAGTCAAGCGACCTTGAGCATCGACTGTGAAAGTTGGAACTTGTGTGGCAGCACCATACGAACCAGGAGTCACCGATGTGTTCGCAAGCTTCGCAGCCGTTACGTTGCCATCGAGAATTTTCGCAGTGGTCACGGCATCGTTTGCGATCTTGCCGTTCGTCACCGCGCTCGCGGCGATCGTCGCAGACACGATACCAGTTCCAGATGCAGTCACATCGCCAGTCAAACCCGTGATGCCAGTGACCGCGGTGTTCGCCCAAACGAGGTTACCCGTTCCGTCGGTCGTCAAAACCTGACCGTTCGAGCCAGAACCACCAGGCAACGTCATCGTGTAGTCGGCGCCGAGAGTTCCAGGTGCGACGATCGTGATCTTGTAGTTGTTCGTAGTCTCGAAAACACGAATCGCGTTCGTCGAAATCGTCGAAGCACTCATCGCTTGCGCGACGACGCTACCCGAAGACGAAATGTTTCCTGACGAAATACTTCCTGCACTCACCAAACCCGACGTAACGAGATTACCCGTCGTGTTGATCGCAGCCGATCCGCCGATGGTTCCGGAGTCGATCGCACCGCCAGAAACTTTTCCAGCAGTGACGAGCGTCGGGATGTCGGCTTCCGCGAGCGAGCCAGCTGCAGTGATTCTGCCGTACACGTCGTACGTGACCTTCACCGCAGTTCCGCCAGCGCCGAGAACCGGAAGCGAGATCGTACCTGCAGTCGTGATCGTGCCGCCCGACAAACCAGCACCAGCAACGACCGAAGTCACCGTACCGCCCGAATTCGGCGGAGTCGCACAAACCAAAGCACCCGATCCGTTGTCTCGCAAGAAGTCGCCAGCCGCACACGCAGGCAAAGCGGCTTTCGCGAAAGCCGAAACTCCAGCGATCGGATCCACCGACACCCAAGCTCCAGCGTTCCAGCCGAGAACGTGACCGCCGGTCATCGTCGGCATGTTCACGCCCTGGAGTTTTCCGTACTGCTGGTACATCGACGACGTACCAGCGACCAAACCGAGAAGTGCGTTGTAGTTCGCAGTCGACAAAGGCGACACGTTTCCGAGCGTCGCGCCATCGGCCACACGAACGAGCGACGTCGAGTTGAAACCGTCGATGCTCTTCGACTCGAAAGCGAACGGCACGTAGTTGATCTCGGTAGGAGGAATCGGCTCCCACGTGCTCATCGTCTCGTCTTTGAAGTAAACGACGAGCGTTCGTCCATCGGTCGCATTCGGCGCATACGTGCTTCCAGTCGCGCATGTCGTGGGATCGAAAGTGTGCGAGCCACGGTTGGCGAAGACCGCATTGAGACCGAGGCCGGTCGAATCCGTGCGAGTGCCGGTGCCGTCGTTCATAGTCAGGCCGAAGAGTCCCTTCGACGTGCGCATGTCGAGCGAGCCTTTGACCTCTTCGTACATCAAACAATTTTCGGTGCCCGGAGTACGAACCTGCATGCGGAACTGAACGAACTGTCCTTCGAGAGGATCGCCGTTCGGTTTGATGATTCGGCCTTGATAGGTGATGCCGGAGTTGGCCGCGAACACGACACAAGAAATAGCCATGACGACGATGAACATCGTCGCCTTCAGCATTGGCATGTGTTTTCGGAAAATGGCCTTGAACATCCAAGGACTTATCGGTCGTCTCGACCCTGCTTTTGAGCTTCAGGGCCTTAGAAGTTCGACGATTCGGCAGAACAGGTCGAACGCCTCGTTTCGAGGCGAAGTCAGCGCACGTTCTGAGCGAAAGCCTGGTTCTTGTTCATCTTGAGATACCGATCGAAGAAAAGCTTGGCGAGCATCGAGCTCTTCACGCGCCATTTCTTCTCGTTGACCGTCAGAGCTGCGACCGCGATGCGCTGGTCACCGAACCGAGCATAGCCGACGAACCAATCGCATTTGCCCTGCGGATTCGTACCGGTCAAAGATCCAGTCTTCCCGCCGAACTCGACGTCGTCGTAGGCGCGACCGCGCACGATCTGGCGAAACGACTTTCGGCTAGTTCCAGAGCGGACAGTTTCGTGGAAGAGCTCACGAAGTTCTTCCGCGGCTCTCACGTCCACGACCGTCGACGCGAGTCGAGGTTGTGCTTCGTACATGAGCGCGCCATTCACGTCGCGAAGATCTTCGACGATGTAAGGTTCCATCATCAATCCGTCGTTGGCGACCGCAGCCGCCATCATCGCGCCTTGAAGCGGGCTCATCGTCGTGTCGCGAGTGAATCCCGAAGCTGCCGTGACGACGCTCCAGGGGTCTTGCGAATCGAAACGCGTCTCACCCATTTCGACGAGCATGTCCGAGTGGATCGGCTGATTGAAGAGATACCGATCGGCGTACGTTTTCAAATTCTCGGGCCCGACCATGAAGAGACCCATTTTACCGAAGAACACGTTCACGGAGCGCCCGAAGGCCTCACGCATGGACATCTTGCGAGTCCAACGATTCACGCGAGTGTCCTGGACGTTGCGCTTGTAGAGAGTATGGTTCGCCCCGTTGAACGGAACGACGGTTTCGGATTGCGCCTTACGCATGTCGATCGCAGCCGATGCAGTGACGATTTTGAAGATCGACGCCGCCGGGAAACGGGCTTGAAGCGCGAGATTTCCCGACGCGGGCTCGGAAGCCGAGAAACTATTCATCGAGATGATTCGACCCGTCTTCGCGTCCATCGCGACGAACACGCCGTAGTCCGGATGGTACTGTGCGAGGAGTTTGTTCATCTGTTCGTTGATCGCAGTGTCCAGCGAGTAGCTGACGTCGAGACGCTGAGTCGATCCGTCGAACGAGAGATCGATGGCTTCCGGGAACAAGTTCTTCTGGTAAGACGGACCCATCTGAGTCGCGAGCAACTCTTTGTCGATGGCACCTTGCGATTCGACGAACGAAGGAGACGCAGGAACGCGCTCACTGGACGTTGATCCAGGGCGAGTCAGCAAATGGAAAGACACGATGAGTAGCGAAAGCGTCAGGGCAAGACCCCACCACTTCGCATTCGAATTTTGGCGCTGCATGTAATTAGTGTGTCGGCGTTTTATAATTTTGGTCAAGTGTGCCGGTTACAATCACACAAAACCTAGATGTGATCGTCGATGAGTTCGACAGTTCCTTACGACATCATTCTTCGATGGCGCTATTCTGAGATTTCAGATCGGAGAACGGTAGCGTTCGCTTCGCGATCGCCGTGCGATTGCGAACCATCACGGCACCCGCTTTCGTCGCCTCGAGCTCGATGAGATCGCCGACGAGCTGATCTTTTTTCTCGAGCGCACTTCCGCATTCGAACGGACAAAGCGTTCCATCCCACGCGTACGCGGTCGGTGCTCGCACTCCGAACAGCTGGAACTGCGCTCCCGCTTTCGTTTTCTTCGCGATCCGATACGATCCTACGGCAGAGAACGCTCGCGCCTCGTCCATGCTTTCGCCGTAACCGCGAATGAAGAAGGTGCCGTCGCCTCGAAAGCGGAAAAGCCATGCGTCTTTCTCGTCGAGACGCGCGACGAGCTCGCGGTCGACCATGGCGCCGAGGTTCAGCGAAGCGATCGCACGAAGCTCGACTTCATCGCGAACGAGCGCCATCGGCGCGAACTCGTCTTCGCCATTGGCGAAGCGGACTTCGCTCAGCCGGCCGCCCGATGGCTTCAATATGATTTTCTTTCCCGTGATCGACTTCTCGAGTTTCAACTCTTGCGCTCCGGTCGAAGTCGCGACTTCGAAC
>JAZKJB010000458.1:5030-5288 GCA_040384505.1 Bdellovibrionota bacterium | reverse complement strand
TTGTCCCGGAGCTCCGTCGATCGAAATGGAAAAACTTTTTGCCCTATCTTCCGAGAGACCCTGCCAAACCCGAATCCGATCGAACGTCTGAGTTTGAGCGAATTCGATCGTCGATTCTTTCGAATCTTCGGGCTCGGTTTGCGGCTTGGAGTCGAAGAGCATTCCGTTACCCATCGAAGGCTTCAGCTTCGCTTCCACGAGCCGCGTGGCTTTCAACTCGCCGAGCTTTCCCTTTCGCGGTACGAGCTTTAGACTTTT
>JAZKJB010000458.1:0-5020 GCA_040384505.1 Bdellovibrionota bacterium | reverse complement strand
CGCGCTTGAGATCCTGAAGCTCCGCGAAGACGAGGGAGAGCTTCGCAAACTGCTCGGTTCCACCTCTCAGCTCACCGCCGGCGAGAAAGCCGGCGACGTCGGCGCCACCGGAAAACGAGGCGAGCTCCAGTTTTTGGGCCGAAGCTTCGCGAGCCATCGTCGTGGCCAAGGTTGCGACGACGAGCGATGAGGTGAAAACCTGACGAATCACTGAAGGCAGCTCGCTTTCATGAGCGGTACCGCGTGGTCCTTCCCGAAGATCCGCGGAACTTGCTCGGTGGAATAGAGGATGTCTTTCTCGTTTCGATCGTAAGACACGCTCTCTTGACCTTGCAAGCGAGCGATGTCGACGACGCGCGCGGCCTCGCTCGCGACGCCGACCCATTTTTCAGTCGAAAGATCGATCTCGACCTCGACGGCCTTGTCGTACGTGAGCAAAACGAAGCGCGAGCCATCGCCCGCGATGCTCATCGCCGTCACCAGACCGCCGACTCCCTTGTCTTTCACGATCGCGGGAACGTCGATCGTCCCGACGTGCATGAGCGTGATTTCCTCTCCAGCCGTCGCGCGAGCCAAATCAGAAGCGCGCGCACGATATATTCGCGCAGGCTTCGTCGGCTTCAGCAAGGAGCCCTCTTTCGTGACGACGACGAGGTCTCCATTCGGCATGATGCCGAACGCCTCGGCATCGCGAGCGCCATCGGGATAGCGAAAACGAACGATGCCGACGGGAGTGACCTCATTGGTAAACTTCTCGAGCTCCTCGACGAAGAAAACACCGACGTTCTTTCGAGCGCCGCGGTTGTCGCCGATGTCACCCAAGGCGATACAAGTTTTCTTCGCGGATCCAGGGCAAGGTCCGACCGCGATCTCTTCCGGATCCTTCGGCACGTAGTCTTTTATCTTCACGGCTCTCGCGCCGGAACCGTCACGCGACGTGATCCAGAACTGAGGTCCGGTTCCCGAGTCGTTGTTGTGATAGAGAACGTCGAAGCGGCGCGAAACGGCGAGACCACTCGACTCGTCGATCTTTTTCGGATCGAGTTTCCCGACTTCCACCGCAGGAGCCCACTTCGAACAAAGTGCAGCGCGCGCCAACGACGGCGTCATCACTAGCGCGACGAAAGCGAGCTCAAAAACTCGATTCATTCTCGCTCTCGCTTCTTCTCAGGTTCGAATTCTGGGCGCGTTTCTTCTCGAGGGATTTCCAAAACTTCTCGAAAGCCGAACCGGCGACGAGCTTCTCCGCGAGGATTTCTCTCGCTTCTTCGTCGGTCATCGCCGCCGCGCGATCCCACAGCGGCTCGAAAATGGTCCGCGTCGCGCCGACCGCGAGCGAGGGAAAAGCGCCTTCGTCCACTTCGCCGTACGCGACGATCAGCAACCGCTCCCAGAGCTCTTTCAGCGCGCGTTGGTACGCCGCTTCGGCTTCGCGACCTTGAAGACCGGTCGCCTTCTTCAACTGCTTCGTCGAGAGCGGAGAATCCTCCTCGAGGAGATCGAGAACTTCTCGGGAAGTGAGCGTGAGTCCGCGAGCATCCGGTAAATCGGGATTCTGCAGTCTGAGAATCGCGCAGAAAACGTCGAACGACATCAGCGTCGCGCGTCCACGGAACCACTTCGAGTAAACGACCTTGTTCGAAAGCGAAAGTCGCTCGCGTAAATGCCAGAGGTCGGAGACCTTTTGATCGCCATCCGCATCCCACTCCCAGCGCATCTTGGTTCGTGGATGAAGCTCGTACCAGAGCGAGGCCGGATCGCGCTTGTTCTCCTGGGGAAAGACCAGCAGGATCCCTTTCTTTTCGATATGTTTCACGGCCATCGACAAACTCATGGGGGAGAGGATACCTTTTCGGTATGGCAAAGAAAACCAAGTCCACTCGCCGTGCGTCCACCCGAGCCACACTCGCTCTCATCGCCCACGATGGGAAGAAGGCCCAGATGGTCGCATTCGTGAAGGATCACCGCGACGCCCTGAGAAAATTCGATCTCATCGCGACGGCGACGACGGGAGACCACGTCGCCGAAGCGGGACTGAAAGTGCGGAAAATGCTTTCCGGTCCGATCGGTGGAGACGCGCAGATCGCATCCGAAGTTGCCATGGGTCGATGCCATGCCGTCATCTTCCTCAGAGACCCCTTGGGCATGCATCCGCACGATCCCGATATCTCGACCCTCATGAGAATTTGCGACGTCCACGACGTGCCCCTCGCGACCAACCTGGCATCCGCCCGCCTGGTCATTCGAGGATTCAAAAACTCGTAATAATTACGATGCTTTAGATATTCCGGTAAACACTACCCGTGAAAAGGGTCCGGATTGTCTAAATGAGTCCCAGCACCTAGACTCCTTCGGTCACAGCCCGCGTGCTTTCGACCCGAGGGGAATTTCTTGCGCCACATGTGGATTCTCACGATCTTGTTGGGCCTCGCTTCACAGCAGGCATTCGCCACTCGCTCCACGGCTCCCGATGCCTCGGTCGCGGGAACTCTGACGTTCGCTTCGGGCGAATACAAATTCCCAGCGAGCATCGATCCCGACGTGCTCGAAGGCGTCTCGACGGAGCTCTGGGCGAAAGCTTTTTGGCCCACCGACCTCTCGACCAAACGTCCGATCCTCTATTTCCTCCACGGCAATCACGCGACCTGCGGCCAAGGCTCCAACCCGCGCAGCGATTTCGACTGCACGTACACGAACGAGGGTTCTTGCCCGGCAGGAATGGTCGTCGTTCCGAATCACGAAGGTTACGACTACCTCGGTAAACATCTCGCTTCGCTCGGTTACATCGTCGTTTCGATCAACGCGAATCGCGGGATCACGTGCGGCGGGGGTTCAGACGCGGACTGGGGTCTGAACATCGCGCGCGGTCGCCTCGTGCTACGACACATCGAAGAATGGTCGAAGTGGGCCGCGAACGGAGGCGCGCCAGCGTCGCTCGGTCTTCCCGCCGACGCGTTCAAAGATCATGTCGACTTCGCGAACGTCGGATTGATGGGGCACTCACGCGGCGGTGAAGGAGTTCGTGCGGCTTTGAATCTCTATCGCGAGAAGAACAACAAGTGGAAGACGCGCATCCCGGGTCTCGAGATCCGCGGAATTTTCGAAATCGGTGCGGTCGACGGACAAGCGGGACGCGTCCTCGACGCCGACGACACCGCATGGAACCAACTTCTCCCGATGTGCGACGGCGACGTCTCGAGCCTCGAGGGTCGAATGCCGTTCGAACGCATGATCTCGAAGCTCCGTGAAACGCGAAAGACTCCAAAGTCGATCACGATGGCGTGGGGAACGAACCACAACTTCTACAATACCGAGTGGCAACGAAGCGATTCGTTCGGTTGCTCGGGTCACGAATCGATCGCGGGCGAGGGTCCCGTTTCGGAAGCGCAGCAAAAGATCGCGATCTCGACCGCGACGGCGTTCTTCCTCGCGAACGTCGGCGAAGCACGCGACGAAAATCAGCTCGGGAATTTCGATCCCGCGTCGGATCAGCCAGCCGCTCTCACGGGCGTCACGCGAGTCGATCGCGATCACTACTACACGAATGACGACGTCTACGGCATTCGCGTGGACGACTTCGATCGCGCGACGGGCACGAGCTCGAGCGGCGAGGCGAATCTCGCGCAAGGGATCGTCGTCGCCAACGACGCGAACGAAACTCCGAAGCGCGCCGAGATCGAGTGGAAGACGGCATCGGTCGACAACTTCCTTCAAGTGAACTGGACGCCCGAAGGTCGCGGAAGCGACGTCGCAGTCTACACGTCGCTCGATTTCCGTGTCGCTCGCCAAATGACTCACATGGGTTCGAAAGACGCGACCGATTTCTCGATCGCCCTCGTCAACGCCGATGGGACGCTGTCGACTCCCGTCTCTCTCGCGAGTTACTTGAGCCTCCTCGGGCCCGCGAACGTGAACACGGTCTATCAGACCGCGCGAATCCCGATGAAGGATTTCGGATTGCCCGGCACCGCGAAGATTCGCGGCGTGCGCTTCGTCTTCGACAAAAGTGCGACGGGTGCGATCCATCTCGCGAACGTTCGTTTCACCGTGAACGATGCGAGCGCGTTCCGGCTTTCGCTGGCTGAAGCGCTCCCCGAATTCGATTCCGCTCCGGCACAGCCAGTTCCGGTCGCCGAGAACGAAGTCGTGAACAACACTCCGATTCCGCCAGCTCCGATGCCACCGCCCGCGCCTCCGACGCCGGAAGCCCCGCTGGCTCCTACGAATCCTGCTCCCGCCGCGCAACCTCCGGTCGGCGAAGCGACGATCGTGAACGTCGCAGGCGTGAAACGGTCGCGTCAGATGAGTGGCGGCCCCGCGCTCGAGATTTCGGTTCGCTCGAAGACCGGTTTCCCCGTCGGCGATGCGCTCCCGGTGCTCGTGATGTCGAAGTACAAGTTCTTCGTCAGCCGCTACGCTCCCGATCGCAAGAACGATACGCTCGTCTTCTCGCTTCCGCGGAACATGCTCTCGGCTCTCCCGAAAACGGGCCCGATGCACGTTCAATTCGGTCAGCATCAGGCCGGTCGCACTTGGAAGATGCCCGACTACGACAAATCGCGCCTCGCGCAATAACCAGCCCGTCGTTGCCGACCCTTCTCCGATAGCGCTATCGTGAGCGCTTTCGGAGGGTCCCTACGATGTCACGCTCACTCGCACTCCTCGCTCCCTTCCTGATCTTGATCGCCGCTTGTTCGTCGGCACCTAAGGCGCCGCAACCGAAAGACGCGGCGGTGGCCGCCGATGAAAAAATCGAAATCATCGACGTTCACATGCACAATCACTTCTCCGGGAAATCGGAGCGAACGAGCGGGATCACCGATTCACGCGAGCAATTCTTGAACGAGCTTCGCGAAGCGAACGCCGTCGGCGCGATCGTTCACATGGGCGCGGGAGAAGATACGGCCGACCAAACCCTTCGTGATTATGGTGTCCTGTTCTGCGCAGGCGTCGAAGGAAAAGTGAACGCGGCTTTGCTCGAGAGCCAGTTGAAGTCGGGTCGCTACGGCTGCATCAAGGT
>JAZKJB010000457.1:0-6625 GCA_040384505.1 Bdellovibrionota bacterium | reverse complement strand
CGTGGAGTGAAGGCGACCGTCGTCAATCAAGGGAAGACGGGGGCGACGACGAGTCAGATTCTGGGTCAGCTCGGCGAGATTCTCGAGACATATCGACCTCGGATCGTGATCGCGATGATAGGCGTGAACGACACCGACGAGTGGGTCGCGGAGATGAGTCGGTCGCCACTTCGCAACGTGAAACTCTGGCGGATACTTTCGTGGTGCTACTTCGCCGCCAAGGTGAGGCTCGTGCCGGGGCGATCGGGTGGACTCATCAGGAAAGCGGAAGACGACGTGCTGAACGTCGTGAACTTGGAAGACGAAGCCGCCATCGATGCGCTTGCTCCCAGACCGCGGGCGAGAGTGTTCGCGCATCTCGCCGAACGAATCGATCCTCTTTCGAATTCAGTCGGCTCTCCCGAGCGAGAAGCAGCGCTTCGATATTTTCGAAAGTCGTTTTCGACGGGCTTTCTCGTCGACGGCATGTCGACTCCGTACGCGATCGTTCTCGCGGATGCGAATTTGAAAGACGAGTGTCTCGCTCTCTTCGAGAGGCACCTCGAAGTCGCGGGCCCTCCACGAACGGCGCCGCTCATGATGGCGGCCGAACATTGCGCCGAGGATACGAAAGAATGGCGCCGAGTCCTCGATGCGAACGGCGAGTCGCTGAAGTTCTTTCGTCGGTCCGACGCGAACTTCGATCCGAGACGTGAGGTCTTCGCTAAGGTCATCGCCTCGGGCAGTGCTTTGATCGTGATGAATTATCCCCTCAGGAAAGTCTCGACGGGGGACCGTTCGACGCTGAGCTCACTCGGCGGACGATCTTCGATCGTGGAGAACGTCGAGAATTTCGAAGCGGCGCTTTCGACACGCGAGCGACGCGAAGTTTTCACTGACGACTTCGAGGGGGACTTCGGGCACACGACGAAGTTCGGTCACGAGCTCATCGCCGAGCGCGTCTTGCCCGCCACGATCGAGATGATCGAGAAAGTTCGATGAAGCCAGCCTACCGAGCCGACATCGATGCGCTTCGAGGTCTCGCGATCGCTGCGGTCGTTCTCTATCATTTCAAGTTCGAGTTCATGCGCGGGGGCTTCGCCGGAGTCGATTTGTTCTTCGTGATCTCAGGCTATCTCATCACGGGAGCGAGCCTTGGACGACTCGAGTCGCTGCGAGATGCCGGGGAATTTTTCAAGCGAAGGGTCGCGCGGCTCGTGCCGATGGTGACCTTCACGATCTTGGCGACTGTCGCTGCGGCTTGGTTTACTTTCGCTCCGAGCGAAGCGAGCATGGTTTTTTGGGGAGCTCGGTCGGTCGCACTGTTCTATTCGAACGTCTTTCTTTGGAGCAAGTTCGGCTACTTTCAAACGAACTCCGAACTGAACCCATTCCTGCACACGTGGTCACTCGGAGTCGAAGAGCAATTTTATCTGGTGATGCCCTTTCTGCTCCTGGCCGCTCGTCGACGGGCGATCCTCGCGCTCGCGGTCGTGTCGCTCGTCTCCTTCAGTCTGATGGCCTTCGTCGCTAAACCCGCGGGCGCATTTTATCTCAGGCCTTGTCGAATGTGGGAGATGGGCGTGGGCGCTCTCTTGGTCTATGCGAAGCCCCCGAGCCGGCCGGCGATCGGAGCTTGGTGTAGCGTAGCGGGGCTCTCGATTTTCGGTCTCGCGCTCGTCTTCATGCAGCCGACGTTCGATCAGCTGCCATCGTACCGTCTGCTTCCGGCGGTCGCTGCCGCGCTCGTGATCTGGGGTGGGAGTGTGAAGAACGGCGTCGGTCGCGTTCTCGACTGGAAGCCGCTCACGGCCATCGGCGCCAGGTCGTACTCGATCTATCTTCTGCATCTCCCTCTCTGGATTTTCATCGCAGCACCCAGCGAGAGACCGATCGGTTTTTTTCTCAAGCTCGCACTCATCGCGGTCACCCTGATCGCCAGCTTCGTCGCGTTTCGATTCATCGAGCAGCCGGCCCAGCGCCGAATGAGATCTTGGAGCGGCGCCCGCGTGGTCGGTGCGACCGTCGTGATGATTTCGCTTTCGGTCGGAATTCCCTGGGCTCTCGCGGAAAAGTCGGCGGCGATCGTCAATGCCGATACAAAACTCAATGGCCGTTCGCTCGCGCGCTCCGAGTGCGCGCTAAGCATCTTCCAAGAGCCGAGCCAGTATTCGATCGAGAAGTGCGTACCGACGGGAGCGCGTGAGAAGTGGCTCGTCATCGGCGATAGCTTCGCTGCACATTACGTCGAAGGACTACGTCAGGTCCTGGCGAACGAGAGCATTCAGGTCGTCGAGGCGGCCAATGCCGGCTGTCCTCCGTTTCGAGAACTGGCAGGCCAAGAGGTTTGCGAGAAGTTCAGCCGAAGAGTCTTCGACGAAATTATTCCGAGGGCGAAGGCAACGGTGGTGATCGTCGGCGCGAGATGGAGCCGCGATCTGGATCGCCTGGGCACGGTCGACTTCCGCGAAACTTTGTCAGGCATGATTCGAGAGCTGAAGAGCAGCGGCGCGCGAGTCGTTCTCATCGACGAGGGACCGGAATTCTATGGCTCGGTTCCGCACGTTTTCGGACGACGTGGTTCTTCGCTCCCGCCGACCGGCGATCGCAAGCTCCCGGCGAGGAGCTCCGCGAAGATCAACGCGATCCTTCGGGACATCACGACCGCGGAGAAGATCGAGCGTTTCGATTGGGCCGAACATTTCTGTGAGGAGGAGCTTTGTCTCGCGGCTCGCGACGGTCGTCCTCTGTTCATCGATCACGGGCATTTGAACGAGAGGGGCTCCGCCATCTCGGCCGAAGCCCTCGTTCGCGTCATCCGAAGATCTTCGCCTTAGCCGCGAGGAACTCGTCTTCGGAGATCGCCCCTTTTTCGCGGAGATTTTGAAGCCGTTCGAGTTGGGTGACCATCGATTCGTTCGGCGAGCGCACGTTGTCTTTGATGATCGACGAGCCGGCGTTGAAGACCTCGCGTGAGCTCGAGACCCAAGCGTCGGGGATCGGCGTCTCGCTTCGGCCATAAACGACGACGGAGTCGGCGAGCATGTCGTGAAGCGTCTGCTTTCGCTTCGTGAAAAGCGCGACGACGAATCCGAGCATGACGATCACACCGGAGACGAGTTTCAAAAGATTTCGAATGACGGCCGCTCGCAATGAAATTCGGCGGCCCGAGAGGTCGGCGACTTGAATTCCCATCAAATGTTTTCCTAGCGTCGCACGAAGCTCGGAGGCTTCGAGCACGGGCGCATAGAAGAACCAAGCGATGAGGCCGCCCAAGACCGGGATCAAGTGGTTGGCTATCGCGCAAGGGATCGCGAAGATCAAGCCGTCGAGCAAGAGCGCGACGACGCGTCGGCCGAGCGAGGAATAGTTCTGTTCGATTTCGATTTCGAATTTCATGTGATTCTCCTTCAGTCTTCGAGGTCGATACGGCCGGCGCCGACGTGAATTTTCGCGACGTGAGCGGTGGGTAGCGTGGAGGATTCGAATTTGTCGGCGCGTCCCGAGTCGACCTTCACGTCGTACTTGAACGGGGCGCCGTCGGCCGCGTCGAACTCGACTCGTCCTCTCTCGAGCGCGACATCGGCTTCGTAGTCGGCCTCAGTGATCGAGATCCTACCGTTGGCGCCAGCGAGTTTGAGCTTCGCGTTCTTCGGGATGCGGAGCTCGCAGCGAACGCCGGCGAGCGTGGAGAGATCGAGAGTCGTCGCGCCGTTGGAGATCATCGGCTCGGGTGTCGAACCCTCGGGGCCGCGGCATTCCCACTCGAAGTTGGGCTCGTCATTGGTGGAAAGTTCCACGCGACCGTTGGAGAATTTCACGTCGATCGCGTCGCCCTCTTTCATCGACTGGCTGCCGGAGAACGAATGCCCGCCCGAAAACGAGTGTCCGCCGTCTTTGATGATGCTCTTGATCGTCACGCGCTCTTCGTTGCCGTCGATCTTGATCATTCCGCCGAGGATTTCGACCTGGTTCTTTTTCTCGTCGACCTTCACGATCGGCGAAAACTGCGCGACCACGAAACCGGCGAAGAGGAGGACCATCGCGAGAGAGCCGAGGAAGCCGATTACCATCCAGCGGACGATCGGGCTGATCGGCGGCTTCGCGGGTTTCATCCCGCGCTCGAGGAGATAACGATTCGCCACGATCTCGGGTTCGCCGAGGGCCGCGAGGATCGAGTCGACGCTCGCCTGCGGGTCGCGCTCGAGCGCGGAGTAAACGTGACTCTTGATCTCCGTGATGATCTCCGCGCGATCGCTCACGGGGAACGGTTTCAGCGAGGATTCGAGAGTGGAGAGATAGCGTTCGAGACGGGGATCGCGGTTCGTCATGCGACTTCCTTATTTGCTCAGTTTTTCGTAAATGCGGACCATCTGGCCGTACTCGTCGTCCATTTGTTCGAGGAGCTTCGAGCCTTCTTTGGTGAGCGAATAGAATTTCCGCGGGTGGCCTTTGACGTTCTCGGTCTCCCAAGAAGACGCGAGGAATCCGTCGGCGGCCATGCGGTTCAAGAGGGGGTAGAGAGTTCCCTCTTTCACCTCGAGAGAAGCCGCCGACAGTTGCTCGATCAAATCGAAGCCGTAGACCTTCTTGCGGGTCTTGATGAGCAAGAGGATACAGAGCTCGAGGTAGCCCTTGCGGATTTGCGTTTTCCAATTCTCGACTGACCCTGCCATGCCTCATACATAGCAATGCAAGGTAACCTAGTCAAGCAAGGTCTTTTCAATCGAGGTCGAACCGCTCGCGGTAGTCGCGCAAGAGCTCGGCCGACTGAGTGTTTTTCGTGAGGAAGCAGTTCCCGACGACGAGGACTTCGATGTCGGTGCCCATGAAGCAGCGGTAAGAGTCCTCGGGCGTGCAGACGATCGGCTCGCCGCGAACGTTGAAGCTCGTGTTCACCAGAACGGGGCAGCCGGTCTGCGACTCGAACGTCTCGAGCAGTCGGTGATATCTGGGGTTCGTTTCGCGGTGAACGGTTTGAACGCGCGCGGAAGAATCGACATGTGTCACGGCAGGAATCGTACTTCGTTTGACTTCGAGTTTCGCGAGCCCGCTCGTGAAGCTTTCGTTCGTTCGAATTCGTTTATCGTTCGCGACGTCGGCGACGAGAAGCATGTACGGGCTCGCGTGCTCGAGATCGAACCACTCCTTCGTCTTCTCCGTGAGGACCGACGGAGCAAACGGACGGAAGCTCTCGCGGAATTTCACACGCAGGTTGAGCGACTTCTGCATCGTCGGATTTCGCGGATCGCCGAGAATCGATCTCGCGCCGAGAGCGCGCGGCCCGAATTCCATGCGGCCTTGATGCCATCCGACGGCCTGCCCGCTCGCAAGTGCGGTCGCGGTTCGCGCGAAGAGTTCGTCATCGTTCAACGTTTCGAAAGTGGCGCCGAGCGATTTCAATCGCGCTTCACAGTCGGTTTGGGAGAACTCCGGCCCGAGGTAGGAGCCCTTCATCGCATCGAGACCCTTCGCGCGCACGCGCGGCTCACCGAAATGCAGGTGAGCTGCGGCCAGCGCCGCTCCGAGAGCGCCACCGGCGTCGCCCGCTGCCGGTTGGATCCAGATCTCGTCGAAAGCTCCGTCGCGAAGGACCTTTCCGTTCGCGACACAATTGAGGGCGACTCCGCCGGCCAGGCAGAGCTTTTTCATTCCGGTTTCTTTGGCGAGAGAACGGGCGAGGCGAAGGATGATCTCTTCGGTCACGGCTTGAATCGACGCCGCGAGATCCATGTGCCGCTGCTCGAGGGGGGCTTCGGGGTTGCGAGGTGGTCCGCCGAAGAGCGAGTGGAATTTCGCGTTCGTCATCCGTAGACCCGTGCAGTAATCGAAGTAGCTTTGATCGAGGCGGAAGGTGCCGTCGTTCTTCACGTCGACGATTTTCTCGAGGATCGTGCTGGCGTATCGCGGCTCGCCGTAAGGGGCGAGGCCCATGAGTTTGTATTCGCCCGAATTCACCTTGAAGCCGGCATAGGAGGTGAACGCCGAATAGAGAAGACCGAGCGAATGCGGAAAGCGAATTTCTTTGACGACCTGGAGTCCGTTTCCGCGTCCGATGGCGACCGATGTCGTCGCCCATTCTCCGACTCCGTCCATCGTGAGGACGACGGCTTCTTCGAAGGGCGAGGGATAAAATGCGGAAGCCGCGTGACTGAGATGATGCTCGGAAAAAAGGAGCTTCTTCGACCAATCGAAATCGGGGGCGGACTGCGCGAGTTTTTCGGCCAACAGTTTCTTCTGAAAGAGTTTTTCCTTCAGCCAAAGCGGAAGTGCGCGACTGAAACTCGTGAAACCTCGCGGTGCGAAGGCGAGATAGGTTTCGAGGAGGCGCTCGAATTTCAGAAAGGGCTTGTCGTAGAAGACGACGTGATCGACGTCGTCCAACGAGAGGCTGGCGATCTCGAGGCAGGAGCGAATCGAATTCGCGGGGAAAGAGTCGTCGTGTTTTTTACGCGTGAAGCGCTCTTCTTGAGCTGCCGCGACGATTTCGCCGTCGACGAGAAGGGCGGCCGCGCTGTCGTGATAGTAAGCCGAGAGCCCGAGGATCTTCATGCGGCCCTTTTCAAAATTGGTTCTCGAAGGTCGATTTCTTCGTTCCGTCCACGGGGATCCAATAGCTGTCGCGTTTCGGTTCGCGGTCGAGATC
>JAZKJB010000456.1:1853-2632 GCA_040384505.1 Bdellovibrionota bacterium | reverse complement strand
ACTGAACGCCTTGGCTTGGGTTGTCGCTGGGACCAAAATGCGGTTCGATTGTGCTTCGGTATTCGATCGTCGGCACGGGCTCGGCGATATCGCCCGTTAAGACTTCGACTTCGCCGTTTTCGTCGATCGGCGCTTGCAGACCACCCATCATGGCGACGTCGTCCTCGTAGTTGCTCGGGAATGCGACTTTACCCATCAGGACCGGCTCGTAAGCTACCGCGACCGCGGGCTCACCCATCGTCTCTTCTTCTTGCGCGATCGATCGCACGCTGAAGAGCCCGATGCAAAGTGCGACGATCGAAGCCGACAACGAAGCCACGCGAAGTTTCGCGCGGCGGGCGAGAGAAACTCCGACCGGGCAGTCCTTCGTGATGATCGTTCCGTCTTTTCTGCGCATCAAGCGAACGCAAACTCTCTCGCCGCCCGCGCGACGTTCGAGAAGTTCTTCGGCTTCCACTTTCGTGAGACCAGCGACGTTGTACACGTTCAACTTGCATGAACCGCAGTGGCGTTCGCGATCGTCTCCCTTCATCTCGTTCCATGACATCGAACAGGGAGAAGCGATGCGAGCCTTATCGAGATCGAACTTGCGAGCGGTCGTCGTCGTCACAGGAATCTCCTTTTCAGCGTGTTCAAAGGAGTCACGATCGAGCCGAGAGTTTCTTAGTCGGCACTTCGAGTTTTTGTTCTCACCCTAGGGTGGGGCGTCTCAAAACGAGATTAAGCGCCGTAAACTGGCGATTTGAGGTGATCACTTCTCAACCTCTTGACCTGGACAA
>JAZKJB010000456.1:0-1843 GCA_040384505.1 Bdellovibrionota bacterium | reverse complement strand
GGGGTTTAATGACCACGCCGACAGAAGTTGGAAGAGCGGAGGGTTGTCCATGGTCTACTGGTCAGCAGTCTTCTTCATCGTGGCTCTCATCGCGGGCGCGATGGGTTTCGGTGGTGTCGCGGAAGCGACAGCCGGTACGGCGCAGATTCTCTTCTTCGTTTCTTTGATCGGTTTCATGATCACGCTCGTCGCGGGTCTCTTCACGGGAAGCAAAACGAGAAACGCGCTTACCGCGCCCTGAACTTCATGTCCTCTCGCGCGTCGGTCGCGCCGAGGATCGGTATTCGTTGGTCCACTTCGAAATATCCTTCCCAGGGATCTTCATTCGATCGAACTTTCTTTGGCGCATTCGCAATGGTGAATGCAGCAGGCGATCTTAATCGTTTCAGTTCCTTCCACGTGATCGGTAGCGCCACGTTCGCGTCCGGCTTCGCTCGTGCCGAGTAAGCGGTGATTGCCGTCGACCCCCAACCGTTTCTCAAGTAGTCGATGAAGATCTTCCCTTTGCGTTTCACTTTCGCGAGTTCGTGCGTGTAGCGGTAGGGATGTTCTCGTTCCATCAACTGGGCCACTGCTTTCGAAAACGCCTTCGCTCGGTCGACGTGAACTTCGGGTCGAATGGGAACGTGAAGATGAACGCCTTTTCCACCGCTCGTTTTCACGAAAGACCGAAGTCCTAGTGCCTCGAGCATGTCCTTTAACTCGAAGGCGGCATCGCGCACTTCGGGCCATCCAACCGTAGGATCGGGATCCAAGTCGAAGACCAAGAGATCGGGGTGGAGCAAGTCGGTGACTCGCGATCCCCAGGTATGAATCTCGAGGACTCCGAGTTGTACGAGCTCCGTCAAGGCGTCTGCCGAATCGATGAAGAGAACTTGTTCTTTGTCGCCGCGCTCGCGCGCGTTGAAGGTTCCGAGGTGAATGGCAGAGCCGCGTGCCGGGGCGAGGTGCTTCTGGAAGAAACACTCCGCCCCGGCGCCGTGTGGACATCTCACGAGAGAGAGCGGCCGGTTCGCGACGTGGGGAAGCATCCACTCCGCGATCTCCTCGTAGTAGTGCGCGAGATCCGATTTCGTCTTCTTCGCCCGGGGGAAGAGGATCTTGTCCGGGTTCGAGAGCACGTTTTTCACTTCCGGTGCTTCGATGACGACTTCGCTCGGATCTTTGTCTTCACGCATTCCGCGGAAGACGGGATGTCGCAAATGTCCGTCCGAGGTCCACTCGGTGAAATCCACCTGGGCGACATACGACGGCTCGATCCACGTGACGTCTTTTTCTGGAGGTGACGCTGGGGAAAACGGTGAGTCCTTCAATCGCTTGCGATCGAATTTCTTCTTAAGCGTCGTGAGCGTTTTGCCGTCGAAACCCGTTCCAACTTTCCCGACGAAACGCAAACGGCCTGCCTTGTCGTGCGCTCCCAACAGAAGTGCTCCGAATCCTTGTCTCGATCCGCCGGGCTTCGTATATCCGCCGATCACGAACTCTTGGCCGTGGGTGCATTTGATTTTCAGCCAATCTCCGTTTCTAGACGACGAATAAGTCGAGTTCGCGCGCTTGGAGATGATTCCTTCGAGTCCCATCGCGCACGACGTGCGATAAATGGAGTCGCCCGGTACAGAGAAGTGATCACTGTAACGTAATGCTTCGTCGTCGACTTTCGAGAGGAGCTTTTTCAGAATTTCTTTTCTCTCGTGAAGCGGCCGCTCGCGCAGATCTTCTCCCTTGAGAATCAAGATATCGAAGACGAAGAAGACGAGGCGATCGGTCATCCCATGCTTCAAGGCCTCTTGAAGTCCGGAGAAATGGCTATGACCGTCGTCATCGAGCCAACAAACTTCGCCGT
>JAZKJB010000455.1:1583-4329 GCA_040384505.1 Bdellovibrionota bacterium | reverse complement strand
CGCGAAGCAAATTCCATGAGCCAACTTTTAGTCGCGATCGAAAGCTCGGTGCGGATGGAAGTCGACTTTTCGTCGCGAAGATAGCTCTCGCGAATCTCGGTTCCGTGGCAGGTCGTGGTCACATTCGTTGCGCCCGTCTTCTTGCCCGCGAGCTCGACACGTTCCCACTCGGGAAACCATTTTAAATAGCCCGAAGTCGAATCCTTGTCGTGACCGACGATCGCAGTCGTCCCACTGCCTGCCTCTTCGCGGACTTTTTCTCGTACCTCGTTGATCCAGCCTGAGTCGTTATAGAAATAATCTCGCACGCGCACGTATCTGACTCGGTCAGGCTCCGGGAGATTGAGTTTCATCATCTCGATTCGCTCGTCGGCCGTGAAGGGATTGCGAAGGCTTCGAGCCGCGCAAGCGGAACCGACGACGACCACCACTCGTTCGGCCAGCGCGAGTGCCGACTCGATCAACTCTTGGTGGCCCAAGTGGAAAGGCTGAAACCGTCCGATGACGACCGCCGTTTTGAATTTCATCGATTCGATTTCTTCGCGACATCAGCGCTCGTCACGATGTGCGCACCTGCGCGGCGCATCTCTTCGATCGCAGCATCGCCATCGGTCGGCTTCAGATTCACCGCGCGCGAACCGTCCTTCACGAACGACACATCGAAACCCAACCGAAGAGCGTCGAGGACGCTGAACTTCACGCAGTAGTCCGTCGCGAGTCCGAGAATCACGACTTCTCGAACTTTCTTTTCCTTCAGGTACTCCCCGAGGCCTGTCGATTTCTTCTGGCCGTTGTCATAAAAACCGCTGTAACTGTCGATCTCGGGGTCTTGGCCTTTCTTGAAGATCTTGTCGACTGGCTTCATATCGAGGGCCGAGGCGAAGTCCGCACCCGCCGTTCCTTGTACGCAGTGATTCGGCCACATGACTTGGTCGAGACCCCCGAGCTTTCCCATCGTTCCGACTTGAGCCCCGTTGTTCGACGCGAAACTTCCGTGGTTCTTCGGGTGAAAGTCTTGAGTCGCGAGGACGAGATCGAAGACTTCGCCCTTTTTGGAAGAAAGAGAGTTCGCGACGGAAATCACTTCGTCACCCTTCGGAACCGCGAGCGCTCCGCCAGGCAAAAAGTCGTTTTGGATGTCGATCAGGATCAAGGCACGCATGGTAGCCTCCTCTTGTTTTTCAAATCTCGTACTTGTAGCCGCTCTTCACGAGCGCGCGATACTTGGTTTCGTCGAAGCTATAGAGCGACGGTGCCCGGTACGGAACGTTCTCGAGCTTGTCGTCGAGCTCTTTCAAGATTCCGTAGCTCAGGATCTTCTTTCGAAAGTTTCTCTTGTCGAGTTTCTGATCGAGAATCGTCTCGTAGAGGCTTTGAAACTGCGTGAGCGTGAACTTTCGCGGCAGAAGCTCGAAGCCGATCGGCTCATAACGGATCTTGTTACGCAGGCGTTGAATCGCGACCTTGATGATCTCGGCGTGATCGAAAGCGAGCTTCGGGAGTTTCTCGAGTGGAAACCATTTCGCGTCGATGGTGTCGGTGGTCGCCTTCAACTCGAATTTCGACGGCTGCACAAGAGCGAAGTACGAAACGGAAACGACACGCTCGCGCGGATCGCGGTCGAGATTTCCGAACGAGTAGAGCTGCTCGAGGAAGACGTTCTTCAAGCCCGCTTCTTCTCTCAGTTCGCGTGTCGCCGCTTCTTCTAACGTTTCATTCATCTGAACGAAACCGCCCGGCAATGCCCAGCGGTCCTTGAATGGCTCGATCCCGCGTTTCACGAGGAGAAGTGAAAGTCCTTCTCCGGCGTCGGGGCCGCGGTAACCGAAGACGACGATGTCCACGGCGAGCGCAGGTCTTGCGAACTCATAGTTGAAGCTCACGGAGCTCCTCCTCGAACCCACTCGAGAGGATCGGGAACCTGCACCACGTCTTCGGGTCGAGGCTCTCGTCATCCAAGTGGAACGCGGGGGCATAGCGCTCGCGTTTCCATTGATTGCGGCACCAAAGTCTGAAGAACTTCGTCACCCACTGGACCGCTTTCGCGGGAGCCACCTGGGGAAACTGACCTTTCAGCAGCGAGAGACATTCTTTCGGCGATCGCTTGTCACGAATCGCCATGCGCTCGATCGCATCGAGCACGTCATAGGGCATGAGATCGTCTTCGTCGGTTTGATGCGATTCCAGCGGACGCAATTCGGCAGTCGGAGCCTTCGCGAGAACTTTCTTGAACGCGCGAACGGGCTCGAGACCGGCGCAGCCGCTCTCGGCGATCCAGGCCGCCCAATGTCTCAGGAAATTTTTGTCGATCCCGCCAATCGGGCTGATGCCACCGCATGTGTCACCGTCCATCGTCGCGTAACCGACGGCGGCTTCCGACCGGTTCGACGTCGCGAGAAGCAAAGCTCCGTGAAGGTTCGCGATCATCCAGATCGCCGGTCCCCGCGCACGCGCCTGGATATTTTGCAGAGTCGTATCGTGATTCTGCCAAGTGAGCTTCTCGCCGATCGCTTCTTCGGCGACCGTTCGGTATTGCTTCAGCAAGGTGTCGACGCTCCACTCGTGATAAGTCGCGCCGACGTCTTTCGCGATCGCCTCTGCGGCACTGCGAGTTTCTTCCGAGCTGTTCTCGGTCGATTGATAAGCACAGTGAATGATCGCGTGAGCCACTTCACCGACAGTCTTCGCGTTCTTGATCACCGCGATGTGATCGGACATGCGCGAGGTGACTTCGTGCAGGCGGCGG
>JAZKJB010000455.1:0-1573 GCA_040384505.1 Bdellovibrionota bacterium | reverse complement strand
AACACGGTGACGGCAGCGGAGTCGACACCGCCGCTTAGCGAAACCACGAAACCGTTCTGTCGGCTCTTTCTCAAAAAATCGAAAAGCCCGAGGCTGACCGCGCGAGTGAACTCTTCTTCTTTGACGGTCGATGAATTTTCCCAGGCCGCGACGGCCGGGACTTTATGCGGAACCGTAGACGGAACGAGTTCGAAAGGGACTTCGATACAGAGGTGCGAGCTATCCGTAGAATCCGGCTGATAACTCGACGTTCGCGAGCGAACGACGCGGTTTCGGCCGACGTCGACGATGGCCGGCGTGAGACCGAACTCCGCAAACGAGAATCGCTCCCCTTGCGCGATGATCTGACCACCGTCGGCGATCAAGACTCCACCGTCGAAGATGATGCGACCCGATTCGTTGCCGAGGAGGTTCGTGTAGACGTACGCGACGTTGAACGCGCGCGACCCTTCGCTGACGAACCCTTTACGCACGATGGATTTTCCGAAAGCAAAATGGCTAGCACTCGGGTTCAAAATGATGTCGACGCCTCGCTTGGCGAGAACGGCACCAGGTCTTTGCGCGACCCAGGCCTCTTCGCAGATCTCGAGCCCGACTTTCACACCTTTGAAATCGAAATGCAGATCGCCGAACGGAACGTCTTCCCCGAAGAGCTCGATCTGGCCGACTTCTTCCGGAGGCCACGCCTTGAACCAGCGAGGCTCATAGTGAACGCCGTCGCCAGCCAAAAACTTTTTGGGTGCTACACCCACGACTTTTCCATCGCAGACGATGGCGATACAGTTGAACAACACACCCTTATGACTCACGGGAAGACCGAAAGTGACCGCGATCCCCTTCGTGGAAGGAAGAAGCGCCTTCAGAATCTCGAGCGCCGTCAACTGAACATGGGGATTAAAGAATGCGTCTTCGCAACCATAGCCCGTGATACAGAGCTCGGGCAGACACAAGAGTCGAACACCATCGGCACGCGCTTTCCCGATTGCGGCTTCGATTCGCGAGCGGTTGCCCGACCAATCGAAGGGAGTTTGATTGAGTACTGCGCCAGCCACCTTAATGAGCATGATGTTTTCCTTCGAGATAAGCCGCGAACACTTCGGCGGTCGAGACGACTTTCAAAAACGGATCCTGGATCTCGAGCGCGCGCGGATGGCTGTCTGTACAGGTGACCGAACCGATCAGACCTGACTTCTTCATCTTGTCGATGGCGTCGGTCGTGAACACTCCGTGTGTCGTGATGACGTCGATCCGGGACGCACCAGCATCCTTGTAGGCCTGACACGCCTGGATGATCGAGCCCCCAGAGCGAATCATATCGTCGTAGATGACGACAGGCTTACCGCTCACGGGGATGTTCGTGCCTGAGACGCTGACCGAGCCATCGGATTTTCGAGTTTTGTAGACGAAGCCCGCAGGAACCCGCATGTCGTTCGCCAGCGACTCGACCCATTTCGCGCGACCGGCATCGACCGCACCGAGGACGAACGATTCACCGCCCAGGCGTTTCGCTTCGCGAATGATGATCGCCTTCGCGTAGAGATGAAGCGTCTTCATTGCGCCTTCGAAATAAAAT
>JAZKJB010000454.1:0-4501 GCA_040384505.1 Bdellovibrionota bacterium | reverse complement strand
CGCGGCTCGCAAGGTCTACGAATCCGAAGGCATCAAAGTCGAGACGATGAAAGACCGTATCAAGCACGTCGTCGACAGCTGCTTCGCCGGCAAGCGCATCATCATCTTCTCGGGTGGCGAAACGAAATCGACGAACGAGTTGCTCGAGGAGCTGAAGGGCATCGCACAAGGCGGCGGCTTCGGATCGATCATGGGCCGAAACGCTTTCCAGAGACCGAAGAAGGAAGCCATCGAGCTTCTGCATCGCACGCAAGACATCTTCCGCGGCGAAGGTTGAGCGGCCAGCCTGAGTGATTTGAGAATCAAAGTCTCGAGGGCGGCCAAAAGGTCGCCCTCGAGGCGTTTAAGACGGGACGGGTAGAAACATGGAACAAAAAGATCAACCTGCTTCGACGGATCACGAACGTGAGAATCCGCTTCGCGCGGAGAAGCGCCGCAAGCTCGCCGATCTTCGTGCCGCCGGTATCGATCCGTATCCGCACAACTTCGATCGTAACGCTCTCACTGCGAATCTCGTCCGCGAGTTCGATTCGAAGCTCGAGGTCGGGCAAACGCTCGAAGGCACGCAGTACCGCATCGCCGGTCGCGTGATGACGAAGCGCCCGATGGGCAAAGCCGCGTTCTTCAACATTCAAGACGGAAGCGGGTCGATCCAGGTCTATCTTCGCAAGGAAGAGCTCTCTGCTGAAGACAACATCGCGTTCGACCACCTCGATCTGGGCGACTTCGTCGGTCTCTCGGGTTTCGTCTTCAAGACGAAGAAGGGCGAACTTTCGCTCCACGCGAAAGAGTTCAAAATGCTCTGCAAGTCGCTCGAGCCCCTCCCGGAGAAGTTTCACGGGATCGCCGACGTCGAGATCAAATATCGCCACCGACATCTCGACCTCATCACCGACGCGGACTCGCGCGAAGTTTTCGTCAAGCGCTCGAAGATCATCGCTGAAATTCGCACGTGGTTGAACTCGCGCGGCTTCCTCGAAGTCGAAACGCCTGTCTTGCAACCGATCTATGGTGGTGCGGCGGCTTATCCGTTCTCGACCATGCATCGTGCGCTCGACATGAAGCTCTACATGAAAATCTCGCCCGAACTTTATCTGAAGCGGCTCATCGTGGGCGGCATGGAGCGCGTCTACGAGATCGGGAAAAACTTCCGGAACGAAGGCATCGATCGTACGCACAATCCCGAGTTCACCATGCTCGAGTGGTACGAGGCGTACACCGATTACAATTACCAGATGACCCAGTTCGAAGAGCTGATCTCGCACCTCGCGGTCGCGATCACGGGTTCGACGAAAGTCGTCTACCAAGGCAAAGAGATCGAGTTCAAGGCGCCGTGGCGTCGGCTCACGGTCAACGACGGCGTTCGCGAGTACGCGGGCATCGATCCGAACGAGGCCAGCGACGAACAGCTCGCGCAGAAATGCAAAGAGCTCCATTCAGACAAAAAAGGAAAACGCTCGCGCGGTGAAATGATCATGGAGCTCTTCGAGCTCGCGGCCGAGCAGCACCTTTGGCAGCCGACGTTCGTAATGGATCATCCGATGGAAATTTCGCCGCTCACGAAAAAGCACAGAACGAAACCGGGCCTCGTCGAGCGCTTCGAGCCTTTCTGCGCGAACATGGAGATCGGAAACTCGTACACCGAGCTCAACGATCCCGAAGATCAACTCGCGCGTCTCAAAGACCAAGAGGCCAAGCGTGTCGTCGACGAGGAAGCGCAACCGATCGACACCGGCATGCCGCCGACGGGTGGAGTGGGGATCGGCATCGAGAGAATCGTGATGATCCTCACGGATCGCCCCTCGATCCGCGACATCATTTTGTTCCCGACGATGAAGTTCAAGTGAACGAACCCAGGGAGATGCGGACCATGAAAATGAAGTGGACCCCTGCGATTCTCGTCGCGCTCGTCGTCGCGTTTTTCGCGATGGCAGGTTGCCAAACTAAACCGACCGTCGCGAACGACAACCCCGATCGCCGCATCGAAGCCGCCGGCACTTCGATGATGAAGCCGGTCGAGATCAATCCCGAAACGGTGATCATCGATGCGCGAGCCGCATTCGATTACGCTGGCGCTCACGTTCCGAAGTCGATCCCGATGACATGGTCGGATTTCACCGAGCCAGAACCCGCGCAAAGAGGAATTCTGCAGGCGGATCTCTTCGCGATCACGCGAAGGCTCGCTCGTCTCGGTATCGATCCGGCCACCCACGTCGTGGTCGCTGGCAAAGGCAAGAACGGCAAAGGTGAAGAGGGTCGAATCGCCTGGATGCTTTCGTATCTCGGAATCGACAACGTTCAGTTCGCAGAAATCGATTCGCTGGGCGCGCGGTTCACGAACGTCAAGGAAGCCAACCCTCCGAAGAGCGTGGCGATGTGGAAGCCCGAACCCGCCACGTCATTGAACGTCACGAAAGACGAAGTGCTCTTCGCCATCAACAAGCAGGCGATCGTGAAGGCGGAAGCTTACAAAGGCACTGAGCCTCGCCTCTACAAGATCATCGACGTTCGCGAAGAGAAGGACTATCTCGGACACGTCGGCCTCGGATCGAAAACGAACATCCCGAACATGGGTGGCATCAACATCCCGTGGAAGGAGTTCTTCACCGAGACCTTGCTTCCCGATTCGTCGATCGAAAAGAAACTCAAAGCCGTCGGCGTCACCGAAGACTGCCGAGTCATCGTTCTCGACCAGGACGGCGTCGCAAGTGCCGCCGTCACGATGGCTCTTCGCTCGTTCGGCTACACGCACGCCGGCAACTACTCCGGCGGCCTGCAAGATCTCTTGGGCCGCTGAGCCTGCTAGGCACGCGCCCTGATACGTCACAGGCATTGCAAATTCCTCCCTGTCGAGTCGGTCCTAGAGCCCCGATGCCCAGCAGAAGGCGACTAGGGGCGGTGACCGACGTGCCCGCGAAATGCAGGATTCCAGGCAACGAACTGGAGCCCGTCATGATTCGACTTTTGATCGCGATTCTCATAGCCCTGCCCTCGGTCTCGCATGCCTACAAGACGTCATGCGGAGCGCGCTTGCCGAACGGCGAAGAGCTGATGTTCGAGCTTCCGTCGGAATCGCCCGCGATGCTCGATCTTCAGGTCGGCAAACCGTTCGCGATGCGCCAAGCCTCGATCATCGTGAAGAAGTACAAAATCAGCGGCGGAGTTTTCGGCAAGAAGGTGATTTCGATTCGTGACGGCACGAACTTCGATCTTCGCTACCGCCAATCGTTCATGGATCAAAGCGGTTACAGCCTCTCGGCGGACATGCCGGAGATTTCGCTCAAGCTCGAGAACTTCCCGATCGATTGTCTCAGCTACATGTGATTAGAGCGCGACGTACTCGAGCTCACTGCGGACCTTGATCGGCTTTCCGTTCACGCGGGCGTCGATCGTATAGATCAACACGAACGTTCCGGCTTCGATACCTCGGTAGGTCTCGAGCGAGCCTGTGCCGCCGAAGACGGGGCGATCCAAGAATCTTTTGAACGAGAACAGATCCGAACGAACGGCTTCGCGCGAAGCGGTCATCGTCACGCGCCAGCCGGTTCCGAGATTCCATTCGAGCGCAGGGATCAACGATCCATCGAGCGTTCCATCGTTCCAGATCGCCTCGGGCGCGAGGGCATGGAACGACTGGTACTCGTTTGTGTTGAAGAGGCGAATCTCCGGGCGCGGAACGATCGATCTCACGACGATCGAACCCGTCGGTTCTTTGATCGGGCCATCCATGCAGACGGCGGTGTAGACGGCCGAGCTCGCATCGAGATTCGGCACCGTCGGATGAAGTGTTCCTTTGATTCCGAAGTAACGTCGAGATCCATCGGGTGCGGTCGCGCCTACGAAAGTCGCGAACGTGCGAACGAGAAACGAGCGTCCACGGCGAAGCGCTTCGGTCGGCGCGATCAGCTGACCTTTCGAAAGTCCGATGATCGCTTCGCACGACGCTTCTTGTTTTACGGGTTGTTCGTCGGCTTCGACGGGAACAGTGGGTGGCGGAGGGGGAACCGGTTTGTCGCTATCGGCCGAAGGCGCGCAGCTCACGAGAGAGACGAGTGTGAGGGCCAGAAGCCAAGCTGTTGGTTTACGCTGCGTCATGTCCCGGATGCTATGGCGCCCCAGGGGGTGGGTCAAAAGTTTCTTTGGCTGAATTTGGAACCGGCGCCCCACGTCGCTCCAGCTCGAGAATGAACTGTCGGAGCTGCGCCCAAGAGGGTTGATAATGCCCACTTCGCGCCGAAATCGATTCAAGGACGCCATTTCGAATACGGAACTCACCTGCGGCGGCCACGGGCTCCCCGCGGACGAAACTAGAATGGTGAAAGCGCCCGGTCTGATGGCGATCGGTTGCGAAAATTCGTCCCGTCGCATCCATCACGAAGATGAACGTGAACTTCGAGTCGAGCGGGCGTCGGTGGAAGTCGATGAGGCGACCTTGGCTCGCGAACACTTCATAGCGCCGAGCTCGGCGCTCCGGGAGGTACTGTGTTTCGAACCAGATCTT
>JAZKJB010000453.1:9791-12409 GCA_040384505.1 Bdellovibrionota bacterium | reverse complement strand
CACAAATCCGCGGCTTGAAACAGGCATCGCGAAACGCACAAGATGGTGTGTCGCTGGTGCAGGTGGCGGAAGGTGGATTGAACGAGATCTCGACGATCTTGATTCGCCTCCGAGAACTCGCGGTCCAGGCCGCTTCCGACACGATCGGTCCTGTCGAAAGACAGTTCCTGAACGTGGAATACGACCAGCTCGTATCGGAAATCGATCGTATCGCCGACGGCACCGAGTTCAACGGAACTCAACTGCTCTCGGGCACGGGCTCGATCTTGGATTTCCAAGTCGGCACCCGTAACGATCCGAATATCGATCGACTCTCGTTCGACGCTTCGAAAGCAGACGCGAACAGCGCCGCTCTCGGTGTGAACTTGACGAGTGTCGCTGACAAAGCGTCCGCACAGAACTCTTTGTCGGCCGTCGACCAAGCGATCGTATCAGTTTCTGCAATGCGCGCCGATTTCGGTGCTATTCAAAACCGACTCCAGTCGACCATCGGCAACATCGCCGTCAGCGTCGAGAACTTGTCGGCCGCGAACAGCCGTATCCGTGACGTCGACATCGCAGAAGAAACCGCGGAGATGACGAAGAACAACATCCTGCTCCAGGCAGGTACTTCGGTCCTCGCGCAAGCGAACCAGACTAGCAACACGGCACTGTCGCTCTTGAACCGGTCCTTCCAGGGTTGATCGACTCTGACTGACCACTAAGTGATGAATGGGGTGCGAGGCATGGATGCCGTAGCACTCCCCTTCTAAGCACGACCAGCTCGAGATTTCTCGATCTGGGTGAACGATGACTGACTCTTTTCCTGCTTGTGGGGCGGGCGATGCTCGCCCCATTTATAAAGCGGGGAATTGGACCAAGGCAGGATGCCGAGGGAGATGGTCGAAACGGTAGCGAAGAACTCGGACGCCTCTAGTGGGCGGTGGGAAAATGGATGCGAATCGCAAACGCACGAAGAGTGCGACATGGAGAAAGGGCGTAACGCCAGGTGGAGTGGAGTATTACTTCGCTCGCAAACCGGTGTTCAAAGCCCGCGACTTCCAAGAGAAGAGGATGAAACCTCAGGCTCGAGGGAAGAAGCTCGCGACGAAGCATCACAACGTCCCGACCCGAGCAGTGAAAGAAAAGGCCAAGCAAAAGAGCAAGGCCGGGTAAAGAACCAGAAGGTAGCAGCTGGAATTTGGTATAGCGCTGCGCCATTTGATGAACGAGAAGACGCCACTCCGACGGCGAGGTTTCGAAGCGTGAGCTTCGGCGCTGCCCTACTTCGCGAATAGCGAAGAGGACGTGATCGACTCGTGAAAGCGAGGGTGAACACGAACCGCTGGAGGCGACTGCCCGAGCGAAGCAGAGTTCGCGCAAACGAACGACTGCGATCGAAGCGAAGAGCTTCGAAGAATACGAAGAGCTTCACTGAAGCTCGCTAGAAGAACTCTCGAGCCAGGCTCGGGATGAATGCGTTTCATGCGCATGCCGTGCGGCCATCGCATGCGAAGAAAGTTTTCCCTCACTCCCCCACTCGAACTCCCCCGCAAGATCTGGACTCCGGTTCGTCTAAACAAATTCCGATCAATATGCCGGAGGCATGGGGTCTCCACACGAAAAGAACTCGCGGCACACGATGTGCCCGTTAGCCAATGGATGGCGGTATCACGGAGGATTGGGAACATGCAGGGAGGATAAATGGGACTACGTATATCTACGAACGTTGCGGCGTTGAATGCTCAGAAGAACTTGTCGTTCACACAACGTGCTCAGGATCGCAGCTTGGCTCGTTTGAGCTCGGGCTTCCGGATCAACCAAGCAGCTGACGATGCTGCAGGTCTGGCGATCAGCGAGCAGTTGAAAGGTCAGATCCGCGGGATGCGCCAAGCATCGCGGAACGCGAACGACGGGATCTCGCTGGTGCAGGTGGCGGAAGGTGGCCTGAACGAAGTTTCGAACATGTTGATTCGCTTGCGTGAGCTCGCGGTTCAAGGTGCTTCGGACACGATCGGAGACACCGAGCGCAAGTTCATCGACGTGGAGTATCAGCAGCTCAAATCGGAGATTCAGCGTATCTCGGAAGTTACGACTTTCAACGGACGAGATCTCCTGAACGGTACGGGCGGCGTGATCGACATCCAGGTCGGCGTGAACAACGACGCTTTCAAGGATCGGATCTCGTTCAATGCATCGGCAGCCAACGCGAGCCTCGAGGCTCTCGGAATGACGGCCGAAGGCACGGGCACGAAAGAGACGGCGCAAACGTCGATCGATGCGGTCGATAAAGCGATCATCTCGGTGAACGCGATTCGCGCGAACTTCGGTGCCATGCAGAACCGACTCACGTCGACGACCGCGAACCTCGCGATCAGCGACGAGAACTTGTCTGCAGCGAACAGCCGAATCCGCGACGCCGACATCGCAGCGGAATCGTCGGAGCTCATGAGAAACCAAGTTCTCATGCAAGCCGGCATCTCGGTCCTCAGCCAGGCCAACAACGTCACCCAAATGGCGTTGAAACTCCTGAACTGATATCGGGCTAGAAGCAAAGTAACAGACACCCTCGGCCCAAGGCCGGGCCGAGGGTTTTAGAAGGTGCCATCCACCAATTGGTCATGCGGCGCATGACCAAT
>JAZKJB010000453.1:0-9781 GCA_040384505.1 Bdellovibrionota bacterium | reverse complement strand
AGGTTTTTCTATGTATTCGACGATGACGGAATGGACGGGTTCGTTGATGACGATCGTTCTTCTCGGAACGGCGCTCATGATGGGTTTTTCGATCTGAAGATGGTGGTGTCGAAGTTCTCGACACCTTCACGCATGGCCCTTTAACGGCTCGGGTGTCTAACCGCGTTCGTCCTTCGCTCGCGAAGTGATGGAATCCGCGGCTCAACTCTTCTAATTTTGCCTTGAGGCTCGGCTTAAGGCGCGTTCGAAGGCCTGCGATTCGCAGTATCTCGGGTCGTGAAGAACGTCCTGAATTTCCTCATATTGTTCGCCCTTCTCGCGATGCCCGGTTTCGCCGGCGCCGCTCCTTCCATTTCCGCACAAGAGCTCGAAGAAGCCGTTCGTACGAAGCGCTCGAGCGTTCCCGAATTCCAATTCATCACCGAGTACGCGAAGGCCAACGGCATGCGCGTCTGGCTTTTCGGCGGAACCGCGGCGAGCTTCGCTCATTATGCGAAGTGGGACGTGCTCCGGAAAAAAGGCGATGCCCGTTATCAGCCGAATCGTTTCGACTACGATTACACCAACATCTATCGCTCCAATCAGGATCTCGACATCGTGATCGACGCGCCCCCCGCCAAAGCGCACGACCTTCAAGCGTTACTGGCTGCAAAATTCCCGCATCTTCAGGGACAAAAATCCGCTTGGGAAGTTCGTCTTCTGCGCGAAGGCCTCGGGGAAAAAGAAGCGATCCTCGGCAATCCCGATTTTTCGAATCAACACACCGACAGCCATTCTGTCGGGATGATCGAGTTGACCGATGCGAGCGAACCGCTGATCCGCGATCTTCGCGAATGGTCCGAGGCTAGACCGACTTTCCTACAAGACGTGCTCCAGGGCCGACTCCACTACTACTTTTCCAATACTCACGGTTTCACGGCTCGCGCGAGAAAGGGCTTGAACCCTCCCATCATCTCGGTCGTTCGCTACTACATCAAAGCGTTCCAATTCGAACTCTCGCTGGATCCGAAGGATGAAGCGATAGTGAAGTCGATCATCGAGAAGTTCGACCCGAGAAAGATGACCGAGTATGAACAGAGCTGGATGGAGAAGAACGCCCCGAAGCTTTTCCAAAACGCGGTCAACATCGAATATGCATGGGACACCCTCGAGCGAATCGGCCTTCGCAGAAAACTGCTCGCGATCGGCCAACTCAAACACGAAAACTCCGTCGCCTGGTGGATGAACAAAGAACCGCTTCGCTCGAAGAATGTCGGCGATGGACTCGGGCGAACCGCAAAATCACTCGGCATCGAGACCGTGGCTCACGAGACCAAAAGCTTCGAGGCTTACGAAAGCATCACCCGAGCTCACACTGGCGATCCGAACGTCTTGATCTCGAGAGACGGTGCTAGCGGAGAAGCGGCGATGTTCGGTGATGGTTTCTATACGGCGAAAGGCAAGAGCGGTGCGATCGGGTCGAAGATCACGATTCGATTTACCGTGGACCCGAACGCTCGCGAAGGAACGGACTTCATCAGGCACGACGATTACTTCATTTTTCGAAACAAGCGCGCCCTCCGTGTCATCCCCGAGAGTTTGAATTGGGGCTTCCGCGAATACGTGAACTTCCTCACTGCCGGCTCGATCGACGTGAACGAGCGCGCGATGCTGGAGAAACTCAAGCGTCGCCTCAATGCACGCATGGCGATCGAAACGACCGCAGCCGATTTCAAATGGTTCGATGACATCGTCAAAACCGAAATCTTCGAGAAGGAAACGAAGAACTCGGCTCTCATCAAAGGTTGGTTCGAAATGCGCCGCCCCCTGGATGGCGGCGTAGATCGCAAGCTCGTGATGGATCTTCTGAAGATCGCGAGCGAAGAGCGCACTCTCGCTCCGCTTCTGAAAGAAATCCCGCCACCGAAAAAACCGTTTCGCTTGAGTTTCTCCGAGTACCTGTCGATGAGGGCCACCATTTCGGCGATGGAGGCCAGCGGAAATTCATTTTTCGTCATGAACCCGGCGTCACTCGCCGACATCAAAGCCCTGGGGAAAACGATCAAGGAGTCGCAGCGCCAAGATCAATACATCGAGAACGAGTGGTTGAAAGCCGCCTATTTCTCCGAAATTTCCATGACCGAAATCCTGGACGTCTTGTCGAAGGGATGGAGCTCGTTCACAAGAGTCATCAACAACGGGAGTTTCGAGGGTGGAAAACGTCCGACAGCGAAGCAAGTGAGACGAGTCACCTACGTTCAATACATTCGACTCCTCGAGATGATGCCGACGTGGGCAGGTAACGCCCCGGAGGCCAATCGCACACTCGCGAAGCTCTTCGTCCCCGCTCAGCCGACAGCGGAAGACCTCGGTCGCCTAGCAGGCTCACTCAAAGTCAAAGTGCAAGGCCTGCATGATTTCCGTCACAACGTCGCGCAAGAATGGCTCGAGCGCGTGGGACCGCTCGCGCCCGAAACGCAGCCGTTCTATTCGAGAGACGGATTCGTCACGTCATTGCAGGTCTGGCTCAACGATGAGAAAGCACCGAAATTCGAAGTCACGCTTCTCGAGGCCTTCGAGCTCATGAAACACGACTTCGCCTATGTTCAACCGAACTTCGGGTTGCGACTTAAGATCCGACGGAGTGCAGGCGATGCGGCTCTCTTGAAACAAATGTTGATGAATCACGCCAGCACAAGCGAGCCGATCCTCGCTGTCGTGCTCAGGCATTTTCAGGAAATCGAGATTTCGACGGAAGAGGCGCGCGGCCTTCTCGTCGGACTCGCGGCGAAAGCCGTCGTGAAAGACGAGGATCAAAAACTCGTCCGCCTCAGTCTTTTCCAAAATCTGAAGTCCCGAATCACGAAAGCGAGCGACCTCACCGTCGAAGTGTATCTTTCTCTCGTCTTGGCGAACGACCACGGCCGTCTCAAGCTCGACGATTTCCGCGCGATGGAAGCGAATCTCAAGGTCGACGCCCGAGCGGTGCGTGACATCGACGAGAGAATGAAAAAGATGGAGCTCACGATTCCCTACGAAGAAGCTCTCGGACGCCTTTGGCTAAAGGCTCATAACTCCGAGCTCGAGGCTCGTTCGCAAGAACTCTTGGCTCTCCTAAAACGGCGCGTCGCCGGGCAAAGCATGCTCGTCGAGTTCCTCAAGATGCATGAAGGTCTCCCCGAATGGGCCGAGTCGAAACCGGAATTCTGGAGATTGCTGGAGACGTACGATCCGAGAGTCGTCGAAACGCTCTTCGCGACCGAACGTAACATTCAGCGACCGATCGTTTTGCGTCGAATCATCCAATCTCTCGACTACCGTCACATGTCCTACGTCATCAAAACCGTTTTCGGGCGCTATCGCGCGATGGACGCGGATTCGTTTCTGCTCGCCATCGAGAAGCACGGCCCTTACGTAGGAAGCAGCTATCCGTGGGAAATCGAACAGGCGCTCGCGTCGTGGAAAACTCACGACCGAATGAAAAAATTGATGTCGGCCAATTCGATGTGGAAACGAAAGATGACTTTGGAAAACGTCTTGCTCGCGATCAAGACCGAGCGCGAACACAACCTCACTCGTAAGCCGACGCTCACGAAAAAGGTTTTCGGCACACGTACCTGCAACGCACTCTTCGTGCGCTGACGCCTTATTTACGGATGTAGTTGTAGAAGGCGACCATGCTGAGGACGCAGGCGAGGCCGAACAGCAGAGCACTCGTCCATGGCAGGTTGAAGACCAGTGGGTAGACGCGGGTCGAGACCGACATCGAGGCCCCGATGATCAAGCCCGCGATCACCAAGCCCAAGAACAGAAGATTCGACGACGTCTCGACCGAGCGCTTGAGTTCTTCCAGCTCGACGAGCGAAATTCGCATCGCGAAGCTCGGGTGCCCGATCTTTCGAATCGCTTGTTTCAAGTGGCGCGGGAGTCCTTTGAGCAATGTCGAAGAGTCGCGTGCGAAGATCGCGACCTCTTCCTTCATGCGGTCCGGGCTGTAGCGCGTGCGTACGAGCTCTTCGGCGAATTCGAGCGCGTGATCGAGGAGATTGAAGTCCTCCATGATCAGGCGACCCATGCCTTCCACGGTCACGACGGACTTGAAGAAGAGAAGAAGCTCGGCGGGCAGAACGAGTCTGTGTTTCGCGGCGACCGCGGTCGAATCCATCAGGAGCCGGCCGAGATCGACGTTCTTGAGGGTCAGACCGAAGTGCGGAGCCAAGAGGTTCTTCAAGTCCTTGGCGAACTCGTCGAGGCTCATCGCTTCGTTGTACGGCGCGAGCTCGACGTACTCGTACGCGAGACGCTCGTAATCTTCGGTATAAAGCGCGACGAACATGTTCGCGATCGCATCCTGAGTGCGTCGGTTCAGTCGCCCGACGATCCCGAAGTCGATCATCCCGATTCGGTTCCCCGGCTGGATGAACAAGTTCCCCGCGTGGAGATCCCCGTGGAAAACTCCGTCTTTGAAGACTTGCTTGAAGTACGCGCGAAGTCCGTTGCGCATGATCTGCAAACGATCGACGTCCGGCTGGTCGAGCGACGCGGCTTGCGAGAGCGGAATGCCCTCGAGCTTTTCGAGCACCAAAACTTTTCGCCCGGAGAGCTCGAAGTAGACGCGAGGAATCTGAATCGTCGGATCGTTTTTGAAATTCTCCTGGAAGCGGCGAATGTTGTTCGCTTCGAGGATGAAATTCGTTTCGAGTTCGAGAGTCCGGAAGAACTCGTCGACGATCGCCACGGGATTGAACGGGCGCGCCTCGGAAACGTACCGCTGGAGCAATTCTGCGATGTAGTAGAGGACGTTCACGTCGTCGTTGATGATCTTTTCGATCCCGGGACGCTGAACTTTGACGACGACTTCTGTGCCATCGACCAGGATCGCACGATGCACTTGCGCGATGCTGGCTGCCGCGAGCGGCTGCTCGTCGATCGAACGGAAAACCGACGAAATGTCGGCGCCGAACTGCGCCCGGAGCGTGTGTTCGATTTCCTCGAACGAAACCGAGCTCGCTTGATCGTGGAGTTTCTTGAACTCTTCTACGAAATCTTCGGGAACGAGGTCGGGCCGGGTCGCGAGGACCTGCCCTAACTTCACGAAAGTGGGGCCGAGCTCCTCGAACGCCATGCGCATACGCTCGGCGGGAGTGAAGCGCTCGATGTCGGGTTTCGCGAAGCGATCGAGGAGAAAACGTCCGAGCCTAATTTTTTCGGCGACGTTTTGAAACCCGTTCCTTGCGAACACCGCTACGATCGTTCTTAGCCTTACCGCGTTTTTGAGCGTCGAATTTCTTCTTCTTGCCACTCAAGCGCTCCTTCGGGAAATCGTCGCCGCCTTCGACGTCATCGTCGCGCCGCCTGACGGGCGCCTCGGCGAGCTCGAAGTTCACTTTGCCATCTTCCGGATTGGCCGCGACGACGCGAACTTTCAACAGATCGCCGATGACGTAACGGATTCCGGTTCGATGACCGATCAAACGTAAGTTGTCCTGATCGAATTCGAAACGATCGTTGCCGAGGTCCTCGACTTTGACCAAACCATCGACGTCGTACTGCTTCAAGAGAACGAAGCAACCGAACTTCGCGACCGAGCTGATGATGCCTTCGAACTCTTGCCCGACGAAGCGGCGGATGAAACGGGCCTTTTTGATCGAGATCACTTTGCGTTCGGCTTTCACCGACCGCTGTTCGCAGGACGACAGCCAAGTCGTCGCCGACGCGATCTCGCCTTCCGCCATTTGCATCGAATGATACTGCTTGTAGATCTGGCTCTTGATGATCCGGTGAGCGATCAAATCGGGATAGCGACGAATCGGCGAAGTGAAATGCGAATAATGAGTGAAGCCGAGACCGAAGTGTCCGACGTTCTCGTTGGTGTAATGCGCTTGCTGCATCGTCCGAAGCGTCAGGATGTTCAGGATCGCCGCTTCCGGGCGCTCCTTCATCGACTCGAGTGCTTGCGTGAGCTTTTTCGCCAAGCCTCCGCCCATCACCGAGCGGCTGCCTCCGAGATTCCAGAGGTAACGCTGAAGCGATTTGATCGCATCCGGATCCGGCTCTTCGTGGACACGATAGATACCGGGGATCTGGAAGTCTTCCATCACTCGAGCGGTGCAAATGTTCGTCACGAGCATCAGCTCTTCGATCAAGCGATGGGCGAACAGTCGTTGTGACCGGATGATGTCGGTCGACTCACCGGTCGAATCGACGACGACTTGCGTTTCCGGGATCTCGAGATCGAGTGAGCCCTCGCGGAAGCGTTTCTGCATCAAGATCTTCGCGAGGTCCGCGCAGCGAAGGATGTTCGCAGCGACGTGCTTGAACTTGAGCGCACTTTTGTTCGAAGCGGCCGTTCCGTTCTCGTGGGCTTCCATGAGCTCTTGCGCTTCACCGTAGGTCACGCGAGCTTTCGACTCCATGACGCCTTCGAAGAAACGATAGTCTTGCACGGCACCTTGAAAATCGATGTTCATCTCGCAGCAAAAACAAAGTCGAGTAACGTGAGGTTTCAACGAGCAGAGCTCGTTCGAGAGCTCCTCGGGCAACATCGGAACGACGTAGTTCGGGAAGTAGGTACTCGTTCCACGCTCGTACGCCTCTTCGTCGAGACGCGTGCCGGGCTTCACGTAATGGCTCACGTCCGCGATCGCAACGATCAATCGGAAGCCATTCGCAGTTTGCTCGGTGTAGATCGCATCATCGAAGTCTCGTGCGGTCGCTCCGTCGATCGTGATGAGCGGGATATCGGTGAGATCCTCGCGACCGTGCTGTTCTTTGTCGGTGACCTTGCCGCCGAACTTGCGCGCGTCTTCGACGGCCTCTTTCGAGAACTCCGTCGGAATACCGCTCATGTGGACGATGCGGATCACGTCGTTCACCGGATCTTCGACGTCGCCGATGATCGTGACGACTCGACCGGTGAACTCTTGTTTGTGATCGGGATACTGAGTGATCTCGACGGCGACCATTTCGCCTTCTTTGGCGTCCATCGAGTCTTTCGTCAAAATTCTAAGATCGGCTCCCCACCCGCGATTCTCGTCGAGGAGGACGCCGTACTTTTGATCCACGGGCAGGAATCGGCCGACGACTCTCGTGTTCGAGCGTCCGAGAACTTTCGTAATCTCGCCCGAGAGACGATCTTCTTTGCCGCCACGGAAACTGCGGGGCTTGTAGATCTCCACTTCGACTTTGTCGTTGGTCATGATGCCGGTCATCGACTGGCGTGAGATGTAGACGTCTGGAGTGTCGGGTTGGTCGACGATGAGAAAGCCGAAGCCGTCCGGGTGGCGCTTCACGATTCCGGTGACGCGAGTTGCGCCCTGCCTGCGACTCGAGCCGCGACCGCCGCGCTCTTCTTGTTCCGGTGCAACTTCGATTTGTTTGACGCGATTTTTGGGCCAGGCGTTTTCTACTCCGCTGGCACTACCGCGCGTTTCTTGTTTCGGTACTTGTTTGTTCGTTCCTTGTTTATTCGTCCCTTTTTGAGTCCCGCGCGCAGGCTGCTGTTCGTCGCGAGCTTGCTTTTGCGGCGGATGCGCGGGGCGAGGGCCCGGGCCGCGGCGAGGTTCTTCACGCGTGCCCGGCTCTCGACGGCCGGATTCGCGCTCTTCTCCGCGAGCAGGTTTTTCGTCTCGCCCGCCGCCGCGTCCGCCCCGGCGTTGGTTGCCGCGACTCTCGTCGCGAGTTTCTTCTCGCTCGCCGCTCCGGCCACTGCGTCGGTTGCCACGATTCTCTTCTCGATCGTCGCGAGTCGCGGGTCCGCCGCGAGTTTGCTTCTCGTCTTTCCATGCGCGCGATTCGCGCTGGCCGCTATCGGAGCCGCGATCCTTCGGACCGCGCGCTTCGAACGTTTGGTCGCGACCGCGGCGAACGTTGCCTTCTTCGCGGACCGGCTCTACTGGCGGTTGAAACGTCATGATGGTCGTGAGTTTTTTCGAAGCCACGGCTTTGCTCGCGTCGTCAGTCGCGGGACGCGGACCTGGGCCCGGGCTCGCGGGACGTGACGGCTTTTCGTCTCGGAAATTTCCGCCGCGTTCGGGGCGCTGGTTGCCGCCGCCGTAGTTGCTGCGAGTCGGTCCCGCGGAGCTTCCACCGGATCGTCCTCCGAGGACGTCGGCCAGGCTGCGTGCGTTCTTGATGGATTTCTTCTTCTTGCCGGAGCCGCCTCTTTCCTCTTTCGAAGAACTGCTTTTGCCTTCCGACCCTTTATTGCTAGTAAACCTTCGTTTCATCTGGGGGAAACGCTAACACCATGGACCCCGGATACCAAGGGGTAACACCTTGATTTCGCCACGCGATTCCGTTAGTTTTCGAGCTTCCAGACAGCTTCTCGGGCCCGGGTGGTGGAACTGGTAGACACGCTAGCTTCAGGTGCTAGTGCACGTAAGTGCTTGCAGGTTCAAGTCCTGTCCCGGGTACTCTTTCGACAGACAATTCCTGGTCGTTTACACTTCCCCAGAGTCGAAAGTTTTGTCTACTCCCCGCCCGAGGCGGGGCCCCGCTCGCGCTCCGCGCGTTCGACCATCGCGGTCGCCCCGAAAAATCGTGGAACCCGGAGCACGGACCGTTGCACTATGGTTTCCAAGATGACCCAAGCTCACCGCTTCTTCTCGAAAACCCAGACCGAAGAGCTCTCGCTCGCCACATTCGACGAAAAGCTCGAAGCCCATCGTCAAGAATTGGTCGGCGTCTTTTTCTGGGGACACGATTGCCCGAACTGCGACGTCGCGAAAACGATGCTCGCGCAGGAATCCGACGCTTTCCTTTCATTCGGCATCAAGTGGTTTCACGTGAACGTCTACGAGAATTTCGATCTCGGGACTCGCTTCGGACTCGTCGGGATTCCGACGTTCCTCTTCTTCAAGAACGGAAAGAAGCTCGGGCGCATTTCTCCGTTCCCGGGAACGGAACCTTTCTTCGAAACGTTGAGGAAGTTGAAATGAAGAATCGAAAGCAAGTGGCGTTGATCGCCCTCACCTGACGAAGCGCGAGCGCAGAGCTTCGACGGTGACACCCGCATTCAACGAGAGCCCGTGAGCCCTGCGGTGCGCGAGATGGAGATCGAGAGCGATCGGGTTCCTGATTCGAAGCTCTTTCAACTCCCCTCTCTTCAGCTCGTCTTCCAACATGAAGCGAGCGAGGACTACGACGCCCCCTTTCGCGAGGCACATCTGCTTTTGCGCCTCTTGCGAGTTGATCTCGAAGTTGACGGGGGATTCACCGAGCTGCTCCAGCGCGGCTTCGGATGGATTGTAACTGTAGCGGCTGCGAGTCGAGGTGATGAGGCCGACTCCGCGAACGAAGGATTTCAATTCCCTCGGAGAAACCCAACCTGCCGGTGGCTTGAGAGCCGGGTGACAAACCACGACCATGGGGAAAGAGTTCACGACTTCATAATGGATCTGGGGATGCGTGACTCGAGTGAAGAACAATCCGAATTCGATCTCGTTGCCGACGATCGCAGACACGATTTCGTTCGGCCCCGCCGTGAACAGCTTCGGCTCGAGATTCGGAAACTTCGTTTTCAGGTCTCGGAGAGTCTCCACGAGGAGGTACTTCGCGACGTGATCGGAAGCGCCGATCTTGAGAGGGCCTTCGCAAGAGTCGGTTCGCTGAAGGCAAATCGTCTCGATTTCGCCGAACGTGGCGAAGAGAGTCTCACACTTTGCGAAAACCTCCCGTCCGACAGGCGTGAGGGTCACACCGAATTTCGATCGCTCGAAAAGGCGGACCTGTCCTGAGGTTTCGAGAAGCTGCACGGCCTTGCTCAAGGCCGACTGGCTGATGCGAAGGCGCTGCGAAGCTT
>JAZKJB010000452.1:7429-12746 GCA_040384505.1 Bdellovibrionota bacterium | reverse complement strand
GTGTCCGTACCCGCTTCCCGTACCCGTTTCACTGGTTTTCTCGGGGGTTTCCCCTGAAAATTACGACATGCTCAAGGTCGTCATAGCCAGTCTCTGGCTTCTTTTTACTCTCGGTTGCGCGAGCTCACCGGTGGAGCTGGCTCCCGTTAGGGAGACCCCCTGGGATACTTCGATCGTCGTTGAGGCGCAGCGCGAAGTCCCGGCCCCTACGACACGGGTTCTGACACAGGCTCCGCTCCCGGCCCCGAAAGCCTCGCCTTCGATTCCCTCGAGTTCCCTCGCCGCAGCGAAATCGTTTCTCTTGATATCCGACGTCGACGATACGATTCGACAGACCCATGTGCTCGATCGTTCGAACATGTCGCGTAGCGGATTACGAACTGATAGGCCTTTCGCAGGAATGGCTGCACTCTACGCTTCGTGGACCCACGCGAGCTCGCACCCGGGCAACGGGTCGCGAACTGTTAGCTACGTTTCAGGCGCGCCTTACAAACGAATCCAGTCCGTCACTCTCGCCTTCCTGCGGAAGAACGGTTTCCCCGAAGGCGATTTCTTCGGAAGGAATTCCCTCGGTTCGAAAACTCACGCGTTCAAGGTCGAAAAAATCTCTCAATTGATCGAGGCGAATCTCGACAGCGAAGTCATTTTGATCGGCGACAACGGGGAATACGATCCCGCCGTCTTTGGTGAGATCACTCGCCGGGCCGCAACCAAGCACCCCAACCTTCGCATCACTTCATTCATTCGACAGGCGTACAACGACCAGCGTGGTGAAGAAGGCGACCTCGGAATGGAAGCAACTCCGGAACAGATCGTCTTCGCTTCAGCCGCAGATCTCGCTCTACGGTTTTACGAACGAAGGTGGATCGGCGAACGCGAACTCGGTATGGTTCTCCGCTCGGTGAAAGAATCTTGGGACGCGAAAATGTCGTCCGTGTTTCCGGAGTGGGTCGGTTGCCGTGCGGTTATCGCGAGGCGACCGTTACCGAGTCTGCCCGTTGGTTCGATTCAACTCGAGACGGTGAAGCTGGCGACGATCATCCTGGATCGTACGCGCGAATATTGCGAAAGATCGCCACTGGATGATTGAAGGGTCTCAATCAGCGAGACGCGCAGGAAGTTTCGCTGCTTGCAGCCAATATCTTTCGATATCGCCCGCCAGTGAAAAGTAAGAAGCGAGATCCACGGGTTTGGTCATGAATCCGTTCGCGTGAAGCTCGTAGCAATCCAAAAGGTCGTGCTCTGCCGATGATGACGAAAATACGACCACGGGAATTCGCAAAAGCTCTTTGTGGAATTTGATTTCCTGAAGAACTTCTCGACCGTTCATTTTTGGAAGATTCAAATCCAGAACGATGAGATCGACTCTTGGCGCTTCCTTGTATTCCCCGGTCCGATGAAGAAACGCCAATGCATCTTCTCCGTCTACGACGACTGAAGTCGTGATCGGTGTCTTGAGGCGCTTGAAAGCTTCGATCAAAAGGTCCGCGTCGCCCGGATTGTCTTCAGCCAGAAGGATTCGAAAAGGATTTGCGTGAGTGCCGCGTGTATTCATTGCGCCTAAACCTGTGGCAGAGTGAAGAAGAAGGTCGAACCTAATCCAGGTGTAGACTCAGCCCATATATTGCCACCGAATCTTTCGACGACTTTTTTGCAAATCGCAAGTCCAATGCCCGTACCAGGATATGTCGTGCGCCCGTGCAACCGTTGAAAGATCATAAAGATACGTTCTGCGTGCCGAGCCTCGAGACCGATTCCATTGTCAGTCACAGAGAAAAGCCACTCGCGATCCCGATCGCGATCCCGATCTCGAAGCGTGACCGAGATATGCACCTTCGGATTGACGTCTTTGCGCGTGAATTTGATCGCATTGCCGATCAAGTTCTGGAAGACCTGAGCCAACTGCGTTTGATCGATGACAGCAGATGGCAAGGTGTCGTGTGTAACTTCGGCTCCGCTTTCCTTGATCGACGTATAAAGATTCGCCATCGCTTGTTGGAGTGAAAGGTTCGTGTCGATGTGCCCAGGACTCTCATCTCGACCAATCCGCGAATACTCCAGCAGGCCGCCGATCAGGCTATGCATTCGAGTGGCGCCCTCGACCGCGTACTGAATGTACTTCTCGGCTTCTGGCTCGAGCTTTCCTTGATATTTTTCTGCCAAAAGTTGAACGTAGCTCGAAACCATTCGAAGCGGTTCTTGCAAATCGTGAGAAGCGACATAGGCAAATTGCTCGAGCTCGGAGTTCGAGCGACTGAGCGCAATGCCCTTCTCGAAAGAAGCTTGCTCCGCTGCCGTTCTTTCTAGGACCTGAACACGAAGGGCGTGGTTGACCTCTTCGACCTTGTTTTTTTCCGACTCGAAATCGTCGAGAATGTTCAAAATGGCTTTCTGAGTCGATTCGAGCTGCTGCTTCTCGGCCACGAAGTCATCAAGAATGTTCAGAACCGCTTTTTGCGTGGACTCGAGCCGCTCTTTTTCATCCGTGAAGTCTTCGAGGATATTGACGACGGCTTTTTGCGAATCTCCCAGCAGATTTTTCTCCGCCGAAAAGTCCTCTAAAATATTCAAGACCGCCTGAACGAAGTGCTCTGGGTTCCGGTCTTGAATGAACTCCGTTCGGGACTTTACTGGCGGATCCTTCAGCATGTCTTAATTCGCTACTTGCGCTTGAGACTTGAGCTCGTTGATCTCTTTTTTGAGCTCGATCATCTTCAGCTCTCGGCCGACCGTCAGCTTCTGGAATCGCTCGAGTTCCGCGAGACGTTCCAATTCCTTCGACCGCTGATTGGCGACTTCGGCTTCTGCTTGTTTCTGGCCGGTTACGTCTCGTGCTGCCGCGAAGACACCGAGTACGTTTCCGCGAACGTCTTTATAAACGGAGGCGTTGTACAGAACGTTCGTTAGAACTCCGGATTTGTTTCGAATCGTAAGCGGATAATCCGTTACGAAACCTTTCGAGAAGACCTGCTGATATCCGTCTCGTGCTTTTTCTGGTTCGACGAAATAATCCGAGAAGTCGGTTCCGACGAGAGATTCGCGCGTGGCGCCCGTGACTTTGACGGTCGCTTCGTTGACGTCCATGATCTTTCCTTCGGGAGAGATCGTGACGAGAGGATCCACCGACGCCTCGATCAGAGATCGAGCGTACTGAGAGGCCTGCTTCTGAGCCGTGACGTCACGGGCCGCGGCGAACACTCCGAGAACGTTTCCGAGTCCGTCTTTATAAACGGAGGCATTGTAGAGAACGTCCGTCAGTTTATTGTCGGTTCTCCGAATCGTGAGCGGGTAATCCGAGACCGATCCTTTTTCGAAAACCTGTTTGTAGCCTTCGCGCGCCTTTTCAGGCTCGGTGAAGTAATCCGAGAAATCTCGACCGATGAGATTGTCTCTCGGCGTTCCGGTGATCTCCGCGGACGCTTCGTTGACGTCAGTAATTTTACCAGTCGGGCTAATCGTTACGAGCGGATCGAGGGATGCTTCGATGAGTGATCGAGCGTACTGCGAGGCCTGTTTCTGCGCCGTCACGTCGCGGGCTGCGGCGAAGACCCCTAACACGTTACCGAGGCCATCTTTGTAAACGGAAGCGTTGTACAAAACGTCAGTCAATTGTCCGTCTTTATGTCGAATCGTAAGAGCGTAATCGGTCACGAATCCTTCGGCGAAGACCTGTTGGTAACCTTCTCGCGCTTTTTCCGGCTCGACGAAGTAATCGGAGAAGTCGGTTCCGACCAATGAGTCTCGCGTGGCGCCCGTGACTTTGACGGTCGCTTCGTTGACGTCCATGATCTTTCCTTCGGGAGAGATCGTGACGAGAGGATCCACCGACGCCTCGATGAGAGATCGAGCGTACTGAGAAGCCTGCCGTTGAGCCGTGACGTCGCGAGCTGCTGCGAAGACGCCTCGAACATGATCTTGAGCGTCTTTGTAAACCGAAGCGTTATAAAGAACGTCAGTGAGGCGTCCGTCTTTATGACGAATCGTCAGCGGATAATCGGTCACGAAGCCTTCCGCGAAGACTCGCTGATAGCCTTCTTGGGCTTTCGAGGGCTCGGTGAAGTAAACGGTAAAGTCGGTTCCGACCATTTTATCGTATGCGACCCCGGTTGCTTTAACGGTCGCTTCGTTGACGTCCATGATCTTTCCTTCAGGAGAGATCGTGACGAGAGGATCGAGGGATGCTTCGATGAGTGAGCGTGCGTACTGTGAAGCTTGTTTTTGATCGGTAACGTCACGGGCCGCAGCAAACACCCCGAGCACGTTTCCGCGCGTATCCTTGTAAACCGAAGCGTTATAAAGAACGTCGGTGAGGCGTCCGTCTTTATGGCGAATCGTCAGCGGATAATCCGTGACTGACCCTTTCGAGAAGACCTGCTGGTACCCATCTCGAGCTTTTTCTGGCTCTGTGAAGTAGATCGAGAAATCGGTGCCGATCAGCATCTCCCGGCCGACGCCGGTGACTTTGATGGTCGCCTCGTTGACGTCGGTGATCTTACCTTCCGCGCTAATCGTGACGAGGGGATCTAGGGATGCTTCGATCAACGATCGAGCGTACTGAGCGCGTTTTCTTTCCGTGATATCCCGAGCAATCGACGAAATCCCGATTAAATTTCCTTGGTCGTCGTTGATCGCGGAGTCCGTCAAAAGAACATAAATCGACTGGCCATCTTTACGAGAGCGCTCCGTTTCGTAGTGTTCTACGACCTTGCCGTTTCTAATTTCGGCGGTGACCTCCGCGAATTCATCTGGATGATCCGGGGTCAGGATGAGGCTCATCGGCTGACCTAGGGCCTCTCTCTCGGAATAGCCGTAAACTCGTTCGGCTGCCTTGTTCCACGCAACGATTTTCCCGTCGAGATCGACGGCTACGACGGCCGCTTGAGAGGAACGAACGATCGACGCCTCGATGTTCTCTGTCGTAAGAAGTGGGTGAACGCCCGCCCGGCCCTTCGCTTTAGTCGTCGTCTGCAAGTCTGACTTCACGTGAAATTCCTTGGCCCCGTCGCCGGAGCAGTCGCGTGTTTCTAAAATTATGAGAGGTAGCTTGACTGGCTAATCGCACAAATAACCGCACTTTCTAATTTGTGTTGGAATGAGCACAAAGTGAAAAGGTCATTTCAATTCGGCTTCATTTCAGGTTTGTTTAGATACTTTTGGGAACGCAACCTGAAATGTGAGGTCGTCTGTCCGTGGAACCAATCGTGTCAGACGAAATCAGACGAACTCTCAAGTTACTTCTCGTCGAAGACAATCCAGGCGACGTGCTTCTGGTTGAAAAGAAAATCGCAGCGTCAGAGGCGCCGCGCTATTCGATGAC
>JAZKJB010000452.1:0-7419 GCA_040384505.1 Bdellovibrionota bacterium | reverse complement strand
CCAACGAGTCCTTGCGAAAGACACCTTCGACGTCGTGCTGCTGGACCTTTCGCTTCCGGACTCATATGCCCTCGAAGGTTTAAAAATTCTTCGCGCCGACAATCCGACCCTCCCAATCGTCATCCTTACGGGCACTCTCGATGAGCGGGTCATCGCGCAGGCCCTCCAAAACGGCGCACAGGATTACTTGGTCAAACGAGAGATGAGCATTCACGACCTCAGTCGGTCCATGCATTACGCGGTCGAGCGTTCGCAGCACACGAAACGAGTCGCGCAACTTGCAGAGCAAGAGCGTGAAGCGAGGTTGCTTGCAGAACGCACACTTGCCGATCTCGCAAAAGCCAAGACCGAAGCTGAATCAGCTAACGTTTCAAAGAGCATGTTTCTAGCGAACATGAGTCATGAAATTCGCACGCCCATCGGCATCATTCTTGGATTTTCCGATTTGATCTTGAGAACCGAGCAATCAAAAGAAGAGCAACAAATCGCTCTCGAGAGAATTCACCGAAACGCGCAACAACTCGCCTCTTTGGTCGACGACATTCTCGATCTTGCCAAAGTCGAAGCCGATAAGTTCGAACCTGAAATCGTCGAGTTCTCGCTCGACGCACTTCTCACCGAAATCGTCGAAGCGAACGCGGTGGCCGCGGCTTCGAAAAGCATTAGCCTCGAATTGTCCATCGAATGCGATCCTTGCCACACCTTCTTCACCGATCCCACTCGGTTGAAGCAAATTCTGAATAACCTTCTCTCGAATGCGATCAAATTCACTCATCGGGGTGAAGTGAAGGTGATCTTGAAGGACGAAGTCGATAAACAATCCGCGAGGAGGACCGCCGTGATCGAAGTCAGCGACACGGGCATAGGTCTCACCGAAACTCATCAAGAACGGCTTTTCGAACCGTTCTCACAGGCCGATAGCTCCATGACTCGTCAATATGGCGGCACCGGTCTCGGGCTTCTCATTTCTCGCAAACTCGCTCGGTCTTTGGGCGGAGATTTGACGCTCCTTTCGACGACCCCATCAAAAGGTTCGTGCTTTCAGGTCAGGATTCCGAGCGCTCATGAATCCAACTTTTTCGGTTCGAACGCTGAGACAGTTTCGATTTCGTTTGGAAAGCCCACGGTCGACCGAGGGCTGCTCGGTTACAAAGTTTTACTCGTCGAAGACTCACTCGATAACCAGGCTTTGATTGGCAAATATTTGGGTGACGCGGGAGCGGTCGTCGAATTTCGATGCAATGGTGAGCAAGGCGTCAGTGCGGCGATGACCAATGATTACGACGTCGTGCTCATGGATATACAAATGCCGGTGATGGAAGGAAATGTCGCGACGGCAAATCTAAGAGCGAGTGGCTACGTTAAACCGATTATCGCACTGACCGCTCACGCGATGCGCGGTGAGAAAGAGAAATCGATCGCCGCTGGATTTTCAGACTACGTCACTAAGCCCGTGAATCGCCGAGCGTTGATTCTGACCCTTCAGCAGCACATTCGAAAGTCTTCGGGAACTCAGCCGCTGTCCGCCAAGGGCAGCTGACTCCGAATTGACCACCAACCCCCGATGGGGTGGATTTCAAATTGGTGGAGGCGCCGGGAGTCGAACCCGGGTCCGTAAGTCATCAGAGATGAGGCGGGCTACATGCTTAGTCGTTGCTTTTAGGATGACGTGAGAGCGTCCAACGACAAACTCAACCACGCCCCTCCCCCAGCTTTTTTAAGTTCTCGCCGCTGGAGAAAACCAGCGAGAACCGAGATCGCAATATTACTCCGGCTACCCCAACCGCAATCTCGTTGGGACCGAAGGCAGTTTAACTAATTAAGCTGCGAGTGCGTAATCGTTGCCGACTACAATGTGCTCGTTTTTACGAGGTCCTCGAGCGCCCCGGCATGCTCCTCAACCGTCAGTACCCACGTCGAAGCCAATACGCCCCCCACATGAATTTTCACGATCAGAACTCGTCAGTAGTATCAGAGGTTCTCGGTGACGTCCAGGTTACGAGATGTCGTTCAATGAACTTGATCCAAAGCTCGCCGGGCGACCGCAAGATTGTGCCGAACCGCTTCTGACGAGGGATGAAGGCGCGAGGCTTCTTCGAGAAGGCTCACGGCACGACGGAAATCTTTTTTTGCATAAGCGACGTTCGCGATTCCGATCCGGGCACTCAAGCTGTCGGGCCACTTCGCGAGAATCGCGCGATACGCGACCTCGGCCAACTCTGGGCGCGACGCGAGCTCGAGGCCCGCGGCTGCACGCATGTTCTCGAGTTCGCCGGCGGAATTCGCGACGGCACCGACCGGCAAAACGACGAGCGCCCAATAATTCGAATGTTTCCACGAGCGCTCGAAGACTTTCATGTCGACTCGCTCGTCAGCTTCGGGGCCCGAATGCATCACGAGTTCGCGACGATCGAGGTCGTAACCCGTGACGATCGCGTAATGCCATTGCGGAGCCCAAGAAAGCCCGAGGTTCTCGAAGACGATGACGGGATGGCCCGCCGAGAGCTCGCTCAACAAGGCGCGAAGTCCCTCGAGCCGGATGGCCATCAAACCTTCTCGCCTCGTCGCACCGATCATGTCCTCTTGCAGGCTTCCCGCTTTCGCCGACGTCATCACTCGAGGAGCGATTTCGTCGACTGCGACATCGTGACCGGCCCAACGCATCGCCATAGTGAGAGTCGCTGGACCGCAATGCCCGGCCTTTTGCTCGATGAACGGCACACCTGCAACGCTAGCGCTTCGCTCGACGTTTCCAGGTGCGCGCAAGAGCTCGGTCGATTGCGGAGCCGTCGTCGCGCAACCGGAAAGTCCGGCGATCGCGAGCGAAGCGACGAAAGCGAAACGAAGAACGATCATCAAATCCGCTTCGCGAAATAAATGATCAAGATCACCAAAAGCGCGATCACGAGAAGGCCGACGACGTTGCCGCCGTATTGCGCCTCGTCCATTTGTTTCGCGAGGCGATCGAGTTCCGCGTTCGACAACGTCGCGAGACGGCTCGATACTTCGTCTGCCGCGACACCGTACTTCGCGAGCTCACGCTGGAGATCTTCGCGATCGAGATGCGCGCGCACTTTCGCTTCCAGCTCGGTTCGGCTGAGCGAATCGACGATTTCGGAAGTCGAAATCATTCCCGCGGAGACCACTTCGGCCGCCACCGCATTCGGAAGATGCGACATGCTGACCGACAACAAAACGACCAATGCTAAACGCAAGAAATTGAAACGAGGCATGAAACCCCCCTTTGATTCGGAGATCTTAGGAACACCTGACGCTATTGGCTTGAGGAATTTTCGACAACGACGCATCGGGACTTCTGACTTTCGACGAAGGCGAGTACGGCGCTCCTCGATATCTGACCACCAGGGCCATTCACGAAGTAATCGAAACCGTGGTGTCCCCACGGAAGATCGAGGAAGTAGGACTTCACCCCGGCCGCTCTCAACCTCGTGTCGAGGCGCTCCGAGTGCTTGAACCACGTGAGCGAATCGGGCCGTCCATGCAAGAGCAACGTCGGCGGAGAGACCGCGGACACGTTTTCGATGAGGGAGGCGGTTCGATAATTCTCCTTCACCGCCATCGGCTCCCCGCCCATGAGCTGGCGAATCAAGAGACGCGGCAGGAGCCAGTGATCTTCTTCGCTGATCTCGTAACCGAAGGTGAGATCGGTCGGCGCATAGAACGCGATCAACCCCTTAATGCAAACCGGAGGATCGATGAAAGCGAGAGCACCGGCGATTTGACCACCGGCGGAGCGACCGAGAACATACACGCCACTCATGTCCAGCTGCAGCTCTTCCGCTTTCGCCTTCATGTCGAGGATCGAGTCTTCGACGTCATGACGTTGCACGGGCCACTTCGCACCCGGCGCGAGTCGGTAGTCGATCGAGGCGACCGAGTAACCGGCGTGATTCAAGATCAAATTGAGCTCGGGCAGCTGACTCGAGTCTCCACTGTCCCAACCTCCGCCGTGAACCACGACGACGACGGGACGCTTTCCCACTCCGTCCCCTCGATAGAGATCGTAGGCGATCGTGGCACCGTCACGAGCGCGAAACGTGATTCGCTCGAACTTCGGAATCTCGATCGGAATCGAAACGAGCTTCGACCATCGAAACCACGGCTGGCCCGAGAGGGTGCCGAAAGTCTCGTCGAATTCTTTGCGCCACTTCGCCTCGGTGCCTGCCGCTTGCACGATCGGAGTCGCGAACAAAGCGAGGCCCGTCGCCATAAGCACGAGAGCCACCCGGCCGGTCCATGTTCCGAGCGACCCGGAGCGAACGGCGACGGCGAGCAGAATGAGCGTGAGCAAAGCGAACCAGTGCCCGTTCTCGGAAACGAGAAGCGCGAGGATCCAAAGGATCCGCGCAGACGTCATCAGGAGAGTGTTGATGGCGAGGCCGCAGAGCAGCCCCGAGACGAGGAGAAGGACGAGCCGAATTCGAGCGTGAAGCATCCCACCGTTCTAGAGCTTAGAGCGGGAAGCGGCAAGGCCCCAGATAATCGCCGATGGTCTTCGGCAAGTTCGTCGTCGGCGAGACGTAGTCGCGAACGTGGTCGTAGTGCGACGAGACCGCGGGGCGGCCCACGCACTTCGTGGCCGACGCTTCGACTTCGCTCGGGAAGTGACAGATCACGACGCCGTCGCTCGTCGGACACTTGTAGGTCGTATAGAGTGTCGGATCTTTTTCGAGATCCGTGATCGGTCGAAGCGTGTCGATTTCCCCCGGCGGGAGGCGCGTGATCAAGTCGTCGACGTCGTCTTGGTCGATGACGGTTCCGTCATCGAGAGTTTGCGATGTCAGCTTTTCTCTTTCGGCGACGAAGTCCACCTGGCTGCAATTGTTGAAGCCGAATGCGAGAACTCCGAACGCGATCATCAAGACGCCTGCGACTTTGATTTTCGTCATATCTCCTAATCGGAATTTTCGGCACAAAACGAGATGGCTCCACTGGAAGTTCGTCCTGTCTCAAGACGAGCCGTTCTTGCAGCGAGAGCGACTCCGATGATCTGAGAGGAGTAAAGACTCTAGTCGTCCTCCGCGCCTAGTGCCCGAACTCCTTTTTCTTTGACCACCGAGGGCCCGCACGCCTAAACCCGGTTTCATGAAATTCCTGAAAGACCTCAAATCGGTTTTGAATCTCACGGTCATCGTCGCGGGCCTCGGCTACTTCGTCGACCTCTTCGACATCACCCTCTTCGGCGTGGTTCGCAGATCTTCGCTCGAAGCTCTCGGCTACACCGGCGACGCTCTCCTCAAGGAGGGCGTTTTCATCTACAACTCGCAGATGGCCGGCATGATGGTGGGTGGAGTCGTTTGGGGAATGCTCGCCGACAAGAAGGGCCGACTCTCCGTGATGTTCGGCTCGATCTTGCTTTACTCGCTCGCGAACTTCGCGAACGCTTTCGTCTGGGATGCGAACAGCTATGCGCTCTGCCGCTTCCTCGGTGGCGTGGGGCTCGCAGGCGAGCTGGGTGCTGCGATCACCCTCGTCGCGGAGTCGCTGCCGAAGGAAAAGCGCGGTCTCGGAACGACGATCGTCGCGACTCTCGGAATGTTCGGCATCGTCGCCGCCGCTCTCGTCGGCCAACATCTCGATTGGAAAACGGCGTACGTCACCGGTGGTCTGATGGGGATCGCGCTCTTGTTCACGCGATTCAAGATTTCGGAGTCGGGTGTGTTCACGAAATCGCATTCGAGCGAAGTTTCGCGCGGCAATCCGCTCGTCATCTTCACGAGCGGGAAATCGTGGCGCTACATCTGCTGTATTTTGATCGGCGTCCCGGTCTATTTCTCGACCGGCGTTTTGATGACGTTCGCCCCCGAGCTCACCGCCGGCTTGAACGTCGAGGGCGCGGTGAGCGCCGGTAATGCGATCTTGTTCGGCTCGATCGGCCTCACGATCGGCGATTTGGCGTCGGGTCTCGTGAGTCAGTACCTCCGCAGCCGACGTAAAGCGGTCGCGGCTTTCCTCGCGAGCGGTCTCTTGATCACCGCGATTTATCTGAACACGACCGGGCTCACGAGCGGAATGGTCTACGGACTCACGTTCGCGATCGGTCTCTGCGTCGGTTACTGGGCGGTTCTCGTCACGATGGCGGCCGAACAATTCGGAACGAACATTCGCGGAACGGTCGCGACGACGGTCCCGAATTTCGTTCGCGGCTCCGCGATCTTCGCGGCCTCGGGTTTCGCGTACCTGAAAGGCACGATGACGGCGGGCCAAGCGGCACTGACCGTAGGAGTCATCTGCTTCGGCGCTGCTCTTCTCGCCCTCACGCAGATCGAGGAAACTTTCGGCCGCGATCTCGATTTCGACGACCGGCAAGCGTGAGTTGACGCTCGTAATGTAAGGTCTTCACGGGTGCCCGGAGCGACCACTTTGGTCACCCCTTTCGTAGAAAAGAAATCCTCGTTCGTCGATGGATTGGTCGCATTCGCTCCTGAAGCCGATCCGCCTTTGGCCTCGGCCTTGCTCAAGTCAGAGCGTGGAACGTGAGTCGACGTCGAAAGAGCGTCGGTTGAAAAGGAATCGATCCGAAGGTGGCGCGGGCCCCCTCCCCCCAGAAACCCGTGCCGAACGAAGATCGTGACCGGAACGAGTGGACCTCTGACCCCTCATTCCCGACCGGAGCACTCCAAATGGAGATTCAAGCGAACTTCAGTCCCCTCTGAGGCCGCGGGCTCAAAACTACAAGGGCCCGTTCCCCTTTTTTTATCCCACGAAACGAGATCCCCGATGTCCCCGAAGCTGACACTCCTTGCGATGACCCTCACTCTGACCTCTTCGCTGCCCGCTCTCTCGTGCGCTCCGGAAGAGGCGCAATTCATCGGGCAAGTGACGAGCACGGAAACGAACGATCTCGGCGTCTGCATGATCAAGGTCGGAAATTTTTCGTTCTACAACGAGAGCAAGATCTGCCCCTTGAATTCGGTCGACGCGATCAACCTCGCGATTCCGGTCTCCGACTGCACGATGAAAACCGGCGACGAAGTCTCCGGCGTCATCAGCGTCGATAAAGACGGCCGAGTCTGGCTCTAAACGCTCATCCATGAGCGTCAGCGACTTTGCTTATTTCGTCGCTTTCATTAAGCGCCAAGCAGCTCCGCCCAACTGATCAGCCTTCACGAATTGTTCAGCGGCATTCACCAGTCGAAGAATCGCCTGCATTTCACGGATCGAGCCGTACGCAATCGCATAGAAGCGGCGCTTGTCGGCTTGAGTGGGCTTGGCGGCCCCTTCAGCCAGATTCAAAACCGCGCTCGATGTGGCACGATGAAGTTGATTTTTCAGCTCGCCTTTCAATTTTAACTGTTCGCAGAGGCGGAAAACTTCGACGGCCAGTTCGTATGTCTTAAAAGTTGTCATGGAGCCACTCCTTGTTTGGCCGCGAGAAATTTCGAGGCCCTCAAAGAA
>JAZKJB010000451.1:0-3657 GCA_040384505.1 Bdellovibrionota bacterium | reverse complement strand
CCGAAAACGCGAGCTCGCAAAATACTTCATGCCTTTGATGGTCGGCCTCGCCGCCATCGCGGGATATCTCGCGATCTACAAACCCTTCTGAAAAGCTAAACTCTAAAAATCCAGATGATATTGATTTGGCCCACGGCGCTTCGCTCGTGGGTTAGCTCAGAACATTTTGTATTTGAGGAGCCGGCACTCGATTGGCCCGTGGAACAGCGGGAACTTTCGCTCCGCTTTCAGCTTCATCGCAGCGGAGAGCTCGGGTGCTCCCGAGAGCACGAAGCACTCCCAGCCTTTGAAGCTCGTCTTCATCACGTGCGCGAGATCCTTGTAGGTGTCGACGAGCTCGTCTTTCGTGCCGACCCGTTCGCCGAACGGAGGATCGACGACCATGATTCCACTTTCGGCCGGTGCTTTAAGGGTCTGCATCGGAGCACGCTGGAACTCGACGAATTCGGCGACGCCGGCTTCCTCAGCATTGGCCTGGGCGACTGCCAAGGCTTTGCGATCGGTATCGAAGCCGTACATCTTGAACGGAATCTCCTGGAGCTCTTCATCGGCGGCGGCCGCGACTTCCTTTTCCCATTCTGCTTTCTTGAAACCATTCAGTCGCTGGAACGCGAAACGCTGGCGCAGCATCCCTGGCGCGATCTTCAACGCCATCAGGGCCGCTTCGATCAAGAATGTACCTGAACCGCACATCGGATCGACGACCGAGCTCGTTCCATCCCATCCGGTCAACTTCAGGATCCCGGCCGCGAGATGTTCCTTCACGTGCGCTTCAGTATGCCCTCTACGGTAGCCGCGCTTGAAGAGCGAATCCCCAGAAGTGTCGATCGAGAGAGAAAATTGGTTTTTCACCGCGCGCACGACGATACGCAAATCCGGATCGTCGGTATCGACGTCGGGCCGCACATCGTACTTGTCGCGAAACTGATCGACGATCGCATCTTTGATTTTCAAAGCGACGAAGCGCTGATCGCGAAATGCGCCGCAATCGCGAACGCTCGCGTCGACCGCGATCGTGCCATCGGGCGGAATGTATTTCGTGAAATCGTGCTTGAGCACGTTGGCGTAAAGCTCTTCGGGCTTGTAAGCCGGAAAATCCAAAATCGGCAGCAAGATCCGTGTCGCGATTCGCGAGCGCAGATTCGCGCGGTAACAGAGAGCCCAAGGACCTTCGAACGTCACCCCGCCGAATCCACGTGCGGCGTTCGCGATGCCCATTTCTTTCAACTCTTGTTCAAGAACTTCGCCGAGGCCTCTCGAGGTCAGTGCGAAAAACCGCGGCATAGTTCTAGGTTTCCTTGTACTGAGGACCGCCGCCGCCCTCGGGCGTGGTCCAATCGATATTGTCGAAGGGGCATTTCAGATCGCAGGTCTTGCAGTGAATACAGTTGGTGTAGTTCACCTGCAAGCGCTTCTTCCCCGGCACTTCGGCGTCTGGAACCATTTCATACACGTTCGCCGGACAGAAGTGATTGCAGGGCGATTGGTACTTCTCGTGACAGACGTCGCGACAAACGCTCGTATTCGCGACCTTCAAGTGGCTCGGCGAATCCTCGTCGTGCATCGTCCCGGTGAGGTACACGCTCGAGAGCTTGTCGAAGAACAAGACTCCGTCCGGTTTCGGAAGCTGATTTTCGGGCTGCTCCCACGGTCGAGGGCCCCAGGCATCGAGAACGGGCTCGGTCGTCTCGTAATCGCGGTGCTCGATCTTCTGGTTGTCGCAGAGTCCTCGCCCACCGGTGATCTCCTGAAGCGCCAAAGCCGGCATCGAGGCAAACACGCCTTTCGAGATCGCCTGATGGAAATTCCGTGTCTTCCAGAGATCGCCCTTGATGTAACTCGAATGAACTTTCGTTTCGAAGGACTTCAACGTCGCGGCCGACATGTCGCCCTTCAAAATTCCCTCGAGCGCCGTCTCGGCCGCGAGCATGCCCGCCTTCATCCCGAGATGGATCCCCTTCAGCTTCTTCACGTCGACCATGCTCGCGCTGTCGCCGATCACCAACATTCCGTCGTGGTAAAGCTTCGGCATCGAGTACCAGCCGCCGGCTGGCAAAGTCTTTCCGCCATAGGCGACGACCTTCCCACCCTTGATCATGTCGAACACGAACGGATGAGTCTTCAGCTGCTGGAGCAATCGGTGCGGATCGAACAACGGATCGGAGGTATCGGTGTAGCCGACGATGCCGACGATGATCTGATCGTTCGGAAGCGTGTAGATGAAAGTTCCGCCCACGCCCTTCTTCATCGGAAAGCCGAGGGTATGAATCACGTGCCCCGCTTCCACGGAGCCGGCCGGACACTGAATGACTTCTTTCACACCGAGCTCGTAAACGTCGGGATTCTTCCCCCCGAGATTCAACTTCTTCGACACCTGTTGGAACAACGAGCCGCGCGTTCCTTCCGCGAAGATCGTGAGCTTGGACTTCAACAACAAACCCGGCTCGAAGTTCGGTTTGCGATTCCCGTTCTTGTCGAGGCCCTTGTCTCCGGTCCGAACGCCGACGACCTTTTCGCCTTCGTACAAACATTCGACGGCGGCGAAGCCCGGGAAGATGTTGATCCCTTTCGCTTCACATTGCTGACCGAGCCAGCGATTGAACTTCGAGAGTGAGATGAGAAAGTTTCCTTCGTTCTGGAACGGAGGAGGCGTGATCGGCGCCTTGAATTTCGACGACTTCCCGAGATAGTAGACCGCATCGTGTTTGACGACGGTCTCGATCGGGCACCCGAGCTCTTCGTAATTCGGCAAGAGCTCTCGAAGCGCGATCGGATTCAAGACCGCACCGGAGAACGAGTGAGCGCCGACCTCCGACGCTTTCTCGAGAACGACGATCATCTGATCGGGAATCGCAGTTCCCTGCTTGGTCCCGGCCGCGACGTCTTCGTTGTGTTTTTGAATTTGATTCTGGAGGTGCAGGGCAGCCGACAAGCCCGCCACTCCACCACCGACGATCAAGACGTCGACTTCCATGGTCTCGCGTTGAACGTCGTCCACGGAAGAATTAGTAGCGCCCGATGCGTTCTCTGATGCAGTCATGGAGACTCCTTGCGAAGGAGCCCCACCCTAGCGAAACCACTGGGAAATGACAACCAATTGAGACGGACGATCAGTCGTGCGCAGGCTCGTCGGCAGGAGCCGAGGTCGCGGCCGCTCGCATGTCGGGATCACGCGAAGGCTGAGGCAAGCTCGTCTGCACCTTCAGGTCTTCTTCGTCACGACCGCCGGCGTAGGCCCGACGCTTGGATTTCTGCTCATCGGGCCCGTCTGCGATCGAAACTCCGAGTTCATCGCTCTGAGCGAATGCAATGCTCGCCGAAACGAAACTGAAGGCGAATATTTTGAAAAAGTGGCGGATCGACATCGTAACGGCCTCCGGGTCTCAGATCAGGCGACGATGACTCCGCATCGGAATCTGAGTGCGAACCTTCTGGATCCGCTCGCGACTCAATCGAGCGCGCAAGATCCTCCGGTCACCGAAGTCATCCGGTAAAGTTTGGACGACTTCACCCCACGGATCAATGATCATCGAGTGCCCGTACGTCCCACGCGTCGAACCGTCGAGACCTTTGTGCTCGCCCCCTTGCGCCGCCGCCAGGACGTGAAGTTGGCTCGCACACTCGGCTCGAAGCCGGAAGAAGTCGCGTTCTTCCAGA
>JAZKJB010000450.1:2493-3616 GCA_040384505.1 Bdellovibrionota bacterium | reverse complement strand
TTCAAAGTTTGTCTCACGGGAACTCCGCTCGAGAACCACTACGGAGAGTTCTATTCGCTCTTCGATCTGATCGTCCCCGGAAGCCTCGGCGAACTCCCCGACTTCCGCGAAAAATACGTGAACCCCGTTCGCGTGCTTCGAGAAGACATCGAGTACTTGAAGTTGAAAGCTCGTCCGCTTCTCATGCGTCGCACGAAGGCGCAGGTCATGAGCCAGCTTCCGCCGAAGATCGAAACTACGATGAAGCTCCCCTTCGAAGAAGAACAAAAGCGCATCTACCGCGACATCGCGACGGCCTACAACGAACAGATCCGCTCGCAGATCGCCGTTCACGGTGAATCGAAGATGCAGCTGCAAATGTTGACGGCGCTCTTGCGCCTGCGACAAGCTTGCTCGGATCCTTCGGCGATTCCCGGCGTGAAGTACTCGGGCGAGCCGCCGAAAATTTCGACGCTGGTCGAAGCTCTGGGCGAAGTCACCGAAGGCGGAGCGAGTGCACTCGTGTTCACGCAGTTCTTGGCGACTTTCGATCGTATTCGCGTGGCCCTCGCGACCGAGAAAATTCCATTCTACGACATCAGCGGCGCCGACTCTCGCCTTGCACGCGAGAAGAAACTTCGCGCTTTCAATGAAGACGGCAAAGGCAGCGTGATGCTGATGACGCTGAAAACCGGCGGCGTCGGTTTGAACCTGGTGAAAGCGAGTTACGTCTTCCACATCGAACCCTGGTGGAATCCCGCGGTCGAGAACCAAGCGACCGACCGCGCTCACCGCATCGGCCAGGCGTCGACGGTTCAAGTGGTTCGCTACATCATCAAGGAATCGGTCGAAGAAAAGATCGAAGTCTTGAAAGACGTGAAAGCCAAACGCTTCGACGCGCTCTTCTCGGTCACGGAAAAAGAATCCGACCTCGGCCCCGCCGGCTCGACCCTCACCCGCCAAGACTTCGAATTCCTGCTGTCTTGAACCGCCGATTTCAGAAGAAATCAGTTTATTGAATGTCTAAGTTAGTCCACGACACTTCGCTCGTGGGCTCGAGACGACGTGGCTCCATTCAGATTCGGGCTAGGGCTCCCTCATTCATCGGACCTCCACGGAGGGGCATCGGCGTACTCGCCGACCC
>JAZKJB010000450.1:0-2483 GCA_040384505.1 Bdellovibrionota bacterium | reverse complement strand
GCATGTGTCCGAGGAATGAGGGGGCCCTAGCCCGGAACTGAATGGATGTACGACGAACTCATGCCCACGAGCGAAGTGTCGTGGGCTAATTCCTAAATCAGTCGATGAACGACAGTACGGGCGGAAGCTCGTGGCCGTTCAAGGTGGCGCCGATCCATTTCGGGAAGTAGGCGTTCACGCTGTGCAGCTCGGTGTCGATCTTGAACGACGTGATGAACTGAACTCCGTCGCGACGGCGAAGTGTCAGACGAAGAGTGTCGGTTTCCGTGGGGATCGTGCCGATGCCGTCGGCGACGATACGGTTCGATTCGATATCTCTCAACAAAACGCGTACGTTTTGGCGTGAACCGGGCATGCGCTTTATCTCGAGCTTGAGGCCGGCTTCATCGCTCCACCAATTGCCGAGCCATTCTGCCATGGGGATCGGGCATTCCTCACAGCCGCGAGCTTGGGCCTTCGAGGGTGAGAAACCGAGAACGGACGCGACCATGGTGACTGCAAACAAAAATCTGAACACTGGAAATTCCCCCTCAAACCACTTTCACGCGCAAACTTGGATTCAATCGATAGCCGCCCTTGGCCCGAACGATCAGCGACTCTTTCGTGCGGTCCTCGTCTTCGAGGATGCGGCGGAGCCGTCGGATCGTGACGTAAATTCTGTTGTCGTGCGCACTCGGGTCGTACGTTTCGGCCCAGATGCGCTCGACCAATTCCGCCTTTTTATAAACGCGCTCGGGCTCGCCGAAGAACAGCAGCGCGAGATCGCGGAGCACGAACTGGCCATGGAGACTAATTGGTTTCTTTTGCTTGTCGTAGATCACGCCCGCTTCCGTCTCGAGACAGAAATCGTAGACCGACTGCGGTTGGGCAGCGTCGAGCTTCTCGCGAGTGTTGCCCACCATTTTCGCCAGGCGCGGAGTTTCGACTTCCTTCAACGCACCCGACGCGAGATCGATGTAATGCCGCGCGATCGAGTAATCGCCCTTGCGAAGATAAATGCTGCCTAGCCCGTGAAGAGCATGAACGTAGAGTACGACGTTGGGCTGTTCGCGAAGCGCTTGGTACGCCTTCCACATTTCAGCGAGAGCCGGTTCGAACTGTCCTTCGTTCCGGAAAATGAGTCCGCGAAGGATGTGGCTTCCGATCTCGAGATCGGCGACGTAAACGTGATCGAGAATGAGTTGCAAGCGATCGAGTTGGAGTTTCGCTTGCTCGAGCGAGCCCATGCCGAAAGCGAGAAACGCGTGACCATAGATCGGGTACGCGAGGACGCGTCGGTCTTGAGATTCGAGGGCGTGATGGATCGAGCGCTCGAACGACTGCCCGGCTTCGACGGCGCGCTCGGGAATCCTCACGGACTGGCAAACGCCCAACATGTAATGCACTCGCGACAGCAATCGATCCGTCAGCGTTTCGTGTTGGATCATGACGAGGATTCGTTTTTCGATCTCGTCGATCTTCGCGAACTCTTCTCGCTCGGCGAGAATGCGAAGAACGTAGGTCGTACATTCAATGTATCGATCGACGTGACCGGCGGTGAGATGAGCGAGAGCTGCGCGCTGAAGAAGCTCGAGCGCACGCACGAAGGAGGCTTGGTGAAAGGCACCGATGCCATCTCGTTCGAGCGATTGTGCCGACCTGGAGTCGAGCGCTGTGAGTTCCGTGGCGTGAGCCGTCACTGACATCCTTACGAGGCGTTCATGTCCTCTGAACCTGACACTATCTGTCCCTTGGTCCTGCGGGAACTTACAAAGAGTGAAATCTTCTGGCAAGGACCGCGTGACACCTTGTCGCGATGAGGACTTTTACGCACTCCGCAACGTCGTCGTAAACCCCGTCTGCTTATTGATTGCGCAATGGAGTCGCCCACGAAGACCGCAACTTGATCACCTGAACGCGGCGCGTTTCACCGGCACCACTTAGAGCAGCGCGTGGATCATGTGGAAATGGTCTTCGAAGAGGACAGATTCCATTTTTCCGAGGTCCAACAGCGGGACCCATTTCGCGGCGGCGGCATCGTCGCTCGCTTTGAATGATGGAAGCGACGTCCGCTTCAGCCGGAAAAGATGGGCGTGAGTGATCGTGCGTCCACGGCTCGAGCGAAGCGGATGATCGAACACACGCACTTTTTCGAGCGAGGCCTTCAACTCTTCTTGGGGAACACCGAGCTGAGTCTCCTCTTCGAGTTCACGTAAAGCACAGGTCTCGAGTTTCTCGTTCGGATCGAGGAAACCGCCCGGCAGTGCCCAGAGTCCTTTTCCCGGTGCGCGCTTTCTCTGGATCATGAGCAGATGACCGGCGCACACGATCAAAACGTCGGTCGTAACGAAGACCGGTGGAAACGGAGCGCTCGACCAAGAGCGCTTGTATGAATCGATCGCGAGCTGTTCGTCCCGGAGATTTCGATACTCGTCGCGCGAAGCAAATTCCATGAGCCAACTTTTAGTCGCGATCGAAAGCTCGGTGCGGTTGGAAGTCGACTT
>JAZKJB010000449.1:0-3023 GCA_040384505.1 Bdellovibrionota bacterium | reverse complement strand
CATCCACGGCGAGTGGTAGACGATCTTCTGCGCGGCCGTTGCATCGAGATCGGCTTCGACGAACGTGCCCCATGCGCTCAAGCCCGCGATCGCCAAGATCGTGAAGACTGCGAATTTCAGCGATGAGAGCGTTTTGATCGCTCGCCTGAAGAGCGAGGGTCCTTCCAACGGCTACCCCTGTTGACGTTCGATGTTGTGAGTCGGATTGAGGATAGACGCGCGATTCGCGAACATCAACTGATGATCCCCTGGGTGAGTCCCCGGCCGAAGTTCCATGGGACTTGATCGGCGCCGGCCTTGGCCGACTTCAATTCTGTCCCAGCATCAGGACAAATCGGGAAGCCCCGCGAGGACCCCGTTTACGGCCTGTTTCAAACGATCTTGCATTGCGCCGAGCTTCTCGTGAAGAAGAGCTTTAGACGCCTCATTCATATAGAGGCCCCGGTTGAGCTCCACCTGGATGGATTCCTGCCCACGATCCGGTTTTCCATAGGTTTGTGTCACCCGCCCTCCTTTATATGGCCAGTTCACGCGAACCTTGAATCCAGCCTTCTCGTAGGACGCGACGACGAGGTCTCGAAAGAAGGGCGAACAACTCGTTCCGTCACAGTCGCTGATGACGGCATCGGCTCTGGTCTCGCCTGGATCGGGATGCTCGCTCGTCCCCATCGCCGGCATACTGTGCGCGTCGATGTGGAAGATCCGAGTCGCTCCCCGTACTTTGAGCGCGTTCATTTCAGCGCGAACGCTCGCATGGAAAGGCTCGAAGTATTTCGCGACGAGATCGTCGTGCAGCGCTTTACTCATCGGCTTCGGGAGAAGTCGCTCTCGCTTCGTCGTGATCAACCAATGCAGACCGCGCGGAAATTTTCCCGACGGATTCGCATGTCCTTCGACGCTATCGGCATCGACGTCGTCAGGTAGTCGATTCAAGTCGATCGCGTATCGATGCCATTCGGTTTTCACGAACGGAAGGCCGAGCTCACGGATCGCTTTGTCATAGAGTTTGTCGACGTAGCGGTCGACGTCGCACATCAAAAGTGTCTCGGGAAGGTTTTGGAGCCACGGAGTTTCAGCCGGAACGCGCTCGCCGGAGTGAGGAATGGTGAGAAGGAAGGGTTTGTTGGCGTGCGAGATCGCGTTTTGGGGCACGTTCACCTTTCCGACGACTCCCATTTTCTCGGGATCTGTGATTCGATCGAGGTCGAACAGGAGTCATGACATGACTACGGGCTCTCCGAAAATTTATACGCGCACCGGCGACAAAGGCAAAACAAGTCTGATCGGCGGAGCCCGCGTGTCGAAGGCGCACGTTCGCCTCGAAGCGTACGGATCGCTCGACGAGTTGAACAGCGTCATCGGGCTTCTTCGTCACGACGCCGAAGCGGAACTCGACTCGGCGGCCATCGAAGGCGGAGCACTTTCGCAAATCGAGTCGCTTCTCGCGGAAATTCAAGTCGACTTGTTCAACGTCGGATCACGGCTCGCGTGCGAAGACGCGAACATTCGCGCGAAACTCCCGTCGGTCGACGTGAGTCACATCCAAAGTCTCGAAAAGGCGATGGACGAGTTCTCGAGGGAGCTCGTGCCACTGAAGAACTTCATCTTGCCGGGCGGAAGTCGCTCGGCTTCGATCGCGCACGTCGCGCGTACGGTCTGCCGCAGGGCCGAGCGAGCGTGCGTCGCACTCGCCGAAACCGATGGCGCCGAAATCTCGGTCGAGAGCGATGCGATCGTTTACGTGAACCGGTTGAGCGACTTTTTATTCGTGCTCGCGCGGCACTTGAATCACCTGCTGGGTCGCGAAGAGACGCTCTGGGCGCCGAAGAAGACTTAACGAAAAACGCGCCTCGAGTTTACTCGAAGCGCGTCCCACGAATCCTGTTTTCTCAGTCTTACTGCGCGATCGCGATCGACTGCGAACGGATCGAGCTCCAGAACCAACCGAGCATCGGGTCGAGCTCGATCGAGTCGATCGACTCGATGTCGTCGGCACTGATCGTTTCGTACTCCGACCGGCGAAGCGCCGCTGCAGGGCCCAGGTTGATGAAGCGACCGACGGCTTGGTCGGCATGAAGTGGTCCCACCGACTTCTTCAGCTCCATCGCCGACTCGTTCACCACTTGATACGTGAGACCCGTGTCGGTCTGCACGGCTTGCAGCGCGCGGAATTCGGTGAGCGAAAGACCCGCGAGAAGCGGAGCCGGTTCGACCGCGAGTGAAACCACTCGCTCGCTCGGCTTCATCGTGTCGAGAGCTTGCGACTGACGAACCATCTGTTCGAAGGTCATCAGGCCCGCCGCGACCATCATCGCCGCATCTCCGTTGGAGTTTCCGACCATGAAGTCGGGACGACGTTGGTTCTTCACGTAACGATCGAAGAGTCCGACTTGGACGATCGCCGCGAGCAAGCTCTTCAGCTTGATGTTGCGGAAGAAGTGGTCGTCTTCCGACGAGACCACGTTGAAGAGATCGATCTTCGGGAGATCGGTGGTGTCGAGGATTCGCTGAGCTTCACGAATACGAAGCGTCACTTCCGGAATTCTGAGAACTCCTGCGCGCAATTCGATGAAGTCCAACCCGTTACGACCTGCAAAGACGACTGCATTCTTCATTGATCCCATCCCCGTACTCTCCGACTCCCCAGCCGAAGGTTATCTTCTGTTGTAGCGAACTAAATCCCGTTCACCGTTCTCACCGCGCCGAATTTCTTTCGAAATTATTTCCGACGCGCGTGACGTCGTTCGTCACTTTCCACTCTCTTGAGCAACCCGTGTGCCACACCCGCTTTCCAAACACTCTGGTGCGAGAAAGAATCTAACGATAGCTCGCGTACTCGCTCCATGCTCATGAACAGACACATGCCTGCAAAAACTTCTCGTTCGGTTGAAATAACGAGGGATGGCTAACAATCCGAAAGACCAGGTTAAGGCCCGCGAATGTAAGTCGAAATCGGTTTTCGAGTCTGATTCGAAGTCGATTCGAAGCTGGAGCTCGTCATCAACCCGACACTGGTTAGGATG
>JAZKJB010000448.1:6237-7399 GCA_040384505.1 Bdellovibrionota bacterium | reverse complement strand
CCGTGTGCACGAGTCGCACGTCCTCGATGCGAAAGAGTCGTTCAAGATGGTCGATGGTGAGCAGACACATGTGATGCCGGCGCCGACATCTTCGAAATGGATCGAGTCGAAAGTCGGAACGCGTACGGTCCAGCAACGCCTCGTGAGCGCGCAAGAGCTCGCGAAAGCGGAGAAGCTGGCGGTCGACGAAGATCTGCGCAAGCCGTTCATGATGGCTCTCGCGGCTCTCTTGATGTTGATCGTCACGGCGACGCTCCTCACGAAAACCGAAGAGAAGACTCCCGAAATCGTTCTCGATCAAAAATCGAAGGACATCATTTTCGACGCCAAGGTCATCAAGAAGAAGAAGCTCGAGGCGCAGAAAGTGGTGAAGCTCGCGAAAGGTCGCAGCGGCGGAACAGGAATGAATGCGCCGCAGACCAACGCGAAGTCGAACCTTCCGGACGAGTCGATGTCTCCGAAGATCAGCCAGAAGACCACGCAAGCTCTCACGAGCTTACGTAACTCAGGGCTCTCGTCGTTGATCGGCAAGATCGCGAAACGCGCGAACAAGCAGAACATGATGGTCGCGGCCGTCGGTGTCTCGCCTGACGTCGCAACTTCGGGTCGCGCTCTGTTCTCGACGGGCACGAGCACGACCGGTGGTGGAGGCAGCGCTTCGAAAGAAGGCCCGAGCTTCCGTCTCGGTGGAGTCGGCACACGCGGTAAAGCGGGCGGCGTCGGGAACTTCAAAGACGGTACGGCACTCGCCGGCGGCTCTGTCGGAACCGGCAACGTGATGGCGCTCTCGGATGACGAAGAAACTTCGATCGAAGGCGGTCTCGACCGTGACGCGATCGCGGAAGTCATCAAGCGAAACCTCGGCCAGATCCGTTACTGCTACGAGCGCCAGCTCAGCTCGAATCCTGATCTCTACGGGAAAGTCCTCGTGAAGTTCACGATCGGCGCGGATGGTGCCGTCGCGACGAACAAAGTCGACAACACGACTTTGAAGAGCGACATGGTCGAAGGCTGCATCATGCGCCGCATGGCCTCGTGGAAGTTCCCGCTGCCCAAGGGCGGAACTCAAGTTCGGGTGACGTACCCGTTCTTGTTCAAGGCGATGCAGTAAGAGCTTAGGCTTAAAAGTTGGCTACGATGAAACGGAAGGCTTAGACCTTCC
>JAZKJB010000448.1:0-6227 GCA_040384505.1 Bdellovibrionota bacterium | reverse complement strand
GTTTCCGTTCCCGTTCGGTTTGAGGTTTGCCCGTTTTAAAACCGAAAACGGAAAGCCGTGCCGGAACCGAAACCGAAACCGAAACGCCAAACCGGAACCAGGACCGATTGCTGCCGCTCAGTCTCGGGATTGCTTTCAGATAATGGCATGTGCGAACGATCTTCAAGAGTGACGACCGCCGTGGGAAGTGAGAGAAAGTCCACCGTGGCGATACCGACCTTTTCCCCTAGCAAAGCGATTCTCGAGCTCGGTGACGAGTTCTACGATCCCGTGCGGCCGGCTGATTTTCCGATAACGACACCGCGATTCCTGAACCGCACGCAAGCCGAGCGCGTCGGGCTTGGCCGACTCAGCGAAGCCGATTGGATTCGCCACTTCGCGCGATTCGAACCGCTCGGCGGATCGCTCCCGCAACCGCTGGCGCTTCGCTATCACGGCCACCAGTTCCGCCATTACAATAAAGACCTCGGTGATGGCCGCGGATTTCTCTTCGCTCAAGTGAGGGACGAGCGCGGTCGTTTGCTCGATTTTGGAACGAAGGGGAGTGGGCAAACGCCCTGGTCGCGAAGGGGTGATGGTCGGCTGACGCTCAAGGGAGCCATGCGCGAAGCCCTCGCGACCGAGATGCTCGAGTCGCTCGGAGTGAACACGTCGAAGACGTTTTCGTTCTTCGAAACGGGAGAAGAGCTCGTCAGAGGAGATGAGCCATCGCCGACCAGATCCGCTGTTCTCACACGGCTCAGCCATTCGCACGTGAGATACGGAACTTTCCAGAGACTCGCGTTTTTCAAGAAGACCGAAGAGATCACGAAACTCGTCGAATACTGCGGCCGGCATTTCTTCCCGTCGATTCTCGAGCTCGAACCTGCGAAGCGACCCGGAGCATTCCTCGCGGAAGTGACGATAGGAGCCGCAAAGCTTTGCGCTTCTTGGATGATGGCGGGCTTCGTCCACGGAGTTCTCAACAGTGACAACATGAACGTCACTGGCGAAAGCTTCGATTACGGTCCTTACCGGTTCCTTCCGACTTACGATCCGAAATTCACCGCCGCTTATTTCGATGAGTCTGGACTCTACGCCTACGGCAATCAACCGGAGAGCGTGGTTTGGAATCTCGAGCGCCTTGCCGAGTGCTTGCTTCTCATCGCGGACGAAGACTCGTTGATCGAAGCTCTCCAAAACTTCGCTCAGGTCTTCAACGACTCGGCCGGCTCGAAGTTCCGCGAGCGGCTAGGGCTCGAAGATCGAGGGACTCCCGGAGACGAACGGCTCACGCTCGCCGGCGTTCAGCTCCTTGCAGCCTCCCAGGTCCACTTCGAACAATTCTTCCATGACTGGTTCGGAGGCTCTCTCAGCCGCGAACGCGCTCTCAGAAGCCCTGAGGCGTCGCTCTACGTGGGTCCGGCCTACGAAAATTTTCTCGACACCATTCGCGACTGGCCCGCGGCCCCTGGCGTGGGAGACAAACTCGAAGATCCTTACTTTGCGCGCGCGAAACCCTGCATGCTCTTGATCGACGAGATCGAAGCCATCTGGGCTCCGATCGCGGAGAAGGACGATTGGTCGCTCTTCGAAAAGAAGATCGACGACATCCGCTTGATGGGACGAGTTCATGGACGGCGTTGAAAGTTTGCCGACGATCTTGACGAAGGAGTTCGCGATCCTCGCTCGCGAAAAAGACTTCGTCGCGATCACGAAGCCGCCCGGATATCACGTCCATCAGCCCGAGTTCCCGCGCCGACGCGTTTCGAAAGACGTCATCTGTCTTCAGATTCTCCGAGCACAAATCGAAGAGTATCTCTTTCCCGTTCACCGCATCGACGTCGCGACCGAAGGTGTTCTCGTCTTCGCTCTCAACAAAGAGTCGGCGAGCGCGCTCTGCCAACAATTCCAGAACGGTGTCGTGAAAAAGACCTACTTCACGATCGTTCGAGGTTGGGCCGACGACGAAGGCGTCATCGACATTCCGCTCGAACTCGATTCGACCGAAGTCCCGGTTCCGTCCCTCACACGATACAAAACCCATCAGCGGGTCGAACTTCCATTCGCCGTCGGCAAACGTCATGCGACCGCGCGCTACTCGCTCGTCGAAGCCTGGCCCGAAACCGGGCGCTATCACCAGATCCGTCGGCATTTCGGCCGGCTTTCTCATCCCGTCGTCGGTGACCGCGAACACGGCGATTCGAATCACAACCGTTTCTTCCGCGAGAAGCTCGGCGAAGGCGGATTGTGGCTGAAAGCCCATGCGATCGAATTCGATCATCCGGCGGATGGGACAAAGGTTCGCATCGGAAGCGAGTGGTCGGAGCGTTGGCTACGGATGTTCGATAAGCTAGGATTCTCCGTACCGACTTCTGCTCGGGGAGGAGACCAGCCATGATCGAAACTTCAGTCTACGATCCCGCTCACAAGGGCGACGTTCCGCAAGTCGAAGCGTGGCTGAAGGAGCATCAAGAAGAGCTCAATCATCCGATCTCGGATGGCTTCACGCTTCTCCATGTCGCGTGCATGTTCGGGCAGCGCAACCTCGTGACCTTCTTGGTTGGGCGACACGCTCTGGTCAATCAAAACGCGGCCAACGATTCGAAAGCGACGCCTCTTCATTTGGCCGCCGCCTTCCGGGAAGAAGTCACCGCGGCTGCCATTTGCGAACGGTTGATCGAGAACGGTGCCGAGCTCAACGCGAAAGACGCCGACGGTCAGACGGCGCTTCATCACGCCGTGGCCCGAGGCTCGTTGCTCCTGGTCGCGACGATGATCGAGGCTGGCGCCGATCCCTATTTGAAAGATGCCCAAGACCGTTCGCCCATGGACCTCGCGAAGGAGCTGCCGGCCGAGCTCGCAACGACGAACGATCAGATTCGCGAGGCTTTGAAGCGATCGAGCCACCTGATCGGCAACCGCCACTGACGACCAAGGCCTACGACTGACTCGAATCAGCAGGGCTTGCCTCTCCCGCGACGTTTCGCCATTCTACCGGAATGTCGAAATGCTATTGCGGCTCCGGCCAAGATTACGCCACTTGTTGTGAACCCTATATCAAAGGCACCTCGAAGGCGCCGACACCCGAAGCGCTGATGCGTTCGCGTTACTGCGCCTTCGTCACCGCCGACGTCGATTACATCGAGAAAACGACCGATCCATCGGCCCGCGAAGGTTTCGATCGAGACGGAACGATGGAGTGGGCGAAGAATTCCGAGTGGAAAGGTCTCGAGATCGTGTCGACGGAAGGCGGCGGAAAAACCGACACCACCGGACAAGTCGAGTTCATCGCGAATTACAAATACGACGGCGCGGACCGAGCTCACCACGAGCGCAGCGAATTCAAAAAGCGCGAAGGCTCATGGTTCTTCCTCGACGGCAAACTCGTGCAGGCTCCGGTCAGAAACGAGAACAAGATCGGCCGAAACGATCCGTGCCACTGTGGCAGCGGGAAGAAATTCAAGAAATGCCACGGCACATGAGCCGAAGGAGTCCTCTCGTGAAGCTCTCTCTCGTCATCGCTGCTGGCCTGCTTTCGCTCTCGTCCGTCAGTGCTCGGGCCGAACAGCCGCCCCGAACGATCAGCGTCACGGGCACATGCACGAAGACCGTCACGTTCGATCGCGGAGCCATCATCGTCACCGCCGACGTTCTCGATCCCGACCTGCAAAAAGCAACCAAGCGTGCGACCGATACCTACGAAGCGGTGCGAGCGGCCGTTCAGAAGCTGAATCTCAAGGACTCTCAGCTCATGACGAACGAGTACAGCGTGACCGAGCAAAAAGAGTGGGAAAAGGAACGTGCGGTCTCGAAGGGATTTCGGGCGCGAATGGGCCTTCAGGTCACCACGAGCGAAATCTCTCGCCTGGGTGAAGTGATCGCGATCGCAGCAAAGCAGAGCGTCCGCGACGTGAGCGCACTCAACTCGTTCCTCTCGGCGGACAAAGAGAAGACCGAACGTGAATCCTGTCTCGAAGCGGCCGTTCAAAACGCGCAAGCGAAGGCGGCGCGGATGGCTAAAATCGCGGGAGCGAAGTTGGGCCGTGTCCAACAACTCCTGGAAGAAGGCGCCCAGGCACCCGAGCCCATTTCTCAGCGACCGATGCAGATGGAAGCGAAATCGAGCTACGTTTCGAAAATGGCCGACAGTGGACCCGGCGTCGAAGCGGGTGCCGGACGCCTGCGTGTGAACGTGAACGCCACGTTCGCCATCGAGTAAGTCTCATGATCGAGACCGTCGTCTTCGATCTCGGCGGCGTTCTCGTCGATTGGAACCCGCGCTACTTGTTCCGCAAGATTTTCTCCGATGCGGAAGAGATGGAGAAATTCCTCTCGACCGTCGCGACACAAGAATGGAACGAAAAACAAGATGCGGGACGTCCGTGGGTCGACGGCGTTCGAGAGCTCGTTCAAAAGCATCCGCACTACGAAAAACAAATTCGCGCGTATCACGAACGTTGGCCCGAAATGATGGCGGGGCTGATACCGGGTACGGCCGACGTGATTCGCGACATCGAAGCTCAAGGCAAACATGGACTCTTCGCGCTTTCGAATTGGTCGAGCGAGACGTTCGAGCACGCGAAGAAGAGGTTTCCCGAGCTAAAGCTGTTCCGCTCGATCGTGCTCTCGGGCGACGAAAAGATGATCAAACCCGATCCGAAATTTTTCCGTCTCCTCGAAACGAGACACGGAGTCGTTCCTTCGAGCGCCATCTTCGTCGACGACGTCGAGAAGAACATCGTCGCAGCACGCTCGCTCGGCTATCACACGCATCACTTCAAGAGCGCGAGTGAGCTTCGTCGCGATCTCGATGATCGAGGAATTCTTCCTCGATCATGATTGCAACGCCGTCTAAATAATCTGAACACACAACGTCGAAGCAAAGCCTACGTCCATCGCTAGCATGGATAGTCGAGCACACTATTGCTCCAGACTTCATTCACGGAGGATTACGCATGGAATTGGAAAACAGAGAAAACATCAGAGAAGGTACGGTCACCCGCAAAATCGAAGAGCAGACCGCGAAGATCCCGAGCATCAACTGGCTCGCGCTCGCCGTCGGCAGCATGGGAATCTCGGCCGTCACCGCTTTGATCTTCCGTAATCGACCCCTCGGCAACTTCTTCGGTCTTTGGGCTCCGAGCTTCATGCTCATCGGCGTCTACAACAAGATCGTGAAACTCGAAGCGGACATGGAACGTAGCTTGATGCACTAAGGGCGTCTTCGCCAGGCTTACCACGAAGATGAACTTTTGAGGGCTTCCTTAACCGGAAGCCCTTTTTATTTGCGCTCGGGCGGGGTCTCTCGTGGCGGGCCCCGAGGACCCTCACCGAAAAGCTTCGAACATGCGTTTGTCACGCCCTTCGCGTGCGCGAAGGTCGCGCCAAGCCGAACTCGTTTTCGGCGAGGGCCCTCTGGGCCCACCACGAGAGTCCGACCGAGCACAAATTAAAAGAGCTTCCGGTTAAGGAAGCTCATCAATTCAATCTTAAGCAAGGTCATCTAAACTAATTTTATCTAAAACAATCTTAGAGGATTAGCGGCCCGAGGAAGAGCGGATGAAGTCGTTCCAGGCTTCCAGGCGTAAGAAGCCGAAGTAGCCCTTCACTGACCAGCGGGGGCCGCGGGGGCTTTGTTCCAACAACATCCATTTACAGGTGAGGTGTTCCGTTTGGTGGCGGAGGAAGTTTCGGCATTGGAAGAGATGGCTGATGCCCCAGCGATCGATCGCTTCGAACTCGATCGTCGTGCGGTCGATGGCGTGAACCGAGCTGCGAACGGAATCCATGCGGGCGTTTTGCCAATTTTCGAAAGTCGAGTTGAAGCCGTTGATGCTCATCACGCCCATGACCGTTGGAGGAAGCATGCGACCCGGAACGTTCAAGACGCCGCGACCTGGGCGACGCGGATTCGCCGGGTCGACGTCCATCACGAAACCATCGCCTCTGTTTCCGCGAGGAGTCGCGTACGTCGTCGCGAACCATTCTCCGCGCGCGACCTGGAGATCCATCTCGACCAACGGAAACTCGCTCGCTCCATTGAAGACGTTTTCTTGGCAGCCGAACGAATGAGGATCGGTTCTTTGATCGCAGTGCCAAACTTGAGCGTTGGCTTCCGAGGTCATGGCGATCGTGGCCGCGAGGGCGAAGAGAACGAAGCGAAGCATGCGTGAAAACTCCCGTGCTTGGTTGAAGCCGAGGGTTTGTCACGGACCCTAACAGTTTGCCAGCGAGACGGGGACTTT
>JAZKJB010000447.1:5505-8169 GCA_040384505.1 Bdellovibrionota bacterium | reverse complement strand
ACGATCTTCGAGACAAAGTACGCGACGGCCTCGGTCCAAACGAGCGCTTTGAAATCGCCGGGAAAGGTCCAGAGGACCCTGGACCGTCCCGAAAGTCGCGCATGTAAATACTCTCCGGCGAGTGCGGCGGCGTTGTTCACGGTCGTCCGCGAAAGATAGGCGACGCCGATCGCAGGAAGAAAAAATGAACGACCGTTGGCGAGGAGGTAGCGGGCGATCTCCCGATCGGCGGCCGATCGAAACGCGCGTTCGGCCGATCGCCAGATCGACTCGTCGTCCGCATAGACGCCGAGATCGTCGACTTTGAGCTCGAGCCCGAGATCCGTGGCCGCGAGAGTCGCAAGCCTTGCGACTTGATCGGTCGGATCGAAGTCCGCGACTCCGTCGTCGAGGCCCTCGTCGACCGCGCTCTCGGCCGTGCGATCGAGGAAGAGCAAATAGCTCTGCCACTTCACCCACGGAGGTGAGCTCAAGACGCAGAACTGGCTGGCTGAGAATTTCACGACGTCGACTCCGAGCTCGATCCCCTTCTCGGCGAGGTCGAGATAAATGCGTTCGCTGTTGAGATGGATGGTGACGTCGCGGAACTCGAGTCCGCGATCGCGCAGCGCCCGCGGAAGATGCGACTTCGCGAGATGAAGGTCGCCGAAAACGACGTAGAAAAGCGCACCCGGTGTCGCCCGCATCGCGCGATCGATCACTTTCGCCGCGTTCTTTTCGCGCGACTCGAGCTGTTTTGCGGTGCGCTTTCCTTTTCCACCACTCGTGTTCAAAGCGACGAGCGACCATTTTCGTCTTTTGGCGATCTCGAAAAGCGGCCGATAATTCTCCCAGGGAAATCCCCAGTCCTCGTCCCAGCCCGATTTTTTCCTGAGGGCCTCCACCCCGATCTTTCCGCTCATGAAAAGATCGAGCCACTTCTGAGCTCCGATGGAAAAGCATTCGAGACCGACGACGACGGGACGATCGTCCGAGAGAGAGCGAAGGATCTTGAGATGCGTTCTCTGCGCGGGACCGAGCGCGTGGAAATCACCGCCGAAAACGATTTCGGCGTTCTCGACCGCTTTCAAAAGTTCGGCTTTGCTCGAGACTTTCCACGGCTTCGCGAGCTCGCGCTCGTAACGGCGGGTATAGGCTCTGACGTCGAGCGGCTCGGGCCCCATTCGGCGAGTCACTTCGACTTTCAGCTGACGCAACAACCGCCGCCTGGCATGAAGCCAACCAGCGTCGGGTCGAATGGCGAAGATGCGGCTCCTTGATGACGACACACCTCGATTGTGGCGAGAGTCCATCGCCCCAGACAAGTCCGACCTTGCTTTGGAGAGAAAGATTCGCTGTAATTCCTTCGTGACAAACTCATCATCATCCAAGTTCTTCATCTGGGGCGCAGCTCTGTTCGCGATCGGCGCCATGGTCGTCCACTCGATTTTGTATTCGCATCATCTCGATCTGCACTTCGGCGCAGTGACTGGGCCGATGAGTTGCGACCTCAACTCGACGTTCAACTGCTCCGCCGTCACGGCGAGTCGATACTCGTCGTTCTTCGGGATCCCGATCGCGCTCTGGGGTTTCGCCGCGAACTTCGGCTTTCTTTTGTTGCTCGCGATGTGGCCGTTCACGGACGACGACAAGAAACCGATCGCGAAGCGCAATCTCCTTCTCGTCTCGGGCTTCATCGCCGTCACGTCGATCGTCATGGGCGTCGTGTCGACACTCTTCGTCGGCGCGGCCTGCATCTATTGCATCGGGGCGTATGTTCTCTCGTTCTTGATGCTCGTCTGTACGGTCTATGGCACTCGCAGCGTCGTGATGGCCCGCGACTTCGTACCCGGGACTTTCACTTCGGTGATCGTCGTCGCTGTCGTCGGCTTCGTCGGCGTCTTCATCGCGGACGACAGCATCAAGCGCAGCTCGAATTACGATCAGATCGAAAAGTCCGTCAACCCGTACATCCAGTCGTGGCAAGCGACCGCGCCCGTCGCCATCCAGACGATCGACCCCCTCGTAAAAGGTCCCGCGGCAGACAAAGCGCGAATGACGGTCGTCGAGTTCGCGGATTTCCGATGCTCGCATTGCAAGCATGCCGCTCCGACGATGAAGGCCTTCAGCGACGCACATCCCGACGTCCGTTTCGAATTCCAGGCGTGGCCGCTCGATGGCGAATGCAATTCGCTGATCACGCAGACGAACGGCGCTTCGTGCCTGCTCGCCCGACTCGTCTGGTGCGCGGAGAAGAACGCGGGTCAAGGTTGGGCGATGCATGACGCGATCTATGCGCGAGAAGAACCCTACTTCAACAGCGACGCGATCTTCGCCGCACTCCCCGATTTGACCAAGGGAACGACGATCGATCCCGTCGCGTTGAAAGCTTGCGCAGATTCGGACGAGATGAAGGTGAAGATTCGCAAGATGTCGGAGCTCGGCGCAGCCCTCAACTTGAAAGGAACCCCGACGATTTTCGCGAATGGACGCTTGCTCCCCGGCGGACAAACGCTGCCGGTCCTGAACAAGGCCTACGAAGTTTCAGGGAAATGACGACGGGGCCGGCGACGAGCCGGTCTTTCAGAATCCGATTTTATCGAAGATGAAATTGATGACGCTGCCGAATCCATCGTCGACGACGATCACGGCAGCGGGCAAGACGCCGCGGCTGACTTCCAGCAA
>JAZKJB010000447.1:0-5495 GCA_040384505.1 Bdellovibrionota bacterium | reverse complement strand
CAAGATGTCGGAGCTCGGCGCAGCCCTCAACTTGAAAGGCACGCCCACGATTTTCGCGAATGGACGGCTACTTCCGGGCGGACAAACGCTGCCGGTCTTGAACAAAGCCTACGAAGTTTCGGGGAAGTGATTTCGGGGCCGTATGCGAACTGGCCTCTTTAGAATCCGATTTTGTCGAAAATGAAATTGATGATGCTGCCGAAGCTATCGTCGACGACGATGGCGGCAGCGGGCAAGACGCCGCGGCTGACTTCCAGCAAGAACGCGAGCACGAGCAATCCGAACACGCAGTACACCAACGCTTTGATCACGTAGACGGTCGAACGAACGTCGTCGAGACGCACTTCCGTTTCGATCTGTTCGACTTTCTTGAGTGTGACTTTCAAATCCTCGAAATGTTCCATCGCACGATCGAAGAGCTCTTGTTGTTTCGACATGCTCAAGTGCTGCATCCCCGGGAACGAACGTTTCGCTTTCACGGCGTTCACCAAGTCGACGGCATAATTGAGATATCTTTCCGAGCGCGACTTGAACTGCGGATACTCGGACTTCGCGTCGATGTAATTCTTGATGTCTTCCACCGCGCCATCGTATTGCTCCGAAGCGACGCGACGAAGGATCGTCGCACGAAGACCGTCGACGTGACCGGCGTCTTGAACGCTCGCGCGCATCTTCGCAGCGATGCGCGAATTCATCTCGCGATCCTGGTGCTTCTCCGCGATTTTAAGTGCGACGTCCATATTCCGGCTCATGCTTTCCTCATCGGCGTCCCCGACTTCCGTCTCAAGAGAACGAAGCTAGACCTGGACCACGACCTCGAAATTTTGACATGTCTCGTGCCATTCTGAGACGATCGTCCAAGGACGAACGGCCAAGGAATCAAGGAGGATTCTATGATCGCGCACAGCAACGATTCATCGCATCTCGACGAGGGCGACGATCGGATTATGATCTCGGTGCCCGTGCCGTTGCCGACGGAGATTCCGCCGCCGCCGAATCTCTCGCAGCTTCCCGCGCACATCCTTCATTCGGGAACCGTCGAAACTTTGATCGGCCAAAACGAAGATCTGATGGTTCGATTGAAAGTGAACATCCGCCGCAACGGAGTTCTCGAGCAGCGGATCCTTCAGCAAGAAGCGATCCTCGAGGAAATCCAACAGATCAACGCTTCGCTCGTCGCACAAGTGCAAATCCTCCAGGAGAAAGAGCGCATCTTGCGCGATCGCTCCTCGGGCTTCGACGTTCGCGCCGAAGAGATGCGCGACGAAATCATGCTCTTGAAAACGAAGCTCGAAGCCGCGGAAGAGCGTCGTGACGAGCTTCACGCCGGTCTCGAGTTCGAATCGTCTTTCCGCCGCCGCGTTCGCAAATGGGTTCGTCCGTACATCAACGAGCTCCGTGGCCAATCGGAATTTCTCGATCAGCAGCTGAACTCTCGCGAAGCCGCACTCGCCGATCTACGTTCGCGCTTCCAGGAGACGATCGTTCAGCTGCAAGGCCTCCATCGCAAACACACCGAAGAGAAAACTCAGCTCGTCGAGCAGTTCGAAGCGCGCCAAGCCGCGACCGAAGCAGAGCTCGCGAAAGCGACGACGGAGTTGAAACATCTTCGCGAAAAAGCGACTCGCCTCGACGAGACGATGTCGGCGAAGTCCGCGACCGACAACCAAAACGTTTATCTCGAGCGCAAGATCAAAGAAATGGAAGCGTCACTCGGCGGTGAGCTGAAGACGTTCCAGGAGCAAGCGTCGTCCTTCCGCAAAGAGGCGAAGGCCCTCGCTGCCGAACTCGCGACGGCCTTCCAGGATTTGAACAAGACGATCAAAGAGCGCGACGAAGCTCGCACCGAGAACGCACGCATTCAGGATCAATTCGAGAGCTTGCAATGCGTTTGGACCGAGACACAAAAGAAGATGGAAGCATCACGGCTGCAGCAAGACGCTCTGAACAAGTTGAATCAAGAGCTGAGCCGTCAGCTGAAAGACAAACGTAAAGCTGCCGACGCAAATACGAATGAGAGCTCGGCCGCGACTTCGATGTCGAATTCTTCGTCGGCCTCGAGCCCGACGCCGCCACCGCTGACCTCGATGGCTCCGGCAAAGTCGGGAACTTCGACGACGAATCAAAAAATCGAGCGCATCGAGACTCTCCTCGCGGAAATCGAGTCGGGCTTTCCGCTCGGCCGTCTCGACATCATCGAAGACCAAGCTCGCAAGGGCACGAACGCGGAAATTTAAAACGTCCACGAAAAGAAAAAGGCGTCACGTGACGCCTTTTTCTTTTCAACACTGAAAAATTTCGCGTTTTAGGCGAACGATTCGTCTTCGTCCGAAGACGGCGCCGCCGGCTCCTCGGGTTCCGAACGGAACGCGATGTAGGCCTGCGGCTCGGTCGGCTTTTCGGCTTCGGTCTCTTCGATCGGCGCTGGCTGCACGGCCATCGAGGCGCCGACGACTTGCGGTTGGATTTGGGGCTGTGGATTCACGAACGCATGAACCGCGCCGGTCGCGGTCTCGTGGATCTCGATCACGCTCAATGGTGTCGCGGCGAAGACTTTGCGGAACTCGCTTCCGACTCCGCTGAATTTCGTGTTCCCGGGATTCGCGATGTTGAACGCTTGCATTGTTTCGAGGAAGGGAAGAATTCCGGAGCTGCCAACGAAGCTCAGGGCCTTGAAGTCGAAAACGACTTTTTGACCGGCGAGTCGGTTCAAGCAGGCGTCTCTGAATGGAACGGCGGTTTCGACATCGACTCGTCCCGAAAGATGGACCACGATGACGTTGTTCTCGCGAATCATTCTCGCCTGCATAAATCTACTCCCGCATCCTGCGTGAAAGCCGGAACACTCTCGACTTAAGTCAGATTATATCACCGTGAAACGCGCACAGAGAACGACTGAATGGACCAGATTTAGGCTAGCTCACGAAACCCTCACTCGGCGGCGTCGCTCAAACGCTCAGGAATCATGGCGAATCCTCCGAAATGAGAGTGTTCGAAACTCCTTCGCCAAGCCGGAGCTCCCAAGTGTCGAAACGCCTGAAGAAATTGACCAAGTGGCTCACCTCTCCCTTCATGGTCGGTCTGGTCGTCACCGCCACCGTGATCTACGTCTCTTTGCTCTACTTCGACGCTCGCGAACGCGGTCTCGGAAAAGACAAATCGCTCGTCGGACGCATCGGTGAGATGCACGAGAAAACGATCGCGGAGCTCATCAGGGCCATCCCGCCGTCGCCATCCTCGCCGTCGACGATCTTTCGATCGAGCTCGAAGGTCGCTGGCCGTGGCCGCGCGACAAACAAGCCAGACTCATCGATCGAGCGATGCTGTACGGAGCGAAGTCGGTTTCCTTCGATATCGTGTACAGCGAAGAGGACAACAACTCGTCGCTCCCGACTCTCAATCGCCTCGTGATGTCGACCGGTGGGAACGACAAGGTGCCCGATTCACTCTCGAACCAGATCCAGGAAGAGTTCTCGAAAGCCGATCTCGATAAAATCTATGGGAACACGATCCACGCTTACCAAGATCAAATGATCATGGGTGCGATGTTCGGCTCCGGAATGAGCGTCTACAAGTACGAGCCGCAGGCCGACGCCTGCTTGGACGTAAGCTACCAAAGAAGTTATCCGGGCCGTTACTGGAAGAAGCAAGCTGGAGCGCTGACGGTCCTCGATCCCCACCTTCAGACGGCCTCGCTACCCGAGCCGATGAAAGCGGGACTCACGAGCTACTTGAATGAATACGAAATGAAAATCGCGAGCAGCTACTTCTTTGGCAATGAGGTAACGGCAAAGGCGATCGAAAAATCGCTGGGAGCTATGGGCAACGACATCCCCGTCGAAATTTATCCTCTCCTCGCGGTTCTCGCCATCAATGACGACGTAGACCGAACGATCGCGATGCTGGGCGAATCGCTCCCCGATTATAAAGACCCCGACATCGTTCGAAAAATGTTCGATCGCTTCACATTTGGGCTTGGCTCAGTCGAGCGAAAAAAACTAGCTGCGAAATTTCGGGAAGCCGGCTTCGAGTATTGTGTCGCCCGGTTTCTAACCGAGAACGATGAGCTCCTCAACTTCGAGGTATACAAAAAGGAATGGAGCTCAGAAGACGATGCCGTCGAACAATTCAAGACGATGAATTGGGCCACCGTACTCGGACTCGGCCAGCCTGACGGCCGTAATCCAGCTTCGATTCCTCCCGAGATCTCGAAGATCGCCTCGAGTTTCATCCGTAACCGTGTCCCCCCGGTCATTGACTGGTCAGTCGACATTCCGGCCCTCGCGAATGTGACGAAACACTCGGGTTATTTCAACGCGACTCAAGATAGCGACGGCGCTGTTCGCCGGTCCAAGCTCGTGACGCGAACGGGACAACAGTACTTTCCTTCGCTTGCTCTTCGCACCTTCCTCGTGAATCACGAAGCCACGGCGATCGGAAAGATTGCGATCGAGAATCTCGGTCGCTCAAACGCGAAAACGAAAATTTTTAGCTCGCTGGAAGTCATCGATGCAAAAGGCGATACGTTCCTGAAAATTCCGACGGACTTCGAAGGCCAGCTCATGATCAATTACGCCGGCGCCCAACACATGTTCCCGCACGTTTCGGCAGCCGAGCTATTGAACGACGCGCCAGGCATGACTATTACGGTTAGAAAGTTCAATCCGGTCACCGGCAAATGGGACGACGCCACCGACAAGGTCAACAAGAAGGAGTTCATGAAGGACAAGATGCTCGTGTTCGGTGCGACGGCCCTCGCCGTCTTCGACTTGCGAGTCACGCCCTTCGACGAAAACTTCCCGGGAGTCGAAACCCACGCGAACGCACTTTCGAACATGCTCGTCGCGAAGGCTCGCGCTCACGGTGAAGAAATCAATTCGAAAGCACCCGGGTTCCTCCGCATGCATCCCGACGAGGGAAAAGTCATGTGGCTCATCTTGCTCGCGACTGGCGTCGTTCTCTCGGGACTTCTCAGCTACTACGGAGCCGTTTCCGGCTTAGGTATCACGGCCGCGTTCATCGGTTTAATCTACGTCGTCGACAAATATTACTTCTTCCAATCCGGCATCGTGACGACCGTGCTCTTCCCCGTGTCCCTCGTGAGCGGCGATTATGTTGCGCTGACGTTCTACAAGTACTTCACCGAAGAGCGAAAGAAGCAGGCGCTCAAAGGAACGTTCGCGAAGTACGTGTCTCCCGCGATCGTCGACGAAATCCTGGCCGATCCGGAAAACATCGAGCTCGGTGGTAAGAAAATGGATCTCACGGTCATGTTCTCCGACGTTCGCGGCTTCACCGCGTTCTCGGAAAGACTCGACCCGCGAGCACTCTCGGATTTCTTGAACAGTTACCTGACTCCGATGACGAACATCGTCTTCGAGAACAAAGGGACGCTCGACAAGTACATGGGTGACGCGATCATGTCGTTCTGGGGAGCGCCGATCCATTTCAAGGATCACGCTCATCACGCCTGCCGGACGGCGCTCAAGATGCTC
>JAZKJB010000446.1:11267-12143 GCA_040384505.1 Bdellovibrionota bacterium | reverse complement strand
ATACGATCACTTCGACTGAGCTGGACCTGCGACTCTCTTGAGCCACGCCTGAGGAACTCCGAAGAGTAAACGTAGGAGACCCCTCTCATGTCGACGGCCCGTACCTATTTCTCGCGCTCTCCCCGTTACGTGTTCGGCACCGAAGAAGAGAGCGCGCTTCGCTTCGCGGGAATGAACACGCGTGGAGTGATCCAGCGCGCGGCGATTCGCGACCTCTCCGAGAGCGGTCTCGCTTTCGCGATCGGCGAAACCGAGTCCCCCGAAGAAGGCGAGCTCCTGAAGATCGAGTTTCCCATCCCCGGACGCAAAACGATCGCGTGCTTCGCGACCGTCGTTCGCGTCGAAAGACGCAGCGATTGGGATCCCGAGTGGGGCGACCGTGGCCACACGTTGATCGGCCTCCAATTCCGAAATCTACCATCACTCCATTTTCGCGCGATTCAGCGCGGGCTCGAGGGACGCGTGACGAACGAAAATTTCGACTTCCAACGGACTCGGCGCACGCACGCGCTCGCTTTCACCGGTCTCTCGATCGCGCTCGCCCTCGGAGCCTGGGCGATGGCGCAGTCACCGCAAGCTTGGCTCGGCTTGGTCCGTGGACTGCTCGCATGACGAAGTCATTCGCGGTCGTCACTCTCGCACTCCTCCTGTCGACACCCCGTGCGGCGATGTCCGATACGGGCGACACCGTCCTCATCAAGTCCAACGGCACGGTCAAAGACTCCATGGGAAAAGAATCCAACGTCCTCATCACCGGAATCGGCGATCGCTCGTTCGTGAAAGACGATCAGAGTGTCGTGACGTTCAAGAGCGCGTTTCAAATCGGAATCGAGACGGTGAACGTCGGTGCTACCCATTGCGATCCACCCAGACGCG
>JAZKJB010000446.1:9542-11257 GCA_040384505.1 Bdellovibrionota bacterium | reverse complement strand
AAAACCGTTGAACATCGGCCAAGTGAAATGCACCGGCAATCTCACGACGATCGAGTACTACAAACTCGGCTACGTGAATCAGAAAGTCGAAGGCATCAATGAACCCGTCCCGTTCGTTTCCACGATCGTGACGACCGCGTCGTTCAAGATCCCACAGAGCTCGCAGACGTGCCTGAAGCTCTCGGCACGAGCGTCGAACGGAACGGATCCGATGGTGCTGCTGATCGACATCGACAAGGGCGCGAAGATCCGCGGCCTGCAGAGACCCTGAAGAGCCGAAGCACTCAGTGGATGTTGCTGGAGCCGGGCGCGAGCGGTCGGTTCTGGAATTGAACGGTTTCGGCGGGACTGGGCTCCCGCACACTCAAGACCTTCACTTCGAAAATCAGATCGAGACCGGCGAGCGGATGATTGCCGTCGACGGTGACGACCTCGTCGCCGACTTCGATCACCCGGACCGCGAGGGTGCGGCCCTCGGGATCGGTCGTATTGAATTTCATCCCGACTTCGACCCCGGTGGTCGCCGGAAAGTTCGAGCGCGGAATGTCGATCACCAAACCCGGATTGTAGTCCCCGTAGGCGTCACGCGGGGCCACGCTCACCTCGCAGGTGTAACCGGCCGTGCGACCCTTCACCGCGCGCTCCACGGGAGGCACGATCTGAGCCTGTCCATGAATGTATTCGTAGGGCTGTTCGGGGGTACGCTCGTCTAGAACTCGTCCGCTCTGATCGACGATGCGGTAAGAGAGCTGTACGACCCGGCCTTCTTCGATCGTAATCGCCATGACCCATCATCGCACGAAAACGCCTCGGACGCTCGTCAGAAATTGAGACGCTCGGGGCAACGCGCGCTCGAAATCTCGAGCCGCGCGAGATAATCTTCCCGCGAAACGTACTTCCCGCCGAACGTCTGGAGCACTGGCGTCACCATCTGGATGTCCATCCACTCGAGTCCGTTCGCCTTCAGCTTCTCCGTCAATGCAAACAAACAACGTTTACTCGCCCCGGCCTCTTTGTGAAACATGCTCTCGCCGCTGAAGACGCCGCCGACGTAAACGCCGTAGAGTCCGCCGACGAGCTCGCCCGCTTTCCAACATTCCACGCTGTGCGCATAGCCCGCTTCGTGAAAGCGCGTGTACGCCCCTTCCACGGGAGGCAGGATCCAAGTTCCAGACTCGTGCGTACGCGGAATGGCAGCGCACTCGTGAATCACCCGCCCGAACGCGCGATCGAAAGTGATCTCGTAGCTCAGGTCTTTCAACTCGCGCAGAAATCTCCGCGGCCAATGCAGGTCCGCGAAATCGAGAACTCCCCGCCGAGGTGGCGAGAACCAAAGAAGCGGAACGCCTTCTTGCGGCCACGGGAAGATCCCGTTCGAATACGCCTCGACGAGAGTCTCCACGCGCAGGTCGCCTCCGACGCACAACAATCCGTCTTCGTCCGCGAGCCCCGGATCGGGAAACACCTCACGCTTCGCCATCGGTCGCCTTTCGACAGAGATCGCAAACGCCACAAGCGGAAGCGCCGGTGAAACCGAAGTACGCCGAAACGACGCTCATGCGACAACCCTCGGTGAGCTTGGCGAACTCGACGACTTCGAAAAGCTTTCGACTTTGGCCCTTCATCCTCGCATCGAAGAGCTTCTGATCGAGATACTCCTCGGGCGGTGACGACACCGGTTTCCAATCGCGAGCCTGCCGACCCTCGATCGAACC
>JAZKJB010000446.1:2890-9532 GCA_040384505.1 Bdellovibrionota bacterium | reverse complement strand
GAGCTGCCCGACCGCGGTCTCCACCCGGAAATCGCGCCGGTTGTAGAAGTTCATCTGGGTTCGCAAATAATCGAACCCCTCTTGCCGGGCGCGCACGAGATTCCGTTCGATCAAATTGTAAACGGCCCGAATGAAACCCGGATCCGGATTCGCCCAATTCATGAAATCGTTTTGGATGGAAACGTCGTCGTCGTCGAACAACATCACGCAAGTCGCAGGCGCGCCGTCTCGCCCCGCACGTCCGACTTCTTGATAATAAGCTTCCACCGAGCCCGGCACTTCCGCGTGCAACACCATTCGCACGTTCTCTTTGTCGACACCGAGACCGAACGCGGGCGTCGCGAGAATCACGCCGTCATCGCTCGCCAAAAAGGCCTCCTGCGAACGCTTGCGATCCTTGTCGTGCATTTGGCCGTGATAAGTCAGATGCGCGATCCCGAGCTTCGAGATCTCGTCGGAAAATTTCCGCAACGTCGAAATGAGCGAGAAGTAAACGATCGCGGGCCCGGGGTGAAGATGTCGAAACCCGACGAACGCGCGGACCTTGTCGTCCAAGCCATGGACGTCCACCACGGACAAAGCCAGATTCGGCCGCGCGACTCCGGAATTGAAGACGGCAGCGTCGTGAAGCGAAAGCTGACCCAAGATGTCGGTCTGAACTTGCGGCGTCGCCGTCGCCGTCGACGCCAGCGTCAGCGGATGGCCGAGGGCCGCACGAATGTCCCCCAGTCGCGAGTAGTCCGGTCGGAAATCGTGCCCCCACGAGGAAATACAGTGAGCTTCGTCGACCGCGAGAAGCGCGATTCGATTCTTCGCTAGCGCCTCACGGAACTCGGGAATTCGAAACCGCTCCGGGGTCACATAGAGGAGCTCGTACTCACCGGCACTCAAGCGACGGTAGCGGGCGGCCCGTTCCTCCCCATTCAAAGACGAATTGATGAAGGCCGCCTTGAGCTTCTTGGAAAGCGCTGCGTCAACCTGATCCTTCATGAGCGCGATCAAAGGGGAGATCACGAGAGTGAGGCCAGATCCCTCTTCGGAGAACAGCCGAGACGGGAGCTGATAGCACAGGCTCTTGCCCATTCCCGTCGGCATCAGAAGCAAACTCGAACGCCCCTCCAACAGAGCGTCGATCACCCGGCCCTGCTCCCCCCGGAAGTCTGGAAATCCGAAGATCTCGTTCAGAATGGCTCGCGCTCTGATCTTGAGTTGGGCGTCCCGATCCACCTAAGAATCCCTATAGTTGCCAGACTTTTTTTGCATCCCGCCAACCACCATGTTACACACGATCCTTCGACATCCAAAGCATGCAATAGAACCTAGGAGCGAGCAGACCATGGCTTCCAAAGAATGGGTCATTAACAACGTACGTAACATCGGCATTTCCGCGCATATCGACTCAGGTAAAACGACCCTGACCGAGCGGATCCTCTTCTACACGGGCCGGATCCATGCGATCCACGAAGTCCGCGGAAAAGACGGCGTCGGCGCGACGATGGACTCCATGGACCTCGAACGCGAAAAAGGCATCACGATCCAGTCGGCTGCGACCAACGTTCAGTGGCACGACACGAACATCAACATCATCGACACTCCCGGGCACGTGGACTTCACGATCGAAGTCGAACGAAGCTTGCGAGTTCTCGACGGCGCCATCCTCGTCCTATGCGGCGTCTCCGGCGTGCAATCGCAGTCGATCGCCAGATGAAACGTTACAACGTTCCCCGTTGCGCGTTCATCAACAAGCTCGACCGCTCGGGCGCGAACCCGGTCCGCGTCGTCGAAGCTCTCCGCGACAAACTCCGGTTGAACGCGGTCATGGTCAATTTGCCGATCGGTCTCGAAGACAAGCACGTCGGCGTGGTCGATATCATCGCGCAAAAAGCTTATTACAATGAAGGTGACGACGGCGAAACGGTCATCGAGAAAGACGTGCCGGCCGATATGGTCGAGCAGATGAAGGAGTATCGCCAAGAGCTCATCGCGAAACTCGCGGACGTCGACGACGGCATCGGCGAGAAGTTCCTGATGGAAGAAACGCCGACGGTCGAAGAGATCATGGCCGCGATTCGCAAAGCGACCATCGCTCTGAAGTTCGTCCCCGTCTTCTGCGGATCCGCTTACAAAAACCGCGGCGTTCAAAAACTCCTCGACGGCGTCACGAACTATCTCCCGAACCCGAAACAGAAAGAGAACACCGGTCTCGATCTCGACAAGGGCGAAGAGAAGATCGTCATGGAATGCAATCCGAACAAACCGTTCGTCGGTTACGCTTTCAAACTCGAAGACGGCCGCTACGGTCAGCTCACGTACATGCGCATCTATCAGGGTAAGGTCACCAAAGGTGACTTCATCGTGAACACGACGAACAAGAAAAAAGTGAAAGTGCCACGTCTCGTGAAGATGCACTCGAACTCCATGGCCGACATCGAAACCGCAGAAGCGGGCGACATCGTCGCGCTCTTCGGCGTCGATTGCTCGTCGGGTGACACGTTCACTGACGGCGATCACAACTACGCGATGTCGTCGATGTTCATTCCGGAGGCGGTCATCTCGCTCGCTGTCGCGCCGAAACAAAAAGAGGGCGCAGCGAACTTCTCGAAGGCCCTCCAGAAATTCCGTAAGGAAGATCCGACGCTTCGAGTTCACCGCGACGAAGAGTCCAACGAGACGATCATCTCGGGCATGGGCGAATTGCACTTGGAGATCTACATCGAGCGCATGAAGCGTGAGTTCGCGTGCGAAGTCATCGCAGGCAAGCCGCAAGTCGCGTACCGCGAAACGATCAACGCGAAAGCCGAGTTCAACTACACCCACAAGAAGCAAACGGGTGGATCGGGTCAGTTCGCGAAGATCCTCGGCACGATCGAGCCCCTCCTCATCGAGGAAGGCAAAGATCCGAAGTCGTACGAATTCGTCGACGACGTTACAGGTGGTCGTATTCCTAAGGAATTCATCCCGGCTGTCGACGAAGGCATGCAAGATCAGATGAAAAAAGGCCCGTTGATCGGCTTCCCGATCGTCGGCGTGAAGTGCACTTTGACGGACGGCTCGTACCACGACGTCGATTCGTCTTACATGGCATTCAAGATCGCGGCGATGGCCGCTCTCCGTGAAGTGTACCCGCAGGCTCAACCGACCGCTCTCGAGCCGATCATGAAGCTCGAAGTCACGGCCCCGGAAGAGTTCCAGGGTTCGATCATGGGTCAGGTCAACCAACGTCGCGGCATGATCCAAGGCACGACGACGATCGAAGGCAGCGTCACCGTCGAAGCGGAAGTTCCGCTCACGGAGATGTTCGGTTACTCGACCGATCTTCGCTCGGCGACCCAAGGAAAAGGCGAGTTCACGATGGAATTCAAACGCTACGCGGCCGTCCCGCGCAGCATCCAAGACGAACTCGCGAAGAAGTACCAAGAGAAGCGCGCAGCCGAGCAAAAAGGCTGAGTGAGCGTCTCGACTTCTTCCGAAGAACATCTCTCGAAGCAAAACGGCGACCCAGTGTCGCCGTTTTCATTTTCCGGACTTCGTCACGATCGGCTTTCGCTCGCGATGCTCGCCGGGATTCTCATTCAACTGCTCCGCACGTTTCATTTTCTCTGGACGGTCTCACCGGAGAAAACCGCATATGCCGAAGTGATGGTCGTCGATGGAGACACTTACCTCTCGAATGTCGCAAGGATGCTCGAGCAGGGCTCGTGGTTCTTCGCGCCCGACAGGATTCATAGTGTGGGAATGCAGTTGACGACCGCGTCGTTGGCGCGCGTCTTCGGTCTCGATCCGCTCGTGGTGAAATGCTTCAACTTCGTTTGCTTCGTCGCTTCGCTCGGTCTCGTCGTTTCGATCGCGAAAGGAATCGGGCTCACGCGTCGTCACGCGCTTTTCGCCGCACTCCTCGTGGCGAGCTCGCTTTCACTTCAACGATATTGCGCGATGACTCAGTACGAGCACATGACGATGCTCCTCGTTCTCACCGCGGTCTTCTGCGTGATTCAGAAAAAGAGCTTTTCATTCGGGACGCTGATGACGGTTCTTTGCGTTTTCCGGCTCCACTTCATCCCGATCTTGCTCCCGCTCGCATGGTGGCTCGTTCGCCGCTCGGGTCGAAACGAACTGCTTCGTGCAGGTTTCGCTTTCGCTCTCACGTTCGCTCTGGTTTACGTTCCCTACTCGATCCACTTCGGCGATTGGAGCGGCTTTCAAGCCTTCCCCGAAGGTCCCGATCGCCGCTGGCTGTGTCTCGGGGCGCCCGGATTCAACTATCCGCATTTCAGAGGTGATGAAACCTCGATCTGTGGATGGTCCTTCGTCATGGGCCACCCGCTCGAGTACCTCACGCTTGTCATCCGTCGATTCTTCTATTGGATCGGTTGGCTGCCCGACATCTGGGTCGTTCGCTGGCCGAGCGACCTCCTCGAAAAATCGACGATCCTCATCGTCTGCGGCCTCAATGGTGTCGCGGCTTTCAGCAGGAGGATCGCCGCTGATACGCGTGCCTTGAGCTTCACAGTCGCCTTTTCATTCGCGCCGTTCGTCATCGCGGGGGCCTCGAATCGTTATCTGCTCCCATTTTTACCATTGGCAGTTTTGGCGGCGGTTTCAGTCGCCAAATCAGGGACAAGCAGTATTCGTCAGCTCTGATCCGCAACCACGCGCGAGTTGCCACCGACCGAGGTCACGATTTTTAACCGGACTTGTCCGCACCAACTGCATTCTGAAGTTTTCCATTCATTCATGCCGCGGCTATAGTCATGAAGTGCGCCTGATGATTGCATTCCTGATTATCGCCCATCCGTCACCTTCGCTTTCCGATTGCGCGTGCTTCATCGGTGGCGGGTTCGACTTTCTCGGCGGCTCGAGCCAAGCCGAGTGCGATACTCTACTTCCGATCGGACCTTACTCATCATGTACTTGGGACGGCGTCGCCTCTCCCAGGTGAGTTAAGGACAGCGCGGATCCGTCGGCTCTGAGCCACACATCCCCCGCGAGTTGCAATTGCCTGCGCAACACTCGTGATCGTACGTGCACGAGTCGCCTTGCGACGTGCAGGCGGCCTGACAGACGCCCGAGTAACAGTTGTCCGAGCAGCAATCGCTATCGAACGAACAGCTCCCACCGCCATCGGTACATTTTCCCGAACCTGCTTGGCATGCTCCAGAATGACAGTTGTCCGAGCAACAGTCGGTGTCGAACGAGCAGTGGCCTCCGCCGATCGTGCAGCCCCCACTTCCCGCCTGACAGGTGCCGGAGAAACAATTGTCGGAGCAGCAATCGCTATCGAACGAACAATGACCGCCGCCGATCGTGCACGACGCGGCAACCGATGCGACGTTCTTCGTCGCTGAAAGATTCGCCGACGTGGGGCGTTCGTTTCGCGAGGCAGCCGCATGCATCTTCAAGATCGAATCGAGCGTGCGTCCTTTGCTCGGCGTCCCGGCTGTCGAGACCGAGGAAAGAAGCGTGATGGCAGCGACCATACAGAAGCGAAGCAAATGCGTTCTCGGTGTCACAGTGTCCCCCAGTTAGCGTGATTAAAAGCTTCGCCTCCCGATTGAGCAAGTCCTATGCCCCTCCGACTCTTGCTTTAGTGACTCCACTTGTTAGGCTCTGTGCATGCGGGCACTCAGAATCAATGTCATTGGAACCACGGGCGCCGGGAAAACGACACTCTCGCGTCAGGTGGCGCAGGAGCTCGGCATCGCCGACATCGAGCTCGACGAACTTTTCTGGCAACCGAATTGGACCGAAACACCTCGTGAGCTTTTTCGTGAAAAAGTGAAGCATGCGGTCGAAGCAAGCGAGTCTTGGGTTCTCCATGGCAATTACACGAAGACTCGCGATCTCATTTGGCCAAAAGCCACTCACATCGTCTGGCTCGATTATCCGCCCGCGTTCATTTTCTTCCGACTCTTTCGACGTACGCTCCGACGCATGCTCAAGAAAGAGATCCTGTGGAGCGGCAACACCGAATCCTTCCTCAAGTCGTTCGCGAGCCGGGACTCGATTCTCGTTTGGTTCTTCAAGTCGTATCGTAAGAACGCGACGCTCGTGCCTGAGCTCCTCGCGATGCCCGAGCATCGACACTTGAAACTCATTCGTCTCACTTCACCCGATGAAACCAAGACCCTGATCCGACGCCTTCTCGCGAACGACGAGGTCGCTCATGCGACTCTCGCCTGAAGAGCATTACGCGAAACTCGCGCGCAAACGCGTTTCCGTCGGCGTCATGATCTTTCACGAGGGAAAACTCCTCGTCGTCGAGCCCACGTATGAGCCTCACTTCCTCATGCCAGGCGGCGGTGTCGACTCCCTCGAAACCCCGAGAGACGCGGCAATCCGCGAGTGCAAAGAAGAACTAGGTCTCGACATCCAGATCGTTCGCCTGCTCGGTGTCGACGAAACCGTTTATCCGGAAAGTTACCGCGGCGATTGCCTTCATTTTTTCTTTCTCGCGAAAGATTTGACCTCGAGCCAAGTCGCCGCGATCCGACTTCCCGCGGACGAGCTTCAAGGATTCAAATTCGTCACACCAGACGAAGCGTTCGAATTTCTCGGCAACAGGATTCGCTTGAGGATGCGCGCGTCGATGGACGCGATCGCCAGCGGGACATCGTTTTATTCCGAAAACGGAAAAGTCGTTTG
>JAZKJB010000446.1:0-2880 GCA_040384505.1 Bdellovibrionota bacterium | reverse complement strand
CGTCGGCGCATACTTCGGCGGAAGCGTCGGTGCCGGTGGTGGTGCGACCGAAGGCGAGCTTCCGGTCGAAACTGCCGCCGAATCCGCTGCTGCTTCGTTCGCCTCTTTTATCTCTTCGGCGAACTCGTTCCAAGCTTCCGTAATTTCGTCGGCGAATTCGGCGTTGAATTCCGATGCGTCTTCCGCCCAGCGCTGACCCCCGGGAGTTCGCAAGAACACGAGCACGGAATCCATGGCCGAGGGCGAGAACGACTTCTGGATCATCCCGATCATCAGCCCGTTGATCTTGTCGAGGTGCTTCTTCTTCAGCGCCTCGCTCACGGGCTTCGCACCTTTCGCATCATTGAAACGTGCTCGGTACGCTTTCTCCATCACGTCGTTTCGCTTCGTCAGCGTCAGGTACTCCCACGCCATTTCCCGAGAAACTCGTGACGGCGGAATGACCGGTACGGTGACCGACGACTTTTTCTGGGCCATGAGCGGAAAAGCCAAAAGGAGAACGACGAGAACCAAGACGTGTTTCATGATCCGAAAATACTACTTCTCGGCGCGAATCTCCATGCGGTCCGCAGGGGTGCGCTGCGACTCCTGGATCAAGCGATTGGCGAACAGGGCCATGAGGACGGTCAATACGATGAGGGCCATGAAGATCGAGGTCGTCGTCCAAGCCGATCGCGTCTGATTTTCGCCGCTGTGCGGCTCTTTGTGCATCGGACTCATACTCATATCCTCGGTGCCAGAAGGCTCCCAAGCTTGCTCTGGTCTTGCTCTAACCTTGCAGACATAGCCATAAGCATGCCATTAAATTCAGTGTCATTTCTAGACCGCAGAAGGACTCCATGACCCGAGACGAACTCGCCTCGAAAATCTACGCCTGCTCGCATCTGACGGGGTCGTTTCTCCTCCGCTCGGGTAAGACGTCGACTGAGTACTTCGACAAGTACCAATTCGAAAGCGATCCCACGCTTCTTCGCGCCATCGCCAAGAACTTAGCTCCGTTGGTCCCGAAGGACACCGATTACCTCGGCGCACTCGAAATGGGAGGAATCCCGATCGCGACCGCCATTTCCTTCGAGACCGGAATCCCCGTCGTCTTCGTTCGCAAAGAAGCCAAGGAATATGGAACCTGTAAGTTCGCAGAAGGCCCCGCGATCGATGGCAAACGTCTCACATTGATCGAAGACGTGATCACGACCGGCGGACAAGTCGTCATCAGCACGAACGATCTTCGAAGCGAAGGTGCCGTGATCGAGAACGTCTTGTGCGTGATCGATCGAAGCGAAGGACAGACCGGCAAGATCACGGAAGCCGGCCTGTCCCTCAAAGCCCTCTACACGATGGCCGAGCTCAAAGCTCACGCTTAACTAGAGGCGGCGCCACCGCCTTTTTCATCTCACCCACCAGTGCATCGCCTCGCACTTCATTCCGCGAGCCCCGTGACTCCACGACGAAGACATCGGCTTTCGATTCCCGCTCTCCGACGATCACTTTCGCGAAAGGCCGGAGCTTGTGAGCGAACAAGATCCGCTTCGACAAACTTCCCGCGTTGACGTCGATCTTCGCGCGCACGCCCGATGAGCCGAGTTCACGCGCGAGTTCTCGACAACGATTCACTTGCTCTGGCCCGACGGGAACCAACAAGACTTGCACGGGCGCGAGCCAGGCCGGAAGTTGCCCGTCGAAGTACTCTAGTAAGAGCGCGACGAAACGCTCGTGGCTTCCCAGTGGAGCGCGATGAACGATCCAAGGCCGCACACACTCACCCGATGAGTCGACGAAGCTCAGCTCGAATTTCTCGGCGGAGTTGAAGTCGAGTTGAACGCTCGCGATCGATTCTTCGTCTCCGGCTCCCATACGCATCTGCACGTCGACCTTGGGACCATAAAACGCGGCTTCACCGTCAGCTTCGAAATACGGAAGCCCTTTCTCCTCGAGGCCGCGGCGCAAGATTTCCTCCGCCTCTAACCACTGCTCACGCGAACCATCGAAGTCTTCCATTCTAGCCGGATCGTGTTTCGACAACCGATACCGATACCCTTCGAGGCCGAGCGCCCGGTAACAGTGCTCGTGCATCTCGAGCACCTTTCCGATTTCCGAAATGGCATCTCGTGGGTCGACGTAGATGTGAGCGTCGTTCTGGCAAAGCGCACGCACCCGACTCAGCCCCTTCAACGCTCCGCTGTCTTCATAGCGGTAAACCTGACCATACTCCGCGAGTCTGAGCGGGAGTTGTCGATAGCTCCGTGGACTCGAAGAGAAGACGCGATGATGAAAAGGGCAGTTCATCGGCTTCAGGTAAAGCTCACTCTCCCCGTCTTTCATCGGCGGAAACATGTTGCCGCCGAACGCGCGCAGATGTCCCGAGCGATCGAAGAGCTCGGCCTTCGCCACATGAGGACTCACCACACGCTGAAAGCCGGCCTCGTCCTCGAGCCGCTTCACGAAGGCTTCCAGCGCGTCGCGAATCGCGACTCCATTCGGCAACCACACCGGAAGGCCCGCACCGATTTGTTCGTCGAGAAAATAGATCTCCATTTCATCGGCCAGGATCCGATGATCGTACTGGTAAGACATGAAAACTCCTCATCCCGCTTCGAGCGTGCGCGAAGACGCGGACGACACGAAGCGAACGTGTTCGAATTCGATAACTTAAGTTTCAATTGTTTGATGACGCCCCCGAAGGGACGAAAGGATGATGATTACCCGCGAGGGGTGGTTGTGGTCGTCGAAATGAAAAGGACGCGACTTGCGATCATCACGACCAGCTTATCGGCAAACACCACTAAATTGAAAATCGGAAATTTTGATAGGCACCCAAAGAATCCGCAACCGTAGCGGTAGCGGTAGCGGTTCGAGGCACCCGTTTCCGTACGGTTTTTC
>JAZKJB010000445.1:0-1967 GCA_040384505.1 Bdellovibrionota bacterium | reverse complement strand
GACTTGGTTCGACTCCGCCAGGAATCGATCGACCAAAAATTTCTTCTTCGCCTGGTTGAGATCCGGCCCGCTCGTCGTCGTGAGCTTCGAAGCGATCGCTTGCCAAGTGGACGCGACCGTTCGCCCCTCCGCTCCTGCCGTTCTCGCGTAAACCGAACCCGGGATCGTGCCGGTGAAGGAATACGTGTGATACGCCTCCTTGGGATCGATGCGGAGCACGTCGATCAAAGGCGTCGTCGGATAAATTTTCGATGAGCGCGCCAGCACTTCGTCGATCGAATAATGAAAACGCGGAGTAAGTTTTCCGATCGTCGAGATGTAATCGGTCGCCTGAGAACACGTCCACGGAAACCAATAGTGATCGCTCGGCGCCGAGGCATCGAGACCTTGAAGCATCGTGATGTTGGAGCGAATGTCGTCGAAGCGATTGCCGATCACGTAACCGATCGGGCCCTGGAACGAGTTCGTCAAGCTTTGAGCTCGCACACCTGGAGCCACGGTCGTGAGCGCGGCGTTGAGCGGGCTCCACATCGGGTGCGTGTGCCCGTGCGTGACGTTCATGAAGATGAAACGCGCATCGAGGCCATTCGAGCCTTGTGCGTAGGCATTTTCAGCGAGCGATGGAAGAAGCGGGATCGCGAGCATTCCGCCGAGACCCTGAAGGAACATGCGGCGCGAGACGGGATCGTAAACGACGTGCTTGTTCTTCGATCTCATGTTCAGGGCCCCTTCCAGAAGATGTCTTCGTTCGCGATCAACGCGAGTAGGGCATCCTTCACCGGTTTGTTCGCGCGAACGACGGCTTCTGCCTCGCTCAGCGCACAGGAGTCGACTCCGGTTTCGTCGCGGACATGACTCCATCGGAACATCATCTGCGGCAAACACGCTCTCGCTTTACCTGAAGCGCGCACGAGATCGATCAAGTCTTGCTCGTCGGCGACGGCATCGTCGTTTGCGACGACGTTGAGATTCGAGCCCGTCGTATCGACCGGGAGAGCCGCCGTTTGAAGACCCGTCATTGGATCGAAGATTTTCTCGACCGAGATCTTCTCGCCCATTTGTCCGTAGCCACTCAAGACGTAGCCGAGCGGATTGAACTGGGAGTGGCAGGTTTGGCAACTCGTGTTCTTCGTTGTAGTCGCCGCGATGTTTCGGGCACTGGTGATGCGTGGATCGACGCTGGCCGAATTGTCGGCTGCAATTTGATCGACGTCCGCAGGAGGCGGTGGAATCAAGTCGCAAAGGAAACGCGTACGAACGATCGCCCCACGATGGATCGGTCTCTCACGCTCGAGATTCGAGAGAAGTTGCGAGGGCCGGGTGAGCAAACCGCGACGACCGTCCGTCGTCACGACGGGAGCTGCTCCACCCGGGTAATTCACGTTCAAGATTTTCGCGAGATCGCCCGAGCGCGGAAAGGATAGATTCGACGTCATCAGATCGTCGAAAGAGCCGTTCAAGGCGAAGACGAGGTGCTCGGCGAAATCGAGTGTCTCGTCGACGACTTCGTCACGAATCCGTTGCCTCGAAAGCCCATCGCTCGCGATTCCCAGCCGTGACGTCGCTGCGACCGCAGGGGATGCGACCGTGTCGAGCTTCAGCCAGAAAGAAACCATGTCTCGAAACTGCCGACGCGCAGCCGGAGTCGCGAGAAGACGTTGCGCTTGCGCCTTCACGCCCGCGAGTGTCTCGAGCTCCCCATCGGCCGCAGCTTTCAGCAACAGATCATCGGGAATACTTCCAGTGAGTTTGAAGCTGAGACGTGAGGCGACACTGAAGGCATCGACGCGCATCCTCGTGCCTGAGGTCGTCGCGTTTTCCCAGTGAAAGTGAAAATCCGGAGCTTCGAGAATCCGCGCGATCACGAGCTCGAGTCGATCTTTCAATGCGAGACCTGCGAGCGAGGCATCGGTCGTGTTGTAGACGTCGACGTAACTCTGAACCTGAGTCGCAACCAAAGGACGGCG
>JAZKJB010000444.1:0-2135 GCA_040384505.1 Bdellovibrionota bacterium | reverse complement strand
GCGCACGATCCTCAGAGCCTCGGCGATCTCCGAGCGCTCGATCAAGCTCATTCCATTGGTGAGTCGCCTCTCCAACCTTTCGATCGGTCCACGGTCTCCTACCGAAATTTTCGAATTTAAAAGTACGCCCAGATAATCCGGGAGAGTCAGCCGCAGCGTTTCGGCGATGACACGAATGGCCTTCTTGTTCTTGAAGACGACGTATTGGTTGCTTTTCTCGTAGTCGAAATCCGTTCCGAGACGCGCGGTGGGATCGACATCGAACCGAATCGTGATGCCCGTCCCTCGCTCGCCTTCGCGACCGACCTTCGTATAAAATCCTTCACCGTAAACGGCACCCTCGCCGACTGCCCGCTCACGCGATGAAAAAACGTTCGGCGCTCCCGTATGGGAACGCGTGATGGACTCGTAGGCATGAAAATCCGACGTTTCGTGCGCCACGATCTTGATGCCGAGTTCCGCAGCCGTTTTTCCACGTCCCTTCCCGATTTCGAAAGATTCGAGAGGCTTGCGACTGAGCCACCAAGCGAGTGACCCTGACGCGCTCACGTCACCCTTCAAATCGATCAACTTTTTGCGGAGACCGACAGAATCGGTGAGCATCCAGGCATACTCGAGATTCGCGGCGTTCTGAACGAGCTTCAGCCCGTTCTTCTCGAACCAGCGAGTTACGTACTCGGGATCTTTTCCGAGTTTTCGCGGGTCGAACTCGTCGACAATGCGTTTCACGACCTCGAGATCCTCGGGACGCGTTTCGAGCTCGAATTGAACGGCTTTTATCAGGTAACGAATCGCCGAGAATATCTCGGGATTCCGACCTAGCTTGTAAGCACTCGTCTCACGATGATTGGGCGAATGATAAAAGTGCAACTTCCCTTCGGCGACGTCGACTAGGAACGGCGGTCGCGGCTCGCCCCACGCGCGAAGATCGCGCACCCGAGGTTCCTGGGAGTCGGTAATCTCGATCATGCCGACAGAATTCGAATCCGTATTTTGCTTCAAGAAGTCCGGACTCTCGAGAAGCGCGATCTTCTCACCCAACGAGCTTCGTAGGGGCCGGACTTCCCAAGCTTCCTTCTCTCCCTGGAGATGCGGAAACTTCGATTGCAAGAGAGACTGAAGACCTCGCACTTGCTCGACCGACCCATCGACGACGATGTCGAGGTCCTGGTTCGCCTGATAGATGTTAGTGAAATCGTAGTCGAAACGATTTGCCTGGAATCGCAAGTCTCCTCGTTCACGAAGGACGTCTTGCTTCACGTAGTGAGCAAAACCCGCGGCGGTCCCGCCAAACAAGAAAATACGAAGACCCAGCGCACGTGCCTGTTCCTGGATGTAACGAAACTCGGGAACCCGGCTCAATCGAACGGAAATCTCTCGCTCCAAGTCGCTCGGCTCGAGAGTCTCGGCGGCGAAGGATCCCCCGGCACCGAAGACCATGAAGAGGACCGCTAGAATGAGAGTGAGGAACCGGGCCAATCGCATGCGAGCAGAAGGAGCAAGCCAAGGGCCCAAAAAGCGGGACCAAATCCTCGGAATTGCTTTAAAACGACTGAAAAAGGCGAACTTGGGAAATTGCAGTGACCTTCGCGCGCCACTGTCGAAACCGTCGACAGATCGCCCGCGCCGTCAGCGACCGATGCTTAGCGGGATCAGCTGCGACCGAAGCTCCGTGGGCGGAGCTTTTCGCCAGAGACTCAACACGTAACCGCCGTCGCCTGAACCGGTTGGCTTCACCGCGTACGCACCCTGGCTCATGAGCATTTGCATGTGCGCCCCGATCATCCCGCTCGTGAGACCCCAATGTTCGAAACACGATCTCGCGAGATCGATCGCGGAGGCGAGTTGATCGAAGCTCTCTTCTCCGGGTTCCGCCGAAAGCGCTTTCTGCGCTCGAACGACGGCGTCTTTCATGTCGCGATCGATTTTTTCACCGAGCGCGTTGTCCCGAGCCCAGAGCTCCTTCACCCGCGAAACACATTCCGACGTCACGCCTCGCTTGCCCGAGTACGAGATGTACCACTCCGGCGTCCAGTTGGCGTCGAAGGCATAGCGCTCACCCGAGCGCTCGAAATGAAGGCCGCGTCCCGAGATGGCGACCGCGATGTCGACCCCGCTCGATTCGCCGTGGAAGA
>JAZKJB010000443.1:1586-3361 GCA_040384505.1 Bdellovibrionota bacterium | reverse complement strand
GTCGTTTCACAATATTTTGCGCCGGAAGGCTTCAAGATCAACGATCTCGTTCGTCACTTGAAATCTCGCGGGCACGAGCTCGAAGTCCTCACGGGGATGCCGAATTATCCGAAAGGTCGCTTTTTCAAAGGCTATGGCCTCTTCAAAAAATGGCTCGATTGGTTCGAGGGTGCGCGCGTCCTACGCGTGCCGATTTGGCCGCGCTTTCGCGGTGGAGCGATTCATCTTTCGCTCAACTATTTGAGCTACGTCTTCTCCGCGATCTTCTTCGGTCTTCCTCGCGTTCGAGGTCGCTTTGATTGTTCATTCGTTTTTGCGGTCTCGCCGATCACGATCGCTATTCCCGCGATCGTTTACAAAAAGCTCACGGGGACTCCGATCGTGATTTGGGTGCAGGATCTCTGGCCCGAAAGCGTCAGCGCGGTCGGAATGGTGAAGAGCAAATTTCTGCTCGGCCTTCTCGAAAAAATGGTTCGTTGGATCTACAGCAATTGTGACTTGATCCTCATTCAATCCGAAGCATTTCGTCCCGACGTGAGTCGTCGGACCGACGACGTGAGCAAGATCCACTATTTCCCGAATTGGGCTGAAGATCTCTACGTTCCGGTCGAGCGATCGGAAGTTCGTGGACCGGCAAAGAGTTTGCCCGAAGGGTTCAAAGTCATCTTCGCAGGGAACATCGGTAAGGCGCAGTCGATGCCGACCATCCTCGATGCGGCGAAGATGCTCCAGGACAAGCGCGACATTCATTGGGTGATCGTCGGCGACGGAACGGAAAAAGAGAATTCCGAAAAGAGAGCACGCGAGCTCGGTCTCCAGGACGTCATTCACTTCGTCGGCCGACTCCCGACGGATGCGATGCCGGAGTATTTCTCGATGGCTGACTCTCAAGACCGAGGCCATTTTCTCTTACACAATCCCGAGTCGTGTGCAGTCTTATTTTGCCTGTGGTCGGCCCGTCGTCGCAGCTCTCGACGGTGAAGGCCAGCGAGTCGTCAAAGACTCCGGCGCAGGCTTCGTCGGCGCAACGGAAGACGCTAAAACGCTAGCTGATAACGTTTTGAAGCTCTATAAGATGTCCGAGAAAGAGCGCGTGGACATGGGTCGTCGCGGACTCGAATACTACCGGCATCATTTCGATCGTGACAAACTCATCTCGGCGCTCGAAGAGCAGCTCCAGCCTTTCTCTACGGCTCATTGATGCTCCTCATCCTCGTCGGTCGTATCGCGCAAATTGCCTTGACCCTCGCCATCACGAAATTCGCGACGACACTCCTCACTCCTTCTGAGTTCGGGAGGACGGCGCTCATCGCGGCGACCATATCTTTGTTCTCACTTTTGCTAGTGAATCCTGTCGGGATGTTCATCAACCGGCGCCTGCACGCTTGGGCGGAAGCGGGCTCGTTGATGCCTCACTTGCGAATCTTCGGGATTTACCTCGCGGGAGTGTCGGCACTCGCGGCACTTGGGGTGCTCGTTGGACAAATGCTCGGCGTTTTCGATTTCGGGACGGGGAGTGGTTGGCTCGTCGGTCTCGTTTGCGGTTCGCTGATAGCGACGACCTTGAATCAAACCTATATTCCGGCTTTGAACATGCTGGGTCGACGAAAAGAATTCGTCGTCTTTTCCGTTCTGACTCTCGCCCTGAATCTCGGACTCTCGGTCGCGTTCGTCACGATGTCGGACGCTTCGGCCGAGCTGTGGATGCTCGGAACTTTCGTTTCTCAGGCGGTTTTCGCTTGTCTCGGCGGAATCGCGCTCGCGCGCGATGCGCC
>JAZKJB010000443.1:710-1576 GCA_040384505.1 Bdellovibrionota bacterium | reverse complement strand
AAGTCCGGTGCGATCACGCCGAGCCCGCGGTCATGCGCCATCCGCTCCGTCTCGTGGAGCAGGCTTCGCTTGGCCGGAGCGACCGAAACTCGAGTCTCTCTTTCATTTCGCGTGGCCAGTTTCGCTTGCCGTCGGTCTGACGTGGATTCAATCGCAAGGCTATCGCTTCGTCATCGAATCGAAACTTGGCGCCGAACAAGTCGGCTTTTTCGTCGCAGGATACGTGGTGAGTTCGGGGATCATGACGTCGTTCGAGGCAGTTATGCATGCGTATTTTCTCCCGAGCTTTTACTCGAACGTGAGTAAAGGCGAAGCAGCTCAGAGTTCTGCGTGGAACGACTACGCGGCCGCAGTGTTTCCTGCCTATCTCCTGACGGCGGCCTTCATGGCGGCTTTCGCGGCACCGCTTTCCGTGATCCTGCTCGGCCCGAAATTTCACGACGTTGCGATTTTCACTGCGATCGCGGCTTTAACTGAAGCCGCGCGCGCGATTTCGGGAGCTTACGCCTTGATCGCTCACGCGAAAATGCGGACTCAGCTTCTCGTCCTGCCGGCAGGGTTGGGGGCCATTCTCGCGCTTGCACTGGTTCCCCTCATGACGAACCAATTCGGTCTGGTGGGAACCGGTTGGGCCCTCGCGCTTTCAGGCTGGGCCGTCGTAGTTTTCATGCATGTCCGTATGACTCATTTAGTGAGCATCGACCTGCCATTTTCTCGAATGGGGGTCGCGATCATCGGTGGTGCCGTACTCGCGTTGGTTGCTTATTGGGCGGGAATTCCAACCTGGATTCCGTCAGTGCTTGGTAATGCGGTCCTCGTGGTCGGCCTCGCGTTGTCGAACCTGCTGCAGGCAGTCAGCGAACTGA
>JAZKJB010000443.1:0-700 GCA_040384505.1 Bdellovibrionota bacterium | reverse complement strand
TTCCTGCTTCGTCGGTGGATCAAACACTAAAGCCCTGGCTTCACTAGGCGAACTCCTCCTGGACAGCGCGGCGTCCGCCGGATACATTCCAAGTCCCTGAAATCAACCAAGTTCGAATGGAGAGACGCGCCAGTCTATCGGCACGGCTCGAGAGGAATTGAGTGAAGCAGTTGTTGGAAGGTAAGCGCATTCTGGTGACCGGTGGGACCGGTTCGATGGGAAAAACTTTTGTTCGCCGCGTTCTCGCGGGCGAGCTCGGCACCCCGAAAAAAGTAATCGTGATGTCGCGCGACGAAGCGAAGCAACACTACATGCGGATGGAATACCTCCACATGAACGCGGCAACGGACGAAGTCATTTACCGCAACTTCCAAAATACTCTCGAGTTCCGCATCGGCGACGTTCGCAATTACGCTGATGTTTGCGCGGCACTTCGCAACGTCGACATCGTCATCAACGCAGCGGCACTGAAACAAGTCCCGACCTGCGAGTACTTTCCTGAGCAAGCGATCCTCACGAACTGCTCGGGCGCGAGCAATATCGTGCGCGCGATCGGTGAACATCAATTCCCGATCGAAACCGTTCTCGGAGTCTCCACTGACAAAGCGTGCAAACCCGTCAATGTCATGGGCATGACGAAAGCGATCCAAGAACGCATTTTCATCTCGGCGAACATCGCGAACCCCACCACTCGTTTCAT
>JAZKJB010000442.1:7107-8425 GCA_040384505.1 Bdellovibrionota bacterium | reverse complement strand
GACCCCCGGTCCCTGCACTTATACTCCCATCGCAGGAGACGGACGAAAGCTCGTCGTGAAGGCGACTCCGAACGGCGGCACACTGCAGACATTCCCGGCGATCTCGATCAACGCGGTTCCGTATGCGTTACAGGCCAGCGCGATCGAGGGTGTGAAGGCAGCGGAAATCGTTCGAGGTGCGAGCGGTGCGAATTTCTCTCCGCTTACGAATGCCCAGTTCGACGCCCTTTTGGCTCTGAGCTTGGGAACGAGCTCCGCTTATCAGCAGTACGGAAAGCTTCAAGGCGTCACGGTTCCGGCAATGACGAGTGGTCATGTGCTCGGATGGAATACCGGTGCGTGGGTCAGTGTCGATCCGGTTGCGGGTGTTTCGGCGTTCGCGAAGGCGGCGTTGCCGACCTGCTCGGCCGGGGATTTTCTGAAAGACAACGGATCTGGTGCGTTGATCTGCGCTACGCCTGCTGGCGGTGGCGGCACGGTGACGTCGGTCGCTTCGGGTGGCGCGCCGATCTCGGTCGGCGGTACGGCCGCGGCTCCGACGGTCTCGATCGCGCAAGCGACAACATCGGCCTCCGGCTATCTCTCGTCGACCGATTGGAACACGTTCAACGGAAAACAAGCGAGTCTCGGATACACACCGGTCAACAAAGCCGGCGACACGATGACCGGTCTCCTGCTTTTGAGTGGTGACCCGGTCTCCGCTGCCGGTGCCGCGACGAAGAGCTACGTCGACACTTTGTTTTCGCCGGCGAGCGGTGGAGTGACGGTGACTCCATTCACGGGTAACGCGCTGGTGGTGAATCAAAACACGGCTTCTACGTCGACGAGTACGGGTGCGTTGGTCGTCGGTGGCGGAGCGGGGATCGCCGGCAGCCTCAACGTGGGCGGTCCCGTAACCGCCACTGGTTACGTGAAACTCTATGGATCGACCTCGGGATGGACGGGTTTCGCGCCTCCGACCGTCGCGCCGAACATCACCTATACTTTGCCAACGAGCGTTCCCGGTGCGGGCCAGGTCTTGAGTTCGGATGCCGCTGGGTATCTGAGCTGGATCAACACGTCGAGCGGCAACGCATTGACCGCGAACCCACTCTCGCAGTTCGCTGCGACGTCGTCGGCACAGTTGGCTGGCGTGCTGTCAGACGAAGTCGGAACTGGCGCTGCCGTTCTCGGGACGTCGCCGACGTTCAGCACGGATATTACGACTCCGAAGATTCTTGGGGGCTCAGGGACGACGTCGACGCTCACTTATCAAACGACCTCAGGAGCCGGCGCGACCGGAGCCGGTGACCTGCGGAACACGATTTGATTCGGTATA
>JAZKJB010000442.1:2827-7097 GCA_040384505.1 Bdellovibrionota bacterium | reverse complement strand
AACAACGGTGCGACGGAAGCGATGCGGATCTTGAACAACGGCAACATCGGGATTGGAATCACTGCGCCTATAGGCCAATTCCACATGGTCAATACGGCGGGAACCGAGGCGATCCTCACGACGACGACCGGCCGATCCAATCTCATCATGACGGGCCCCGCGGGTGGCTCCTATCTTGGCGCGTATGTCGGCTACAACGTTTCGACCGCGAGTTTGGAGCTTGGGCAAGTCACCAACGGGAGCGCGAGCAATAATCCGTGGATGGACATCAAGGGGTCCTCGGGAAAGTTTGCGTTCACTTCGATCGGTGGTGCTGCGGTCCCTCCGAACCTGAATCTCATTCGTGCGAACGGGCTTGCTGCCATGACGAACGCTGGCATCCTCGGGAAACTGTCTTTCGATGGCTACAACGGGATCGGCAATTCGATTGCGGCGGCTCAGGTCGCGGGAGTGGCAACGGAGAACTGGGCGAGCAGTTACAACGGCGCAGGACTTACGTTCAGCACCACGCAGAACGGAGCGACGTCGCCTTACGAGCGGATGCGGATCAATCACGATGGAAATGTCGGTATCGGCACGACGACACCAGCTGCGTTGCTTACTGTATTCAATTCGACGACTGGTCCCGCAGTCTTGATCGAACGCTCTGCCAACTCGACGAAGCCAGCTACGGTCAACTTCGCTCCAGCCGGCGCTTTTTCGACCTCGAACGTAACGTGGATAGTTGGAATGCCGCCCAACCAGAACAATTATCAAGTCGACTATTTCGACGGATCGACAATGAAAACCGCGATGTCCATCACGAACACGGGTACAGTTCATTTCCCGGCTCACGTCGGCGGCGTCAACGGTTCGCCGACGCCTTCGGCTTGCGGGACGAGTCCGACGGTGATGGGCAGTGACCTTCGAGGAACTATCACGATGGGGAGTGGTGGCGGCCTCACGCAATGTACCCTCACGTTCGAGAATGCCTACGTCTCCACTCCCGTCTGTGTGCTGACGCTCGTCGATGCAACTGCCGGTAGCGTCATTGTCGCAGTCGATCCGTCGACATCGAACACTCAGCTCGTGATCAAGGCGAACACGGCCATGAATAGTAAGGTCGTGAACTACATCTGCATGCAGTGATGATTCGGATCCGAAAACGAAAAACGGCGCCTCTCGAGGCGCCGTTTTCGTTTCAAGCTTTAGCTTTTCTATTTAGCGTTGGATTTTCTGGACGATCGCGCTCTGGAGATCGGCTTGCTTCAAGAGAGTCGTGCGGTAAGCCGTCGCCTCTTTTTGTGATTTGAAGCTGCCGACGCTCACGCGGTACCACGAGCGACCGTTCACGACGGCTTCGACCGGGAATGCCGGGAAACCTTTTTTAACGAGATCGTTCGCGTGTGATTTCGCCGCGTCTGCCGTCGGGTACGACGCGACTTGCACGGTGAACTCCACCATTCCTTTTCCGCCGACCGTCTTCGGGAGACTCGTCGGAACGCGGTTTTCATCGACGTGATGTTTCGGCTCGGAGACGGGAGCGGCGTTGTTCGCGACGCGCTCGGCGGCTTTGTGAGCTGCGCTCAAGTCCGGCTTCGCCGAGTGAGCAGCGGCAGCTTTCGGAGCGGGGGCTGCGTGGTGATCGTCGTGTGCTGCTGCCGGCTTCGGAGCCGGAGCTGCGTGGTGATCATCGTGCGCTGCTGCTGCTTTCGGAGCTGGAGCAGCGTGATGGTCGTCGTGAGCTGCTGCTTTCGGAGCCGGAGCTGCGTGAGCTGCGGCCGCCTTCGGAGCCGGTGCCGCATGATCGTCATGCGCGGGTGCCGCGTGATGATCGTCATGAGCCGGAGCTGCTTTCGCAGCGGGAGCAGCGTGATCGTCATGCGCGGATGCGACGTTGCGTTTCTCGCCGTGAGCCGCGACGTCTTCGCCATGGGCCGCGCGCTGCGCGACTTCGGCGAGATCTTCTTTTTCCGCGTTCGTGTACTTCTCCGCGAGGGTCGCAACTTCTTCTTCGTTGATCGCGTCTTCAGGAGTTTTTGCTTCAGCCGTCGTCGCGTGCTTGAAGTCGCTCTCGAGAGCTTTGTATTGGTAATCCTGCTCCACCATCTCTTTGCCGAAGTAAACGCCCGTGGAGAACGCCAACAGCGAGACGAAGGCGATCAAGAGCATCTTGAGAACGGTGTCCATTCGTGAACTACCCAACTGGTTCTTCATCATTTCCGAATTCTCCACGCGCGGTCTTTCGCGTTCTTTTGTGAGGCCGACCGAAAGAATCCTTCTTAAGGGTCGAAACACTCACATGTCATTTACTTGATGTTATCGGTCGCCAGCGTTCTTGGTCAACGTGTCAAAGTCTTGACAACACTGGGGTCTGGCCGCTTCATGACCTCATGTCTAGCCCTTCCGAAGCGGACCTCCGTCGGTATCTCGATGTCGCGAACCTTGCGTGTGATGCCGCAGCCGTGGTGCTCGACAGTCATTTCGGGAACTTACGAAAACTCGAAGAGAAGTTCCAAGCAGGACTCGTGAGCGATGCGGATCGCGAGAGCGAAATCGCGATCGTTTCGATTCTTCGAAAATCTTTCCCAGACCATTCGGTGCTTGGCGAAGAGTTCGGCTCCTCGGGCACGAAAACAGACGACGCTCGCTTCGTCTGGATGATCGATCCGCTCGATGGAACCACCAATTACGTTCATCAATTCCCGTTCTTCGCGACTTCGATCGGCCTCGAGGTCGACGGGGAAGTCGTCGTCGGCGTCGTGAACGCTCCCAAGCTAGGATTGCGATTTCAGGGTGCCAAAGGTCTAGGCTCCTTCGTAAACGGCGAGCGTTTGAAGGTGAGTACACGTGCGGTGATGAAAGACGGGTTGTTCGCGACCGGCTTTTCCTCTTACGACAACACGTTGGACGAACAGCTCGAGCTCCTCGCGACGATCGTGAAACACTCGCGTGGAATCCGTCGCGCCGGGGCTGCGGCCTTGGATCTTTGTTTGGTCGCACAAGGGATCTTCGACGTCTACTGGGAGAAGAATCTCTCGCCCTGGGATACCGCCGCAGGCATCGTGATCGCACGCGAAGCCGGGGCCGTCGTCACCGACATGCGCGGACAATCGTTCGACCCACGTATGAAGTCGCTCTTGTGTGGCAATCCCGCGCTTCACGCGGAGACGATGAAGTTCATGCAGGAGATCGCCAAGCGCAAAGGCCGCTACTAACCGGAAGGTAGCAGCTGGTTTTTGGTTTAGTGGCGCATCATCGCTTTTCGGCGAGCAAACGAATCATGTTGAAATCGTAGATCGTCGTGTGGGCATCGGATGCGCCCGCGTAAACGCGAACGATCGATTTGCCTTGGGCATTCGGAGAGATCGTCCAGCCCATCGGGTAGACGTGCTGAAGATCGAGGATGCCCGAGTTCAGCCCGCGTTCCGCGGGAGTCACGGTCTGGATCACGTCGGGCAAATAGTCGACGATCCGCGTGAGCGTCGGATCGAAGATCTTGATCGAAGCCGAATAATGACGGCGTCGAAGATTCGAGCTACCGACTTTCTGATACATATAACGAATCTCGTGATCGAAGGTCACGTACACCACGTCGCCGTCGGCGATCGGGAACTTCTCCATCAAGCGAGCCGGGATATTACCGAGGGAAACGGCGGGGGCGCCGGGGGCGTCGGCACCAAAGAGCTCTTGGCCACGACGCTCGAGACGAATCGGGCGCGTGCCGGGTCCGAGGCCTTTCGGTTTTTCGCTCGCGATTCTCAGATTCGGATCGTTCGATTTCAGATGCTCCTTTAGATCCGCTTCGCGAATGATCGTCTTCGCCGTGAGGGGTGCGCGGGCGGAGCTCGTCGGCTCGCTCGCGCGTTGACCGAAAAGATCCACGAGCGCGTCGTTCCAGTCGTACGAGCGGAAGTGCGACCAGTTTTCGAAAACGAAAACCTGTTCGGCGTACTCCCAGCGATCACCGCGCGCGAGCTTCTCGACATAGGGATGCTTGAAGTCGGGTCTGAGACGCGTGCGAACGACGATCTGTCCGAGCTCGTTCTGAGCGATGGTCGCGTTTTTCGCGTCGACGTACAGCCATTGGCCTTCGATGAACCGGGGGGCCGGGCTCATATTCTGGAAATCCGGTTTTCCCGTCTCGCGATCGACTTCGACTTTCGAGGGAAGTCCTTTCGAATCGATCTTCAGTTCCACGAAACGATTCATGACGTCGGGGTTGAGCGAGCCTTCGACGTGAGGAGAGTAGTCGGTTCCGCTCAGGAAGTACCGAGCCCGACCGCCCTCG
>JAZKJB010000442.1:2458-2817 GCA_040384505.1 Bdellovibrionota bacterium | reverse complement strand
ACGAAGGAAATGCGGGGATCTTCGAAGAAAAAGTTTTTACCTTCCACGGAGGCCAGAATGCGATGGCGAAAGACATACTTATTGCCGACATTCTCGAAGAGAAGGACGTCGGAGACGTAACCTTGTGGAGAAATCGAACCGTTCGTGATGTCGATGCGGGCTTCGTAAGGTTTCACACCTCGAGTGAGGATGAAATCGCGCTTTTCGCCCGTCTGGGGATTCGTCGTCGACATCGCGGTGGAGTTCGGGAATTCGACATAGAGCTTGCCCTCGAGTGTGCGGCCTTTGGTTCCGGGTCTGTATCGGGCGATGTTTCCATCGACGGAGATCAATTCCGGTTCGAAGCGACCTTCAAGTGC
>JAZKJB010000442.1:0-2448 GCA_040384505.1 Bdellovibrionota bacterium | reverse complement strand
GCGTGAACGCTTTGCTTTCGGCGATGCCGGTGAGACCCCCGGCGAGCAGCGGGTTCTTCGAACCCTTGAGTTCGTGGGGATTCGATGCCGGTCGTGCGATGAACTGCTCCAGGCAGGTCTCGGCGGCATGACTCGCCGAAGCCGACATGAGTGTTGCGGAGAAGAGAAAAGCGAACGCCGTTGCCGTGGATTTGCCCATACCGGAGTTCAATACAAGCCTGGTGCCACCACGCTCGCTGCTTTGGTAGGTTTGGGGTGTCGAATGAATGGCCAAGGCGCGCGCTAAGGAGCGCGAACTCGTTAGGTTTCGCTCACATCGACGGGGGTTTCGGGAAGACCTTCGCGAAGGAGGTTTTCGAGGTGGGGGCCGAGGCCCTTCGGCGCGAAGACTTCATCCGACTTTTCGATATCCGAAATCTTCCACCACTTGAACCCCTGGAAATCCTGCATCTCGGGAGATTTCGGATCGACCGTCGGGCGCGGTTCGAACTTGTTCAATAGAACGAGATAGAAGAACTCGCTCTGCTCGAACGACTTCTTGCTCCACGGGAACTTGTGAAACCTCGTCCAGATCGGACCTTCGAATCTGAACCTTTTCAAGCCGAGCTCTTCGCGCAGTTCACGCCTGAGAGCTTGCTCGTGCGATTCGCCTTCGTCGATCCCACCACCCGGCACGATCCAGCCTTTCCACGAAGCATCGGGATTTTCGATTTGAATGAGAAGTACTTCGTTCTCGGGAGTGACGATCACGGCTCGAACTGAAGTACGCACGACGGTTTCCATTTCAGAAACGTATCCGACAGCTCGACGTTTGCCCAGTCCTGCTCGGCATGCGTTCCGTCAAAACGTTGACCGGCACCGGTAAGTCCGACGGCGTGCTTTTCCGACGCTCGCCCAGACACTGAACCAGTCACTCACCAGCAAACGCGCACTTGCATCGCGTAAAGCGCGTGGAACGAGACCATCGTCTGCGTGGCACAACACCTGCTTTTGCAATGGTTCGTGGCAGGAGTGCGTCTCGTGACGAACTCCCTTATGGAGGCAGTCGTGGCTGAAGAAGCAAAGCAGGAATCGGCAGGCGGGCACGGAGATGGCGACAGCAAGTCGGGCGGTAAGCCCGTCATCTTGTACGCTCTCGTCGTCTTGAACATGCTCGTCGTAGCAGGCGTCGGAGCGATGCTCTACATGGGCAAGCAGAAAGAAGCCGCGCATGCGCAGGCGATCGACAAGGCCGCGCAAGGCATGGTGAAAGACGCCGAACATGGTGGCGGCGCCGCGCACGGTGAAGCGGCTGCGGCCGGCGAACATGGTGAGGCCGGTGCGAAGCACGACCCCGAAGCGCAAGAGTACATCGGTCAGACGGTTCCGCTGGAGACGTTCCTCGTGAATCTCTCGGGCAACCGTGGAAACAAACTCCTCAAAGTGAACATGGAGCTCGAAGTCGACGGATCGAAGGTCGCCGGCGAGATCGACAAGCGCAAGCCGCAGATCCGCGACATCATCATCATCTTGCTCTCGAGCAAGACGTATCCGCAGCTCTCGAGTCCGGAAGGCCGCGAGTTTCTGCGCGAAGAAATTCGCGACACTGTGAACTCGTTCCTCACGACCGGAAAGATCAAGCGCGTCTTGTTCACCGAATTCATCTTCAACTGAGCGATTTCATATTTTTGGGGTTAGTGAATGAATCAGGTCTTATCGCAAAGTGAAGTCGATGCGCTCCTAGCCGCGGTCTCCGAAGGGGAGATCGCAGCTGAAGGCGGCGGAGCCGAGAGCAACGGTGGGGACGACCGTGTCGTCGTCGTCTATGATCTGACGTCGCAAGACAGGATCATTCGGGGCCGTCTTCCCCAGCTGGACGTCATCTATGAGAAGTTCATGCGTTCGTTCCGCGTCTCGCTCTCGAGCGCGCTTCGCAAGATCGCAGCTCTGAACCATGCGTCGACCGACTTCTTGAAGTTCGGAGAGTTCATCAACACGCTCCCCATGCCGACTTGCATGTCGGTGCTGCGTTTCAACGCGCTTCGCGGTTCGGCTCTCCTCGTGATCGAGTCGAAACTCGCCTACGCTCTCGTCGACAGCTTCTTCGGCGGCGACGATCGTCCCTACACGAAAATCGAAGGCAAAGACTTCACGCCGATCGAGCTCTCGATCGTCAAGAAAGTCGTCGAGCTCGCGATCGACGATCTCGAGCAAGCGTGGGCGTCGGTCGAGCGGATCGATTGCTCTTTCGTTCGTACCGAGGTGAACCCGCAGTTCGTCGGTATCGTTCCTCCGACCGACGTCGTCATCGCCTCGACGTTCGACGTCGAATTGGAGAACGCGAACGGGACGATCACCCTCGTGATTCCCTACTCGACGATCGAACCGATCAAACAAAAACTATCGAGCGGCTTCCAGGTGGAATCCGACCAGACGGACAAGAAACTCTGGGCCGGCATCATCCAAGAG
>JAZKJB010000441.1:3187-4388 GCA_040384505.1 Bdellovibrionota bacterium | reverse complement strand
CGTAGACGTGTGGGACAACGTCATCGAAGGCGCAGAAACAGTCATCAACTTCTTCAAAGAGTTGCCCGGGAAAATATGGGACGCAGTGAAAGGCATCGCCTCCGTCGGCCGCGATATCGCCATCAACATCGCCCGGGGCGTGTCCGAAAAAATCGGGGACATACTCGGCTGGTTCCGGGACCTCCCCCGGAAAATCGGCAACCTGTTCACCAACGCCGCCACGTCCCTCGCGTCCGTCGGCCGTGACCTGATCGTGGGACTGTGGAACGGTCTCGTCGGCTGGTTCAACGAGTCCTATAGCCTGTTCCGCGACGTCGCAGGGTCGATCCTCGGTTCCGGCGCGAAATCGAACGGCCCGCTCAAAGGTGGCGCTTACGATGCGAGCATCGTAGCGGAATCCATGTGGAGCCCGATGCTGGGTGGCCTCTCGGTTCCCTCGAAAATGGGCGACCTCTTCGGCCAAGCTTACGACCTCGGCGCGCGCATCCACACGAACTCGTGGGGGTCGCCCTCTTCGGTCGGCGCTTACGATGCGTTCGCGCAGAAGACCGACGAATTCAACGTCTCGCATCCCGAAATGCTGATCCTCTTCGCCGCCGGCAACAGCGGCGTCGACGCCGACAAAGACGGCCGCATCGACGGCGGTTCGATCGGATCGCCCGGCACCGCGAAGAACGTCCTCACGGTCGGCGCCTCTGAAAACTTGGTTTCCAAGGGCGGCATCCAGAAGATGATGAAAGAGATGCGAAACGGAGCCGAGAACTGGGGCGTCGAACCGATCGCGAGCTCGCGTCTTTCGGACAACGTCCAAGGCATCGCCGCCTTCTCGTCGCGGGGACCAACCGCCGATGGCCGCATCAAACCCGAGATCGTTGCTCCCGGAACGAACATCCTCTCGGTCCGCTCGCAAGTCGTAGGTTCGGACCCTCTCTGGGGCGCGTACAATGACGCCTACGTTTGGTCGGGTGGAACGTCGATGTCGACGCCGCTCACCGCCGGAGCCGCCGCCGTCGTTCGCCAGTACCTCGTCGAGAACCGCAAGATGGCCCAGCCGTCGGGCGCTTTAATGAAGGCGACGCTCATCCACACCGCGACCGAGCTCTTCCCCGGTCAATTCGGTTCGGTTGGAAAAGCGAAGGGCCAAGAGCTCGTTTCCCGCCGCCCGAACAATGACGAAGGATTCGGACGAGTCGACGTCGAT
>JAZKJB010000441.1:752-3177 GCA_040384505.1 Bdellovibrionota bacterium | reverse complement strand
CAAGGCCCTCATCGTCGACGAAAAGTCGGGCCTCGCGACCAGCGAAGCGCACAAGTACCCGATCAAAGTGTCGGGTCCTTCGCACCTCATCGCGACGCTCGTCTACACCGACGCGGCGGGCGCTGCGTCGGCCGCGAAGGCCCTCGTGAACGACCTCGATCTCGTGCTCGTCGACAAGTCCGACGGCTCGGAGATCAAGCTGGAAGACCGTCTCAACAATACGGAAATGGTCGAAGCGGAAGCCGACAAAGGCGAATACGAGGTCATCGTTCGCGGTTCGAACGTCCCGCAGGGTCCTCAAGCCGGCAAACAGCCTTACGCTTTGGTGATCTCGGTTCAGTGATCGTGATTGGGTCGCCTCTCGACAGAGGGGCTGCCGTTTTTCCAATCGGGCAGGGAAAATTCTTTCTTCCCCGCGCCCTCAAAACCGCCCTACGACGGCCTGCCGGGTGCGTCGTGAGGCATTGAATTTCTTTCGATCGCCGTGACAAAACGCGGCCGAATTCATTGCCCCTCAGTGTCATAGATGGTAGAAGACTGCAGCTTCTGAGCGAGCTCCATCGACCGTTTTGGCCGGAGGAATCGTCCTCAGGAAGCACCATATGGATTTTGACGCCATATGCAGTGACCGTATCGGGAGGCTCGATGGCCGACGAAATCAAGCAGATCGCTAGCTTCAAAGTGGGCGACAATGCAGTTTATCCTGGCCATGGCGTCGGGAAAGTCACCTCGATCGAGAGCAAAGAAATTTTCGGTAAGAAGCACGAGTTCTATACGATCCAAATTCTGGAAAACGGAATGAAGATCATGATTCCCAAGGACAACGTGGCTTCGGTCGGTCTTCGTCCGATCATCTCGCGCGCGGAAGCGGGCAAGGTGATCGAGATTCTGAAAGAGACCAACGTAAAAATCGACAATCAAACTTGGAATCGCCGCTACCGCGAGTACATGGAAAAGATCAAAACGGGTTCCGTGTACGAGATCGCGGAAGTGCTTCGCGACTTGTTCCTCCTCAAGGTGGACAAGGAACTGAGCTTCGGCGAGCGCAAGATGCTGGATACCGCGCGCCAACTCCTGTTGAAAGAGTTGAGCCTCGCGACGAGCCGTCAAGAGCTCGAGAGCCAGGACGAAGTCCGACAAATCTTCGGACTCGAATTGAAAGGGTGACCTCGTAAGAGGCGCCGAGATGGGGACGAGTTGTACGGGGTGGGTCCCCGGAACTCTCAAAGGGCTGAGTCTTCGGACTCGGCCCTTTGTATTTTCGGGCTCGGGTTCGCGACTGGGGACTGCGCGGGGCCTCACCGAAAAGCGTCGAACATGCGTTTGTCACGCCCTTCGCCTTCGCGAAGAGCGCGCCAAGCCGAACTAGTTTTCGGTGAGGCCCCGCGCAGCCCCCAGCCGCGAAGTCCAAGTCCGAAACCACAAGGGGCCGAGATCGAAGACTCATTCCTTTTCGGGGCTTTAGGGTTGTTCACGAGCAACGCATTCTGAGTTCACCGTGTTTTCACACAGCTTGGCGATCCTCTTGTCATAGGGAGGCAGACGCCATGGCCAAGAAGATGAATCCGCTCGTTTTGAAGTTGCTTGTTTTGTTCGTGCTCTTGCTCGTTTCGAGCATTCCGCGAGGTTATGTCGACTGGATCATCTCCGATCGCCAGGACTACGAGAGAAAGGCGATCGAGTCGGTGGTGAGTGGCTGGGCCGCGCGGCACTCGATGGGGCGGATCACGCTGGCGCTTCCGTATACCTATCGAACCGAGTATCTCGACGACAAAGGGAAGAAGCAGTTCACCACGTACAACGAAACGTTCTCGGTGGATCCGGTGACCGAGAAGATCGCGGTGAGCGACGTCATCGACTATCGCAAGCGCGGCATCTTCAATGTTCCGATCTACAAGGCGGATCTCCTGATCGAAGGAGACTTCGTGGTGCCGAAGGATCTCGCGCCGAAAGTGAAGAACGAAGAGTGGGTCGAGCCGGATCAGACGATGACGTTCGCGACCCCGCACACGAATGCAATTTCTGAATTCACGTTCGAGCTCGACGGGAAGAAGTTGCCGCTGAAGCGCGCCAACGAAGGTTTCGTGTTGAGCTTCAAAGAGGGTGGGGGCCTGAAGGCCGGTCAGAAAGTGCATTACAAGCTGCAAGCGAAGTTGAACGGCTATCAAGGTATCGAGTTCGCGGGTGTCGCCGACGAGTTCGAGGTTTCGATCGTCTCAGCTTGGCCGCATCCGAGCTTCCGCGGACAATTACCGATGGAGCAAGAGATCCGCAAAGACGGATTCTCCGCGAAATGGAAACTCATCCAGCCGTCGGCGACTCAATTGATCTCGATCGACTACATCGAGCCCGTGAACGTCTATTCGCAAGGGGCGCGAGCGCTGAAGTACGGCTTCTTGATCACGCTACTCTGTCTCAGCGTCTT
>JAZKJB010000441.1:0-742 GCA_040384505.1 Bdellovibrionota bacterium | reverse complement strand
GGGCGTACGCACATTCACGGCATGCAGTATCTGCTCGTAACGATGCCGCTCACGAGCTTCTACATCCTCTTGATCGCGCTCGCCGAACACATCGGGTTCTCGGTGTCTTATGCGATCGCGAGTGCGGCGGTGATCGGGTTGATCTTCGTTTACTTCCGCGGGATCGGCGCTTCGCGCAAGCAGTCTTTCGGTCTCGGGGGAGTGTTGGCGGGAGTGTACGCGCTGATCTACACCATGCTCTCGAGTGAAGATTACGCGCTGTTGATCGGGGCCATTTCCTTGTTCTTGTGCCTCGCGGCCTTTATGCTTTTGACGAGGAAGCTCGATTGGTCGAAACGCCTGACGGTGAGATCCGAGCCGGAAAGTCCACATGCTTAAGATCCTTCTCGTGGAAGACGAGTCTTCCATCGCAGACACTATCCGCGTGGCTCTCCGGCAAGAGGGCCTCGCGGTTTCGCACGTGAAGACCGCGCGCGAAGGACTCCAAGAGTTCGGGACAGGTTCGTTCTCGCTCGTGATCCTCGATGTCGGTTTGCCGGACGAATCGGGCTTCGATCTCTGCAAGAAAATGAGAAAGACCTCCTCGGTTCCGATCTTGTTCCTCACTGCGAGGTCGGACGAAGTGGACAAGATCGTCGGCTTCGAGCTCGGAGCGGACGACTATCTCACGAAGCCCTTCAGTCCACGCGAACTGGGCGCGAGAGTGAAGGCCATCTTGAAGCGCGCGAATCCCGAGACGAGT
>JAZKJB010000440.1:0-6036 GCA_040384505.1 Bdellovibrionota bacterium | reverse complement strand
ATGACGAGGTCGGCGTCCTCGATGCGCGGCGTCTCGGCGTAGCCGTGCGCGGCGCCGTGTCTAGTATGTACTGCGTGCTGCCGTTGAATGAGCGCGACATGGCTTTACCGCTGTTGAATTTCAACCGACATCAGCTCGACATCGCCGGTCACTGTGTTGCCCGCGAAGTTCGGGTCGGTCTTCGTCACTTTCAAAGTCACCGAGTTCGGAACGTCCACGCCGATCGCCTTGCCGTTGAAGGTCATGATCGTGCAGTCGAGGTTCTCGATGAGAAAGTTCTTCGCTTCGCCGACTTCGTCTTCGTTCAGGCTGATCTGCTCGAAGTTCGTCTGGTTCATGAAGTTGAAGCCGTTGTCGTCTTTGTAGAGGAATTGCATGTCGACGGTCGTGATGTCGGCTTCCTCGAACTTCTCACCCTGTTTGAACGTGAATTCGCGGTTCTGACCGGTGATCAGGTTCCTCAACTTCGCTCTCGTGAACTGGTTCCCTTTGCCGGGCTTCACGTGCTGGAAGTCGACGACGGTGAAGGGCGATCCTTCGTAGAGGACTTTGAGACCTTTTTTGAAATCACCGAGCTGAAGCATGAGAGATCCTTCTGTTCGAACGGGGTCTTGGTTTTCGAGTAAGAACTCGTAGTTATGGAGGAATTGGCCAGGCGGGTCAACCGTCGGCCGGTGGCGTTCAGGAACGCCTTTCGCTGATTCGCCGCAGCAATGACTCGAGCTTCGCTCGTTTCTCGTCTTTGCGTGGATCGGAACCCAACTCCAGCTCTAGGGAATCGTCCGGCATCTCGATTTCAGCGGGCAGCTCTCCCGCGGCGGGACCCGAACCAAAGGCCAGGAGACCTGTATGCTCGGCCATGTCGTAAAGCACGGACTCTTCTGGAACGTCTTCGGGTTCGCTCAAGATCTGGAGGCGTCGCGCGAGAAGTGCCGCCCGCTTCTCGAGTTCTGCGTGAGAACCGAGCAAACGAATCGCGTCGTCGACGACTTTCAATGCGGCTTCGAGATCGTTGCGAATCGTGAACGCATCCGCGAGTGAGATCGCTCGTTCGAGGGCTCGCGCGTGCCGCTGCGCGAGCTCGATGCGTGAATCCGTCCCGCGACCGATTCCGGTCGACGTCGTTTCCTCGAGAATTTCTACCAGTTCGGGCTTCATGGTGTCGAACATCTGCTCGTCGTACTCGTCGGCCGTGAGGAACTCCCATTTTTGAACCGCGGTTTGCGCTTTCGCGTCGGCCGGATTCAGGAAGAGCACCATCTTGAACGCTTTCAAGGCGTCCTTCGGACGTCGCAGCTCGAGGAGCGTTTCACCCATGAGGGAATGAGCGAGGATGTTGTCGGGAGACAGGCGCGCGGCTTTCTCGAGGTGCGGGAGCGCCTGCGCGAAGTCTTTCGCATCGATCAAAACTTTCGCGAATGCGACGTGGCCGCCGGCGAAATCGGGATGGAACTGGGTCCCGCGCATGCAGATACGCTTCGCTTCTTCGACGAGACCCATCTTGCGATAGGCTTCCGCGAGAGGCGCGAAGACGCGGCTCTTGGGGTCGCGAGCGAGCTCGAGCTGATAGCGCTCGACGAATTCGGCGTTAATGTTCATCCGTGAGATCTCCGAAAGGCGTCATTCCATGGCGCCTGACTCAAAGTGTAGAGGCCAAACCGAACGCCTTGCAACCCTCTTCACGCTTGAATTTCACGGTCTCGCAAGGTTCAATGACCCCGGCGCATCTCGAGGGGAAATCAGCTTTGAAAATCATCTTGGGAATCGATCCCGGCAGTCTCTTCACGGGCTTCGGGCTCGTGAAATCGGACGGCTCTCGCATCGAACACCTCAGTCATGGGGTCATCGCCGCTCCCTCATCGATCGACTTCCACGAACGTATCGGTATCATTTCGCGTGAAATCGAAGCACTCATCCAACGTACCAAACCCGACATCGCCGTGATCGAACGCATCTTCCTCGGTAAAAATGCCGACAGCGCGTTCAAGCTCGGTCATGCCCGGGGTGTCGCGATGGCGGCGGCCGTTCGCGCGGACTGTGAGTTCGTGGAATACGCCGCTCGCGCGGTGAAGAAGGGCATCACCGGATCGGGAACGTCGTCGAAGGAGCAAGTGCAACTCGTGCTCTTCGCGGCGCTCGGAATTCGCTCTGGCGCGAGTGCCGACGCGAGCGATGCCCTCGCCCTCGCTTACTATCATGCTCGAAACATCGAAGTCGCTGCGGGACTCCAGCGCTCGAAGGAGAGACACCCTTGATCGGATTTTTGAGCGGAACGATTCTCGATCGCACCGAAGACGGCCTCCTCCTCGACGTGAGCGGCGTCGGCTACGAGCTCACGTGCTCGTCGAACACTCTTGGCGATTTCGCGATGGCACCCGAAGCTCGTGTCTGGGTCCATACCGCCGTCAGGGAAGATGCGATCACGCTCTTCGGTTTCTCGACTCAGCTCGAGAAGCGGCTGTTCCTCTCGCTTTTGAAAGTGAACGGCATCGGTCCGAAAATGGCGTCACGAATTCTCTCGGGCGCGAGCCTCGATCAGATCACGAGCATGATCGAATCCGGCGACGTGAAAGGGCTTTCGGGTCTCCCGAAGGTCGGTAAGAAAACGGCCGAGCAACTCGTGCTGACGCTCAGAGGAAAACTCGTGATGGAACCCGAGCAAACGAAGCCCGGAGCGAAGTCGAAATCGGCTTCGCCTCTCGCGCGATTCAGCGGTGTCCGCGGGGAAGTGCTCTCGGCCCTCGTGAACCTCGGCTTCCGCTTGCAGGACGCCGAGAAAGTCGTGGGCGATTTGCCCGAAGAGATCGACGTCCAAAACGGTGTCCGCCAAGGCCTGCAAGCTTTGTCGGGCGGATTCTAAGGAGGAGTCGCTGGTGGAAAAGCAAAACGACAAACGAACGCCGAAGCCCTCCAAGAAAAAAGCCTCCGATGTAGTCGGCAGCTACACCCAAGAATTCACGGCCGAGGCCGCAGGTGGGATCGTTCCCACGCGAGTGACCGACGGCGGAAAGCTCGACGGCGAGCTCGCCTGGGAAACTTCGCTGCGTCCGCAGACGTTCGAAGAATTCCCCGGCCAAGGAAAAGTGAAAGAGAAGATCAAAGTTTTCGTCGAAGCGGCGAAAACTCGCAACGAGCCCCTCGATCACATCCTGCTCAGCGGGCCTCCGGGCTTGGGTAAAACGACTCTCGCGACGGTCATCGCGAACACGATGGGCGTGGACATTCGCACGACGTCGGGTCCCGCACTCGACAAAAAGGGCGATGTCGCTGCGATTCTCACGGGCTTGAAACCGAACTCGGTTCTCTTCATCGATGAGATCCATCGTCTCTCGACCATCGTAGAAGAATATCTTTATAGCGCGATGGAAGATTACTACATCGATATCGTCACCGGCGAAGGCCTCGGCGCGCGCACGATGAAATTCCAGCTCGTGCCGTTCACATTGATCGGCGCGACGACTCGCGCAGGCTTGCTGAATGCTCCATTCCGCGATCGCTTCGGCATCGTCGAGCGCCTTTCGTTCTACGACAAAGCGACGCTCGCGCAGATCATCAAGCGTTCGGCGGGTCTGCTCGGCACGACGATCACCGAGGGTGGTGCGACCGAAATTTCGAAGCGCTGCCGAGGAACTCCTCGTATCGCGAACCGTCTCTTGAAACGCGTTCGCGATTACGCGCAAGTGAAAGGCGACGGTACGATCACGGAAGAGCTCGCTTCCTACGCGCTCGATCAACTCGAAGTCGATCACTTGGGTCTCGACGACATGGATCGCCGAATCCTGACCCTGATTCTCGACAAATTCGCAGGAGGCCCCGTCGGCATCGAAACTTTGTCGGCCGCTTTGAGCGAAGAGAAAGACACTCTCGAAGAAGTCTACGAGCCGTTCTTGATTCAAGAAGGTCTGCTACAAAAGACACCGCGCGGTCGCATGATCACGTCAGCGGCGAAGGATCATGTGGAGTCGTTGCGGTAAGTTGTCGAAACGCCGTGAAGATCATTCACTAGGTTTGGACATGTCCAGGTTCCTGCAGTTCCATGGACAGTAAAAAATTGAAACCGTTTATACCGAACCCTACTATCGGCCGCGGCCTCAACCCGTCGACCGAGGGTCTTCCATGAAAAGAGTCATTCCGTTCGTTTTCGTATTGTTCGGCCTAGGAATAGCGAGCGGCTCACCTTCGTCGGAATGGAGAGAGGAAAGAGCTCGAAGGAACAAGGCGATCGATTCTCATTATCGATCGAATCCCGAAAACGCCGAGGCGTTTTTATTCGAGCCGAACGGAACGGGTCCCGTGCCGATGGTGATGTTTCGATTGTTCACCGATCTTTTTCCCGAAGTTTGGGGCCATGCCAACGAAAACTATGCTCCCGCGGGTCTAAGCAAAAACACTTTTGCTCGGCATAGTGTGCTTCCTCTGGGTACGGGATATTCGGTGTCCGAGGAGACGCTGGCTTCTTACCCACACGGCCCGGTGAAGTTCAACAAAGTCGGATTCACTTGCCTCGCTTGCCATGCAGGCCAAGTGCAAGTTTCAAGCACGAGAACGATCCCTTTGATCGGTGCGCCGAACACGAGAGCGATCTATCCGCTATTCTTGCTGGCTCGAACGGTCAAATCGCCGTCATTTACGGCCGAAAAATTCAGGGAAACGCTGGCGAAGAAGCCGCTAGGGTGGATCTATGGCGACTCGAAAATGATCGCCGCCGAAACCAAAGAAAGAGAAATCTTCAATAGTCCCGGTGTCGCCGAGGAAATGGTCGCGAATCTCAAGTCCAACACCGATCGCATGATGGGCGGTTTCGCGTTCTTGAATCAGTTCGCCTACAAGGCTCCCAACGCTCCGGATCCGCTGGCCTTGAAAAGAGGATCACTCGATGTCCTCACGACCACCTACCTCGCCTTCGTGGCCTGGGCCAAAGTAAATAACCCCGATTTACTAAAGCCCGAGAACATCGTTACGATAGTTCCGCAGCAAGCCGCGGAGATCGATTCACCGAGTATCTGGAATCAGAAAGACCGTGGACGAGGTCATTGGGATGGTACGACCGGTAATCCTTTGCATCGAAACATCGGTGCCGCAGCGTCAGTGTTGAACAAGCCCGTCGATATCGGCAACGTTCAACGAATTACATCGTTCACGGAAAGTCTCCCATCGAACCCGTATCCGTTCGATGTCGACATGTCGAAAGCACGACGAGGCGAAAAGCTTTTCCGCGCGCACTGCTCGTCATGTCATTCGAGTCAGAACACAGTTTATGACGCCGTATCAGTCGGAACCAGCATCAACCGGTTGAATCACTTCACTCCCGCAGCAGGAAACTTCTTGGGTGGCTTGCTTGGTTCACTTTGCACGGACGCGTCGCTTTGCAAAAGGCCCGATGGCAGTGACTTTCCCGCGGGTGAGCTGAGTGCGAAAACGAACGGCTACGTCGGTGGAAGATTGGACGGTATTTGGGCACGAGCCCCTTACCTGCACAATGGTTCCGTGCCGACACTCCATGCGCTTCTTACGAATCAGCGACCGGAGAAGTTTTATCGAGGTGCTTTGAGCTATGACCGAGCGAACGTCGGCTTCACATGGGACAAGAATTTGAAGGGCACCGTCGAATACGACACTCGGCTCGATGGAAATTCCAACAGCGGTCATAGCTCCATCGAGTATCTGGGATTGGATTGGGCTTCACGTCCCAACGAACTCGGGAACTTGCTGGAGTTCATGAAAACTCTTTGAGCTCAAGGTGAACGCACCGATGCTGCAGAAGACGCCGGGCGGGCCGAGGTCCTTCCTCGTGTACCGCCTTTCGCACGTCCTTTCTTAAACTTGCTCTTTTGACCCCGGTCGATCCGCCTGGATGGCGGAGCGAAATTCGCTCTCATGGACGGATTTTCGTCGCGCGACCACGATTCGTTTCGCAGAGTGGTCGGTGTACTTCAACACTCCCTCTCCAAACCACTGAATGGCGTGCCGTTGATTGTGCGCAAAGCACCTGAGCCGAAGGTTCGAGAGCTCGTTCGATCCGCCGAGTGCGCGTGG
>JAZKJB010000439.1:0-8445 GCA_040384505.1 Bdellovibrionota bacterium | reverse complement strand
GATTGATCGTCGGCCATCCATCTTCACCCCACGCGACGACATCGGCCATCGCTTGGCGTCCGACGTAAACCGAATCGTCGGCGTGATACGCGTGATAGAGCAAGACGTCGTTCCCATCGGCGTGTCGCACGATCGAGCCGTGACCGGGACATTTCCAGACGTCGTTGCCTTTCAAAATCGGATTCTTCGGATTCTTTTCCCAGGGGCCGTTTAACTTCTTCGCACGAGCGACACCGAGAGCGTAGTTGCACTGCAGGCCGCAGCACGCGTTGCCGGAGTAGAACATGTACCAATGTTCTCCACGCTTCATGAGGAAGGGGCCTTCGATGAGATGCCCCTCCCAGGAAGCCGGGTCGTTCATGAGGACATCCGTTTTTTCTCCTACGAGCTTCGTGCCGCTCGCATCGAGCTTCTGAATGTGGATTGGCGTCGCCTTCTGCTGACTGTTGCCATCCTCTTTCCAGAACAAGTACCTGTCTCCCGCTTCGTCGACGACGGGCATGGCATCGATCGAACCGGGTCCTTCGCAAACGAGCGCACCGTGATCTTTGTACGGCCCGAGCGGATCATTCGAGGTTCCGACTCCTAGGCACATGCGGCCGTGCTTCGCATGCTTCGCGGAGTAGTAAACGTAGAACGTTTCGCCAATCTGCGCGATCTCTGGCGCCCAGTAATTCCCTGCTGTCCAGGCGGGAGGTTTCGGGAAAACGGACCCGACGACTTTCCAGTTGGCGAGGTCTTGCGATTCGAAGATGGGATACGCCGGAACCCAAGCCGACGACGTCGCCGTCGCGAAGTAGCGATCGCCGACTTTGATCAGGGAAGGATCGGGATAATCTCCGGCGAAAACCGCGCCGTCGTTGATCGAACCGAAAGCTGAAGCCTTCGTCTCGGGCTTATCTCCCACTTTCGAAGATCCACTCTGGCAAGAGATCAAGGAAATGGAGATTAAGACGACGAGGAAACCTTCGGTGTAGCGGCTCGCTTTATTCATTCAGTTTGTTTAGCAAGCCGTCAGGGTCGACGCAATCCAAGAGAACGCCTCCGGGCTTGCGCGAAGGCGATGCGATGATGCGAGGTCATTTATCTCGCGAGGAACTCAGAACAAAACGCGCGTCTTGATCGATGTCTCGAGTTTCGAAATTCGTTCGCAGACCTTCGCGGCTTCGCCTTTCGCCATGTCCATGACGAGGTAACCGATATTGGGATCGGTCGAAAGCGATTGAGCTTCGATGTTCGCGCCGATCTCCGAGACGATCCCGTTGATCTCGCGAAGAACGCCCGGGACGTTTTTGTGGACGTTCACGATTCGATGCGAATCCGGATGCAGGACCGGCAAGTCGACGTTCGGGAAATTCACGGCTCCTCGCGTACTTCCCGCCTGCAGGAATGCGATGAAGCTCGCGGCGACCTCGACACCGATCGCCTCTTGAGCCTCGAGCGTGCTGCCGCCGATGTGAGGCGTGAGGATCACGTTCGGCAATCCCTGAAGCTCGGAAGTGAACTTTTCTTTGTTCGACGCGGGCTCGTGAGGAAAGACGTCGACGGCTGCTCCCCCGATATGACCGCTCTTCAACGCGTTCGCGAGATCAGTGATGTTCACGACCGACCCTCGGCTCGCGTTGATGAGATACGCGCCTTTTTGCATCTGCGCGAGTCGACGCGCATCGATCATGTTCTTCGATTCGCGAGTATCGGGAACGTGAAGGCTCACGAAATCCGATTTCCCGAGGAGCTCTTCGAGCGAGCGACACGATTGCGAGTTCCCGAGGGGGAGCTTCTTCACGACGTCGAAGAAGAGCACTCGAAGGCCGAGACCCTCGGCGAGCACGCTCACCTGACTCCCGATGTGCCCGTACCCGACGAGGCCGAGGGTTTTCCCACGGACCTCTCGCGAGCCTTCCGCCGACTTCACCCATTCGCCACGATGAGCTTTCATGTTGCGGTCGCCGAGTTGACGCGAAAGCGAGATCACCTCGGCGATCACGAGCTCCGCGACGCTGCGGGTATTGCTGTGAGGGGCATTGAAAACCGGGATCCCGAGCTCGTTGGCCGCATGGGTCTCGACTTGGTCCGTCCCGATGCAAAATGCCCCGATAACTTGAAGCTGTTTATGCGCTTCGAGGACCGATTTCGTGACTCGGGTCTTCGAACGGATACCGAGAGCGTCGGTTCCCTTCAACCATTCGCTCAACTCCTGCTCGGAAGGCGAATGCGTCTCGAGACGGACCTGGAAGCCCTCTCGTTCGAGGATGTCTTTCGTACGCGGATGGATGCCTTCGAGGAGAAGGATACGAAACGGCTCGGGGCGACTCATGGAAACATTGTCACCTTGCCCGAGGCCCGAATACAATCATCGTCGCACTGCGCGCTTGCGGTTCACGAGGAGGGCTCGCCATGAAAGATCCGCGCCTGAAATTGCTGGTGGTCGACGACGACGAGCTGATCGGCGCGAGCCTGCGCATGACCCTTCCTCCGACTTGGCGGATGACCCATGAAACGAACCTGCCGAAAGATGCCGCAGGTCCGTTCACCGCCGCCTTCGTCGACATGCATTTGAGCGGCGACACCGCGAAAGCCGAGGGCCTGCAAGTCATCGCGAAACTCCGCGAGCGCGATCCGCATCTCGAGATCGTGGCGATGTCGGGAAACCTCGACCGCGCGCTCATGGAGTCCTGTCTGAAATCGGGCGCATCACGTTTTCTCGCGAAGCCTCTCACGCCCGAAGAAGTCACCCTCACTCTCGATAAGATCGAAGCGCTCTTGCTGCTGAGAGAGGCGACCGGCCGCTCATTGAAGACGACGCCGTGGATCGGCGCGAGCGAAAGCTCCAATCGGGTCCGGCGAGAGATCGCATCGCTGAAAGGCGAAGGCGGCCCGATCTTGATCGAAGGCGAATCGGGGACGGGCAAAGAGGTCGCGGCAGGATTGATCCACGCGCAGGAAGGCCCAGGGCGAGCTTTCGTGAGCGTGAATCTCGGGGCACTTCCCGAAGCGGTCTTCGAATCCGAATTCTTCGGTCACGTCCGGGGCGCCTTCACCGGGGCCGATCAAAACAAAATGGGTTTAGCAGAGGCCGCCCACGGCGGCGATCTCTTTCTCGACGAAGTCGAAGCGCTGCCGATGAGCCAGCAAGCGAAGCTCTTGCGCTTCCTCGAAAGTGGCGAGATCCGCCGAGTCGGTGCGAAGGACACGATGAAGGTTCAAGTTCGCATCGTAGCCGCGACGAACCGCAATCTCGACACCCTCGTGAAAGACGGAAAGTTCCGTGAAGATCTCTTGTGGCGTCTGAACGGTCGAAAGCTTCTCCTGCCGGTCTTGCGCGATCGCCCTGACGATGTCGGACCGCTCGCGACGCACTTTCTCGAGCTCGAACGACCGAGGCGGAACAAATCCCTCGCTCCCGACGCCCTCGAAGCGCTTCGGGCCCACACGTGGCCGGGCAACGTTCGAGAGCTACGCCGAGTGATCGAACAACTCGCCTTGCACTCGCCCTTGCCGATCATTCGCGGCGACGACGTCTCGCGGGCCCTCCCGACCGCGGTGAAGATCTCAGGTTCGGTGAACCTAGACCTTTCGCGAGGCCTCGGACCGCTCGTGGAGGCGTTCGAGGCGGATTTGATCCGCCAGGCCCTCTCGAAGAAGGACGATGTGGACGAAGCAGCGGCGCTTCTTGGCATCTCGCGGTCCAGCCTCTATAAGAAGATCAAGGATTACCAGATCGACCTCTCATCCAGGAGCTAACGCGCGTGCAGCTTGAGTTGTGGTCGGATCCCCTTTACCGGGAGACCGTGTTTCTAGTCGTCGGTGTCCTCTTCGCCATCGGCCTCGCGCTCTACCCGTTCCGTAACAAGAACCTCCACACGCAAGCGCACTGGGCGAGTTTGAAGAGCTGGCTCTTCGCGGCTCCGATCCTGATGGGTCTCTGTGGGCTCGCCTCTCCCGGCCCGATCATCATTCTCTGTCTCGTCTCGATCGTCGGAGCCAAAGTCTTCTTCCAGATGATGGGCATGTACCACCGGAGCAATTTCGTGTGGGCCACGTATCTCGGGATCATCGGACTCGGCTTCGCCGTCCATTATCAGCACTACGGCCTCTACAACCTGGCGCCGATGATCTTTCTCGGCGCGATCTGCTTGATCCCGATCCTTCGCAACTCGGCGACACAGATGATCCAGTATCTCTCGCTGACGTTGATGTGCTTCAGCTTCCTCGGCTGGGCGTTCATGCATCTCGGGTTCATCTGGCAGCTCGAGGGCGGACCGTTCATGGTGATCTACCTGATCATCCTGACGGAAGTCTGTGACAACATGTACCTGCTGCTGAGCCGGCACATCGGGAAGATCAAACTCTTCTCTCGAATTTCTCCACGACGAAATCTCGAAGCGGCGCTCATCTCGTTCGGTCTCACGATCATCCTCGCGTTCGCGATGCGACACTTGCTCCCGGTTCGCAGTGAGATTTTCTGGGTCTCGGCCGGCTTGGTCGCGGCCCTCGGCGGAAGCCTCGGCGATCTCACGCTGTCGGTGATTCGCCGCGATCTCGGCATCAAAGACGTCGGTCACTTCATCATCGGCCGGGGCGACTGGCTGACCATCATGGACCGCATGATCTTCGTCGCTCCGATTTATTACTACGTGATGTGGTACTTGCAGACGGTTCGCCACGCTGGAGCCCTTTGATATGACGAGCGGTGCTCGATGAAAGAATGGGATTACGAGAACGACCAATGGATGAGTCTTCCGTCGTATCTGAAGCATCTTCCGCTCTTCACGCGCCACTATGATCTGACGAGCCTCGTTCTGCGCACGCTCTGGTCGATCATTTTGAAATACGGCTTCTACAAGTTCTACATCCGCTTGAAAGTGAAGGGCGACTTCCACGAGATCCACCGGAATTACCCGCGGCTCCTCGTGATCGCGAATCACGCTTCACATCTCGATGCGGTCACGATCGCGGCGGCGATCCCGTTTCGTTACTGGCTCGATCTCTATATCGCGGCAGCGAAGGATTACTTCTTCTCCAATCCCGTGTTCACGTATTTCTCGAAGCATTGTCTCGGCGCGATCCCCATCGATCGCAAAGACAAAAAAGGCGAAGCAGTCGAGCTCTGCGTGAACTTACTGAACAAGCTCGAGCGCATCTGGCTGATCATTTTTCCCGAGGGCACGCGCTCGAAGGACGGCTACATTCAGCAGTTCAAGCGCGGCGTGAGTTTGTTCTCGGAAAAGACGACGACACCTTTGCTCTTCATCTACCTCGAAGGCACGAGCGATCTCTGGCCCAAAGGTGCGTTCTTCGCGAAACCTGGAAAACTGATACTTCACGTCGGTCCGGTGCATCCGCCGGCGCCGATCGAAATGATCTATGAGCATTATCGAGACTGGGTGATGCGGATCAATCCGAGCGCTTTCAAACACGAAGGCACGGACAGCTTGAACGTGATCGAATAGAATTCGAGCATGTCGCGATATCGCGAAGTCGCGAAAACGGAACAGCCGGATCGTTGCAAAGCATTTCGCTAGATAAGAAAATGAGCCCTACACGCGCACGTTAATTCTCGTCGTCAGCGCGTCGGAAGGGCACCCATGGAACGCGAACTCATCGAACGCCGTAAATCCTTCGGCCGTTGGCTTCGAGACTGCCGTAAACAAGCCCGCATCACGCAAGCCGATCTCGCGAAAGCGCTCGATTACGACTCCTCACAGCTCATCTCCAACATCGAGCGCGGAGTTTCATTGCTTCCTTCGAAGCGGATCCCTGACTTCGCTCGCGTGCTCGGCTGCTCGTTGTTGGAAATGGAAGTTCGTTACTTCCAGTGTTCGGCGAGAAATACGTCGGAATCGCGCATGCCCGATCTTTTGCTGAAGTATCTGCCGTTGATCGAAAGCCTGGAATTCGGTCGTGGCAGCGAAGAGGAAGTCGTGACCGCCGTTCGCAAAATGAACGAACGTCGCGAAGGCACCGCTACGGCTTCTTGAGGTCTTGGTTCGAAGGCGTCAACCGCCGCCTTCGTCATTCGGTTCAGCGCCCCAGCTCCGTCACGCAGTGAGCGAGGAACTCGCTTCTCGTCCGCGCGTCGTTCTTGAAATCGCCACGCAAGTCAGCCGTGATCGTCGTACTGCTGTGATCTTCGATTCCGCGCGAGATCACGCAGTAGTGTTTCGCGTTCAAGTGGACCGCGACGTTCTCAGTGTCGAGTACCGCTTGCATACAATCGGCGATTTGTTTCGTGAGTCGCTCTTGCACCTGCGGCCGGCGTGAGAAGAAATCCGCGATGCGGTTGATCTTCGACAAACCGAGAACTTTCTTGTTCGGGATGTAAGCGATCGTCGCTTTGCCGTCGATGGTGACGAAGTGATGCTCACAGGTCGAAACGATGGCGATGTCGCGAACGACGAGCATCTGGTCGTACTTCATGTCGTTCTCGATCGCGGTGATCTTCGGGAAGTTCTCCTTCTGGAGCCCTTTGAAGACTTCGGTCACGTACATTCGCGCGATGCGCTCGGGGCTCTCGCGGAGACTGTCGTTCGTCAGATCCAAGCCGAGCGTCGTGAGGATCTCGCGGAAGTTGGCCGCGATCTTCGTCATCTTCTGCTCGGGCGACAACCCGTTGTCGATATAGGGCGTCGGCGTCACTTGGGATAGGATTTCCGAGGCAGGACAGTCGAACTTCTTGGACATCGTTGAACCCTCGCTCCCGGGGAGCTATTCTTCAAGTCATGAGCACACGTCCGAATCCCTTCGCGGGACAGATCCAATCGAGACCACTTCGCATCGGCGACTACGCCGTGAAGCCACTTCCGACCGGAGTCTTCGGCCTCGACGGAGGCGCGATGTTCGGGACCGTTCCGAAGGTGCTCTGGGAAAAGACCAACCCTCCGGACGACCACAATCGAATCGACATGGAGGCTCGCGCGCTGTTCCTCGATGGAGGACCGGGCGGTCGCCGCATCTTGATCGACTGCGGAATCGGCGGCGACTTTATCCCCAAATATGGTCAAAAGCTAGGCGCGAAATTCGCGGAAATGTATGCGGTCAACGCCGACAGTACCGTCGAGAATTCCCCCAGCGGAGCGGTAGGCGCATTGAAATCCCTAGGGCTTTCAACGTCCGACGTGACCGACGTGATTCTCACGCACCTTCACTTCGATCACTGCGGTGGTGCGACGATGGCTGCGGGCGACAAGCTCGTGCCGACGTTCCCGAAGGCTCGTTACTACGTGCAGAAGCGAAATCTCGAGACCGCTCGCCATCCGAACTTGCGCGAGAAGGCGAGCTACTTCGCGGCGAACTTCGAACCGCTTTTCGAAGCCGGAGTCGTCGAACTGCTCGATGGGCCGCGCGAAAATCTGCTTCCCGGGATTTCGGTGATGATGACCGACGGTCACACCACCGGGCAACAGGTCGTTAAGATCTCCGACGGGAAAACGACGTTGGTTTACTGTGCCGATCTCATCCCCACGTCGACTCACGTGCGCTTGGCATGGGTGATGGGTTACGACTTGCGTCCGCTCGACTTGATCGAGGAAAAACGAGCGCTACTCGAGCAGGCGGCGGCCGGCGAATGGTACTTGTTCTTCGAACACGACCCATACATGGATGCCGCCCGTGTCATCAGCGAAAAAGGCGACTTCGCCGTGCGCGAAAGAGTGAAACTGAGCTGAGTCCTGTCGAGTCGTTCGACGCTTTCATGCGTGATCGGGCCATGCGTTACGACTAGCCCGAGACGTTCAACCTGCGAATTCAATTGAGTTTGTTTGTCCTTCAGGACGATTGCCTAGGCGCGACTACACCTTTTCCGAACATTTTCTTCGAACGAGCTTCATTCACTCACCGAAATGTCGTCGAAAAGCGTCGACACAATTGACGTGTTCGACGAGTCGACAGATTCGCCGAACTTTCCTCGTCGCACGACTCGACGACGGTTGAGGTCCGGTCGTCACATTTCACATCGTTAGCTTGAAGCCGCGAAGCCGTTCGAGTCGGTCTGGATGGCTCGGCGTTTGCGTTAGTCTCATGAGATACGAAAAACTGCGTCACGTTCGGGACTCTAGTTCGCTACTCGAGTCGTGCTTTCAAGAGGTCACCAATGAGTCTGTCTTTGAAAACAATCGTCTCACTCTGTGTCGTCGCGGGCCTCGCGTCGGCCTGCTCGCCGAAAGAATTCTCGGCGGCCGAATCTGCGCGAAACATCGCGAACGCTCCCGCACCGACTCCGGATCCTGACGACTACTACGATCCGACTCCGACTCCGCGCCCGACGGCGACGCCCGCGCCGGAGCCGACCGCGACTCCACCTGATGTTTATGATCCGACACCGGCACCGACTCCTTCGGCGACTCCGATGCCGACACCTGTGCCGACTCCGGTTCCGACGCCTGTGCCGACGCCGGTTCCGACACCGGTTCCGACACCGGTTCCGACACCGGTTCCGACACCTGT
>JAZKJB010000438.1:0-4626 GCA_040384505.1 Bdellovibrionota bacterium | reverse complement strand
CCAAAGATCGTATCGTCCAAGGCCTTCGCAGCATCCAGACTCCTTACGTGATCTTGGATCTCGGGGCCGGGACCAGCGAGAACACTCTCGACTTCTTCCTCGCCGCCGATCAAAAAATCGTCGCCGTCACGCCTGAGCCGACCGCGATCGAAAACGCTTACCGCTTCATGAAGTCGGCGTTCTATCGACGTCTTCGCCAAGCGGAAGGCGAGCTCGGAATCGGGAGCTTGATCGAAACGGCCATGGATTCGAGAAATCAGCTCGGCATTCGTAGCCCGGCCGATCTCCTTCGCTACATCAGCTCACAAGACGCGGAAGCGGGCCTTCGCCTCCAGGCGAAAATCTCGGACTTCCAGCTTCAGATCTTGGTGAATCAAGTCCGCACTCGCGACGACATCGAGCTCGGTCCGTCCATGAGAAGCGTCTGCAACAAGTACTTCGGCATCGAGGCTCACTACCTCGGCTACGTCGATCACGATAATGCGGTATGGCAGGCGCTTCGCAAAAGGCGTCCACTCATGGTTGAATTTCCTTACAGCGCGATAGTGGGTCAATTTCTCCGGATCTCGAAGAACCTGTTGAATCCCCATTCGCTTCGAGCTGTGGTATAAACAGCTGACGCCCCGTCCAATGTTAGGCGTGGTCGTCTCGGAGAGACATGAGCCAGCGCGAAGGTACGAACTATTACGAGCTTCTCGAAGTGACGCCTGACGCTCACTCCTCCGAGATTCACAAAGCTTACCAGCGCGCTAAACAAACTTACTCACAAGACAATCCGGCTCTTTATTCGATGTTCTCTCCGGAAGAGGCGCGTGAGTTGCTTCGTTTGATCGACGAAGCGTACCAAGTTTTGAACAACGCCGGCACCCGCAAGGCTTACGACGACAGCTTGAAAGGCACCGGCGCTCCGCCTCCCGCTCCTCGTCAACCGACTCCGCAGGCGCCCGCGGCCACGAAGTCCGCTTATAGTCAGACGACGGTTTCGGCTCCCGCCTCGCAAGTGCAATCGCACGGTATCGGCGCGGCTAATCCTCCTTCGATGAACGGCGAAGCGTACATGGTTCGTCCGCCGCAAGGCACGCGCAACGCTCCTCCCGCGGGAACCGGTCGCACGCAGCACTCGAATTACAAACTCGACGACGCGTTCGAAACTGAAATCACCGGCGCCACCGAATTCGACGGCGCACTCCTTCAGCGCATTCGCGTCTACAAGAACATCTCTCTCGAGAAATTGAGCGAGTCGACTCGTATCAGTAAGACGTATCTCACGGCCGTCGAACAAAACGATTTCAAAGCTCTTCCTGCCGCGGTCTTCGTTCGCGGCTTCATCGTACAAGTCGCTCGTCAGCTCGGTCTCGACGAGAAAAAAGTCGCCGAAAGCTATATGAAGGGATTCAAGGCCGGCGGTGGAAAATAAGTTCGAACGCCGCGTCCTCGTAATTACCGACGAGCTCGGCGACCTCCGCATCGACAAAGCCCTCGCGACCCTCCCTGAAATCGCCACTCGTTCCCAAGCGGCTCGACTGATTCAGCAAGGCCTCATTCGCATCGCGGGTAAAGTGCTGAAAGCGTCTTACCTCACACAAACCGGAGACTCGATCGACATCGACATCCCGGTCGTCGTGAAGCACGTCTTGCTCCCCTATGAATTTCCACTGTCGATCGTCTACGAAGATTCCGAGCTCCTCGTCGTGGACAAGCCCTCGGGTCTCGTCGTGCATCCCGCGTACGGGCATGCGCAAGACACGTTGGTGAATGCGCTCATCCACTATACGAAAGATCTCTCGATGGGCTTCAACGAGCACCGGCCCGGGCTCGTTCACCGCATCGACAAAGGGACGAGCGGGCTCCTCGTTGTCGCCAAGAACGAAGCTGCTCAGAGATTTCTCGCGATGCAGTTCCAGGCGAAGACCACGCACCGCCTTTATCGCGCGATCGTCTTCGGCAAACTCGTGCAGCCCTCGGGAACCGTGCGTTCGTATTTGAAGCGTCATCCGGAAGACCGAAAACGCGTGGCCTCGACTCCGATTCGCGATGACGGAACGAGCGATGGCAAACTCGCGGTCACTCACTTCAAGCTCGTTCAGTATCATTCGACGGGATTGAGTCTCGTCGAGCTTCGTCTCGAGACCGGCCGCACTCACCAGATTCGCGTTCATCTCTCGGAGAACCAACATCCGATCGTCGGCGACGAAACGTATGGTGGAAAGAATCGAGTGAACGGGATCAAGTCCGTCCACTTGCGAAAGACGATCGAGGGTTTGAATCGTTTCGCGCTTCACGCGGCCGAGCTCGGTTTCACTCATCCCACGACGCGAGAGAGAATGATCTTCAAGGCCCCGTGGCCGAAAGATCTGGTTCCTCTCCTCGAGCACTGTCATTTTCCCCGCTACGACGAGAGCTATGTCATCGAACGCGTCGAAGGTTTCGTCGACCCCGGAACGCCGGCGGCGATTGCAGACGATGAGCTCACCGACGACGGGGACGAGTGATGTCTCATCCCTTCATGCGAAAATTCGAAGAACATCCACTCGGAGTCGCGTTCGAAGACTCGAATGTCACCGCCTTCTTCGGCGATCGACGCTCGACTCCCGACGCTTTGTCTCTCGCCTTTCCCGACTTCACTTTCATCGGCCTGAAGCAAACCCACTCCGACATCGTGATCGCGTCTCCTTATGAAGGAGCGCAGCCCGAAGGCGACGCGCACTTCACGAAAGCTCATCGTGTCGCGCTCACGATTCGAACGGCCGATTGCGTCCCCGTTTTGATTCACGATCCCGACTCTGGCTTCATCGCCGCGATCCACGCGGGATGGCGCGGAGTCGAGAACGAAATCGTTCGAAAAACAGGCGCGCGACTTCAAGAGAATGGAACGGACTTGAAGCGAGCCCGCGCTTGGATCGGACCGCACATCGGTCTCGAGAGTTTCGAGGTCGGCGACGACGTCGCCTCGAAACTCGAGGCGAGACTCGATGCGGTTCGTGGCCATTCCGATGTCGCGACGGCCATTCATCCGCACGACGCCTCCGGCAAGAAGAAGGTCGATCTGCTTTCAATCGTTCGTGCTCAGCTACGCTCCATTGGAATCGAAAGTGAACGAACGACCGAGCATGCGATCGACACTTTCACGTCGCCTCACCATGAATCTTTTAGGCGCGACCGCGAGCGCGCTACCCGCCAGATCAGTTTTATCGCATTCAAATGACGGCTAGACTTTGATCCCGGCGAGTTTGCGAGGCCTGGACTGCAACGCCGACCTTCTCCCGCATTAAGATTGAGATATGGTGAAGCGTATCATCGCACTCGCATTGGTTTTCACGGTCACGTTCCTTTTCGTGCCCCGGAAAGAACCTCTTCCGAAATCCGAAGCCGCGATCGTACTCGCGGCTCCCGTCGTTGCGATTGGCGCACTCGAACTCGCGTTGCTGGTTCTGACTGCTGCCGTTCTCATCAACATGATCTCGCAAGCTCAGCACGACGATCTCGCCTCTCAGGTCCATGGAATGATCGAGTCGATCAAGACCGCGACCGGCGACGCCGTGAAGTCGATGATCGAGCACTCGATGCTTTTGATGACGAGTATCGCTGTCGCGACTCAGGCCGTCTGCTTGACGGAAGCCATCCTTCGCGTTCGTACCGCAAGCGGGGCTAGCGGATCTCAGAGCCAATCGACCTCGACGACGCAGGCTGCGACCTGCGCGGGTACGATGGATTCTTGCTGCGGAAACTTCTTCTCGAGACTCGGAAACCGAATGCGTAAAGGCCGCGGCGGAGTTCAGGTTTTTCGCGACTCACGGATGAGAAATCTGCTTTGTTGTTTCGAGTGGGACAGCACCCACAAAGGGCTCGAGATCTTCAACTCGCGCGGCGAACATCTTGGTGAGCGAGGCTGCGACGATTCGAACGACGATCCATGTTCGTTCACCAGGACGCGGGGCCCGCATGCCATGCCCAGCCCGAACAATCACCGCCCGACCTCCGGAGCTTGCCGACCATGATCACGATTTTGTTCGCGTTGCTCATGGGTATCCCCGCCTTCGCTGCTGAAAGTTGCCCGCCTCTCGACTTGAAAGGTTTCTCGGTTCAAAAGGTCGACGAAAAAGAAGCCTATGTGAACGCTCAAAAAACGGTCTCGTTCGGCATCAAATGCCTTCCGAACGTGAAGCCGGCCGAAGCCGCCGCTTCGATCGATTTCTTTCCGAACGTGAAGCCGGTGAAGGAAAAGATCTCTTATCAGGAGCTCTCCTCTGGCACCGACACGCTCGCGCGAATTTACTTCGATACTCGAAAAGGAATGATTCAACTGGCGGTCGTCGCCAAGTTCAAAGACGCGAAGGAAAAGGCGTCGATCGAAGCCGACGTGCTCGCGGCTCTCGAATTGCTTCAGCCGAAGAAAAAGTAATCAATCCAAGTAAGTAATGCGCCCATCTCGCTGGCGAGTCGCCTTCGGCGGTTCGTGATCGGGATAGCCCATCACGAGCCCGCACAAGAGCTCGAGTTTTCCTTCGCGATGCTCCGCCAGCTGATCCACTCCTAAGAACTTGTCGATCTCGGATTTGATCTCGAGCGGTGCGCCCATCGTGCAACAGCCGAGTCCTTCGGCGAAGCACGCGAGGTTCATGTTTT
>JAZKJB010000437.1:13163-25114 GCA_040384505.1 Bdellovibrionota bacterium | reverse complement strand
CGGCGAATCTCTCGAAAGCCTCGAAGCTCTCGGAGATTTTCGCCGAGATCACGACTCTGCAATCGAAAATCGAGAAATTGTACGCGCGTTGGTCCGAACTCGAAACTTGAAGCATTCCAAAACCCCTCGGGATCCGCTATAACGGAGCCTTCAAATCATTCCAAGATTCCGAAGGGTTCTCACTCGTGATCCATTTGTCCGGTATTGCCAAAGGTTTCGGCTCCAAAACTCTCTATCGCGATGGAAGTTTCCAGGTGAACCCGGGCGACAAAATCGGACTCGTTGGACCCAATGGCGCGGGCAAGACGACGCTGTTTCGGATGATGGTCGGTGAAGACCGTCCCGACGAGGGGACCGTTTCGATTCCCGACAAGCTCGTCGTCGGATACTTCTCTCAAGACATTCACGACATGAAGGGCCGCACGGCCATCGAAGAAGTCATGTCGGGAGCGGAAAAGATCACGGAGCTGGGCAAGCAGCTCAAGAAAATGGAAAAGCAGCTCGAGAATGCGGCCGAGCTCTCTGACGATGCCATGCAGGCGCTCCTCGAGAAATACGGCGAAACTCAAGCCGAGTTCGAATCGCGAGGAGGCTACGACCTCGAAGCGCGCGCGAAAGAAATCCTCACCGGTCTCGGCATCGGACCCGACGATCACGACCGCATGGTCGAGGTTTTCTCGGGCGGATGGAAGATGCGGATCATGCTCGCGAAAATTCTCGCGCTCAATCCCGACGTTCTCCTCGCGGACGAGCCGACGAACCACTTGGATCTCGAGTCGATCATCTGGCTGGAGGAATGGCTGCGCAATTTCAAAGGCGCCGTCGTCATGACGAGCCATGATCGCACGTTCATGAACCGCATCGTCACTCGCATCGTCGAAGTCGCGAACAAGTCGATCACCACGTACGGCGGCAACTACGACTTCTACGAGAAAGAACGCGACATTCGGAAAGAGCAGTTGCTCGCGGCCCACGGCCGCCAGCAGGACATGCTGGCGAAGGAAGAAGAATTCATCGCGCGTTTCGCTGCGCGCGCTTCGCACGCCGCTCAAGTGCAGTCTCGAGTGAAGAAGCTCGACAAGATCGACCGCATCGAGATTCCGGCCGAAGAGCAGACGATCAACTTCGAATTCCCGAAGCCTCCGCGAGGAGGTGACGAAGTCGTAAAGATCGAGAATCTCGCGAAGATCTGGAAGAAAGAAGACGGGACCGAGAAGCTCGTCTTCAAAGGCGCGAGCGCTCTCGTGAAGCGCCTCGATCGCGTGGCCGTCGTCGGAGTCAACGGCGCGGGTAAATCGACTTTGTTGAAATGCATCACGGGTCAGACGAATCCGACCAGCGGTACCGTGAACCTCGGCGGTTCGATCAACGTCGGCTATTTCTCCCAGAGCTCGCTCGACGTCTTGAATCCCGAGAAGACGATCTACGACGAAGTCCACGACCGGATCCCGCATTCGACGATGGGCTACGTGAAGAACCTGCTCGGTGCATTCAAATTCACCGGCGACGAATCCGAGAAGAAAGTCAAAATTCTCTCGGGCGGCGAGAAGAGCCGCGTGATCCTCGCGACGATCCTCGCGAACCCGGTGAACTTGCTCGTGCTCGACGAACCGACGAACCACTTGGACATCAAATCGCGCGAAGTCTTGCTTCAGGCGATCAAAGGCTTCGACGGCACAGTCATCATCGTGAGCCATGATCGCCACTTCCTGCATCAGCTCTCGACTCGCGTTTTCGAAGTCGACAAGCACCAGCTGCTCACCTATGACGGCGGCTTCGACTACTATCTCTGGAAGAAAGCCCAGCCCGTCTGATTCGAAAGCCTCGGTTCTCACATCGGAACGGGACTTAAGTCTCGTTTCGAGCCCATCATCGACACGCCCTCCAGTCTCGACCTCGACTTGTCGTGTAAATCGCGAAGAGTTACCCTAATAAGAGTGTTTTTGTAGGTTTACCGCTTTCGAAGGGGTTCACGCGCTGTGATCACCGCGGCTGTCTTGACCGCAGATCAACGCCTTACGTTCCAAATCCATTCGTGGATGAAGGAACTGAGCGACGCCGTTCAGTTGGAGAATTTCTCCGACCTGAAAGTCTTTACGACGAAGATCGAAACCGAAGTCATCGACGACGAAAAATTGAAATCGAAAGAAGACGACGCGCCTCTCGATGCCGAAGACATCGGCTCCGGGAAGTCTTCGAAACCCGAGCAGTCCCGCTTCTACGGACTTTTGATCGTCGACGTCGATCTTTTATTGGCGGCGAACGAGCGTCCGCTCACCTGGTCGACGGTGATCAAGGATCTCTTGAGGGATCGCGGCCGCTCGGATCCGGCGCTGCCGACGAAAGTTCTGTTGATGTCGTTCGAGTCGGGGAGCATCCGGCCCGAAAGTTTCCGTCACGAAGCGATCGACGATCTGATCTTGAAACCTCTCGATCGTTCGCTCTTCCTCCAGAAAGTCGAGCTGCTCGCGGCGGAGAAGCCGGGAGTGAAGCCGACGTTCCTCTTCCGTCAGAGCACGGCGATGGACATCGAAGTCGGCAAAGACGTGATGATCGACGAGATCTCGGAGTTCGCCGTCGCGATCCGCAACCCCGCTCCTCTCGCCGAAGGCGTTTTCGCGGCGATCCACTGCGAAGTCTTCGGTGACCGCGGCGGTGGCCGCATTCTCGCCCGCTCGTACAAGAGCGAGAAGCACCCGACGATCGAAGGTGAGTTCCTCGTGCGCTTCGGTTTCTTCGGAGTCGGCACCGCGCAACTCGAACGGGTGAAGAAGTACATTCGCGCTCAACAGATTCCTGGGCGCTCGAAGGCGTCGCGAACGGCGAATCTCAACGTCGAAGATCCACCGGTTCCCTTCAACCGCGTCGCGATCATCGACATGGATCAAAGCGCCGCGAAGGAATTGAGAAGCACCATCAACGACCACTACCTCGGTGTCGCGGTCACTCACTTCCACTCCTATGCTCGCTTCCTCTTCGCGCTGAACAAACTCGTTCCATTGAAGGCGGCCGCGGCTCAACCTGTCGTGCAAACGCCGGCCGTCGCCGAAATGTTCGGACCGCCGAATCCCTACACGATCGAACCGGAGCCGCCCGAAGACGTTCCACCCTGGAAGGGAAACGGCTCGCTCGTCTTCTTGGTCGGCGGAGCGGAAGCCGATCTCGTCCGTTTCGTGAGCGGCACGGGAAAAAAGAACGATCTCGTTTTCGGAAAAACCGTCGAAGAGTGGATGGAGCGTCCCGCCGACTGGCTCTCGGGCCTCGAGAAGGAAGACGAAGACGATTTCCAGCAGATGATGGATTACGTCCGGGGCGGCGGTAAAGGCTATGCCTTGATCCGCGTGCGTGACGACGACGAGCACGTCTATTTCCTCGAAGCCAGCGGCACGATCGAGAAATCGGGCGACGCCGACGGAAATGCGACATTCAAACTCGAATTCAAGCGTCACACCGAGGACGACTGGAAAGCGCTCGAGAAAAAGGCATCGGCCGCGGACGAGATGGCGGATCCTTCGGAATTCCGCTTCGATGCGATCTACATCGACGGATCGCTGGTTCGAGGCGAGATCCCGTCGTGGCTCGAGGGACTCAACGAGATTCTCTACAGTGCGGGCGTCTTCAATCGCGGCGACGCTATGCCGAAGATCATGATTCTCGCCGACGAGAAATCGAAACTGCGGCCCGAAGCTTTCCGTTACAAGGCGATCGGCGACTTCGTGTTCAAGCCGCTCGAACGGAAATTCTTCTCGTACAAAACGAAGACTTTGATCCCCGAGCTCGTGCCCCGCGGCGAACCCGACATTCCTCCGTTCGTTCCGTGCGAGATGCCGGCGAAGCTCGCGAAGGACGCGAAGATGGAAGAGGTCTCCGAGTACGGCCTCACGATCGCGCATCCGTCGCCGTTCCGAGGCAACGTTTACATGCGATTCTTCAGCCGACTTTTCGGCGACAACAGCGACGGAGTCATCGGTCGCTGCTCTCATTGCGACAAGAAGCAGGGCGAGGGCGAAGGTTACGCCTGCCACTTCACGTTCTTCGGAACGACCGACGAAGTCTTGAAACGAATCCGCACGTGGATCCGCGAAGACTACGTCCAGCGCAAAGAAGGCTCCTGATCCTCGAACGTAAAAGTTCGAAGTTCACTTCACACTCCTGACGTCCCGCACGAGCAAAACTCAATTTGTTTGAAAAGCTTTGGCTTTCGCGACGATGGTCGCTATTGGTGGTGCTCCATCATCATCTCGGGAGCTGCAACTTTGGTTCGTCGTAAGGCCGCGCAAGAAATCATCTCGTCCAGTCAACTCCTCACGCGCGCATGCCTCGCGGGTTACACCGCAGAAGGTCTTTTGATGGATCGTCCGCGCGCTCCTCGCATTCGTGGGTGGCTCGGGCTTCTCGCGTGGGCGTTCTTCATCCTTTGCGTGATGAGCGGTCCGATCGCACTCTTCTAAGAATTCCCACAGATTCTTCACACGTCTCACACGCTTGGTACCCCGAGGCGCGTTTACCGTAACAAACGGTCTCACGTGCCGTGTGGCCTTGGAGGACTCATGCTTCACTCACTCGCAAAGATCGACATCAGGGATTTCTCGCGCGCCGTCGCACATCAGTTCAAGCGGTTGGCCGCGGGCATGACGTTCGCGTCTCGTTTCGAAGTTCGACCCGCGCACGGCGATGGTTGGATGATCACGCAGAGGGGCTCGTCGCTTCCACTCCGGATCTTCAAGAAAAAAGTCGATGCCGTTCGCGAAGCGAAGAAGCTCGCGCAGGACTCGCACGCGGAGCTCAACGTCTTCCAGCGTAACGGCCGCGTTCAGTCTCGCTTGTTATTCAATTGAGGACTTTGCCTCACGACTCTAATTGAGGCTCGTGACCTGCGCGATGTACGGCAGGTTGCGATAGTAGCCTTGATAATCGAGGCCATAGCCGACCACGAACTCGTTGCCGACGTCGAAGCCCACGAAGTCGGGTTTGAAGTCGACCTTCAACGCCTTCGGTTTGAACAGCAGCGATGCCGTCCACACGTTCTTCGGATTGCGAGCGGCGAGAGTTCTCTTCAGGAAGTTCATCGTGAGTCCCGTGTCGATGATGTCTTCGACGAGAAGGACGTTCTTTCCTTCGATTCCGTTCGTGAGATCGAGCGTGAGTTTCACTTCGCCCGAAGATTTCGTCGAGTGGCCGTAGCTCGAGCAGCCGAGGAAATCGCTTTTGACGTCGGCTTCGATGCAGCGGATGAGGTCGGCGTAGAAAATGAACGAACCGTTCAAAACGGCGACCGCGATCAACTCTTCCTTCGCGCACTTCTTCGTGATCTCGGCGCCGAGCTCTTTCACTCGAGCGGCGAGTTTCTTCTCATCGATCAGTTTGGTCATCTGAAGCGGCGATACCATGAGAGGGCCTTTCGGTCGTGCGGATGAAGCTTAAGTCTTAAGCCACGGGCGCCCGACAATCAAGGACTCAAAGGTAGCGATTCCGCAGGTTTACCCTGCCTCAGAGGTCGGCGGCGGCGAGTTCGCGAAAGCGAATCGGGACGGCCAAGTCTTTCGCTTCGACCGCGAGCGAATGATCGTAGCAAGGGCGGCAACGTGCCTCGTAGGCCGTATGGTCGCCGACCAAGACGGTGTCGGTATTACGGACGAGGCGCTGCGTGCGCGAGGCTGGACCACCGCAAACGACGCAAACCGCTTGAAGCTTGTCGACTTTTTCTGCGACCGCCATCAAGGCCGGCATCGGGTGGAAGGGATACCCTTTCCAATCCATGTCGAGACCCGCGATGACCACTCGAAGTCCGCGGTCGGCCAGGCGTGTGACGACCGCAACGAGGTCTTCTCCGAAGAACTGTCCTTCATCGATTCCGATCACGCGGGTCGCGGGCTCGAGGAGCTTTTCGATTTCGAGGGCCGAGGAAATGACGATGGACGGAAGCAAAGTGCGATCGTGGCTCGCGACGTGATCGTCGCTATAGCGGTTGTCGATCTTCGGTTTGAAAACTTGGATGGGTTGCCGCGCGTACTCCGCGCGACGAAGACGTCTGATGAGCTCTTCGGTTTTGCCACTGAACATGCTTCCGACGATCACTTCGATCATGGGCGAGAAATACGATTACTTTGCCTCGATGACAAGCACGGCTTCGCTCTGCCCCTGGATGAAGGACGGCGACGTGAGGATTCTCAATGATCCGATGGACTTATAGAAGTTGGTTTCCGCTTCCGTCGGAGTTTTTCTCTGGAGCACACCGACGAGAACGAGGGCGCCGCCCTTGGGAACGAGAAACGTTTCGCTCGGTGCGAAGCTCGCTTCGTCGACGCCAGTCGTGGCTTGATCCTTCAACACACGCGTGATCTCGACTTGGATTTGGGCACCGGCCTCGTCGAGTCCGACGGGATTGATCTGAATCGTGAAACCGATGTTCGCGCCCGTCGCTTGATCGCGAGCGCCTTTGAAAACGAGCGCCGGCTGATTCACTTGGAGCGCTTGATTCGCGGAATCGAAAGCGCGGAACGTTTGCTGGCGTAAGCGCGCTTCGAACGCGGTGACGACGCCCATGCTCACCGGACCTTCGGCGCCGGTTTGCGAAGCGTTTTGCATGAGTGCGGTCGTCAGCGTGCGGCTCATTTCGTAAAACGTGATCTGCGCCGCTGTCGGTGCGCCGACGCGCGCGGAAGTCGGCACCGTCGGTTTTCCCTCGGTGGAGGCGGCGAAACTCGCGCCTGCCATACTTGCGGTCGCCGAGTAGTTGCTCGACGTCGAAGTGTCGGCGACGTTCGCATTCGCTTGTGAGGGTGGAGGTGCGGCTTGCGGTTGGGCGGCCATCGGTCGCGGCGCACCCGTGCTGGCGTTGTTCGTGGCGCGTGGACGGGGAGCTTGAGCGGCCGCGATCTCTTGATCGACTTCTTCCGCTTGTCTCGCGATCTCGATCGCGCGCACGCGAGCCGCGAGCTCCGAGCGGCGAGTTTCACGCATGTACGCGAAAGTTCCCGCGACGACGACGGTGACGACGACGATCTGGAAAATGGTGTTGGTTCCGAGGCGAACGAGGAAAGGTTTCTCACGCGGCTTCCAGGCCTGCATGTCGACGCCGCAGCTCGCGCAGTACTGGTCTGCGGGCTGGGTGAAACTGCATTTGGGACAACTCACCATGGCCATCGGCCACTACCTTTCGGCGAAGCGAATCTCACTGTGCCTGTCAGCGCGTCATCCGGCGCGCCATGTATCCGTAACTCCTCAGCTTCTATAAGTGTAGCATAACGCTTTAAAGCCGCGACAAGAAAGTGAGGATCGGACTTGACGCAGACCCTCCTAAATCCCTAAAGTGGGAGAAGGTGGTTACGAGTGGGTGAAAGTGGAAATGGCCGTTCCGGTCGTTTCGGTCGCTCTCGAGTTCCGCCACGAAAGTCCACGGATGGGCTTTTGATTCTTCCCAAGACGGGTGACGTTTCAGGATGAGCAACCTCAAGTCGCACGGCCAATTCCGCGGGCGCTTCGAGATCAAGCTGGATCCCAAGGGCCGGCTCTCACTTCCTCCTGCTTACCGACAAATCTTCAATTCCGACGACGCTTCACTCATCATCACCAACTCTCGCTATCGTGGCAAATCGTGTTTACACGCATTTAGTTTACCCGAGTGGGAAAAGCTCGAACGTCGGATCTCGCGCATGTCGCAGCTCAAGACCGAAGTCCAGGCGTTCTCGCGTTTCTACCTCTCGGGTGGGCAAGCGGTGGAGCTCGATGCGCAGAAGCGAATCCTCGTTCCGCAGTCGTTGCGCCGATTCGCCGGCCTTGAAGGCGAAGCCGTCCTCGTGGGCCTGGGCGACAAGTTCGAGATCTGGTCGCAAGACAATTGGAATTCGATCTACGACCAACTCACCGAAAACTTCGAAGACACTTTAAGCGCGGTCGCGACTCTCGACCGGTCGAATACCGTCGGAGACGACGAATGACGGCTCTTTCCCAGGAGCACGCACCGGTCTTCTTGGAGGCCGTGATGAACGTTTTCCGCGGCGGGCGCTCGCCCGTGCGCGTGGCGTTCGACGGGACGTTCGGTCGCGGAGGTCACATCTCGGCCGTCATGAACGAATGGCCCGAGGCGAAGATGATCGCGTTCGACATGGACGAAGACGCGGTCGCGTTCGGTCGCGAGAAATTCGCCGGCGAAATCGAAAGTGGCCGTTTGACTTTGCTTCGCTCGAACTACGACGACTTCAAGCGTGTGCTGGAAGCGAACCCGCAACTCCCGCGCGAGTACGACCGCATGCTGCTCGATCTCGGCGTGAGCTCGCCGCAGTTCGATCAAGCGCACCGCGGTTTCAGCTTCAACAAAGACGGACCCCTCGACATGCGCATGGATCAGCGGATCCAAACCACCGCGGCCGATCTCGTGAACGAGCTCGAGGAGCAAGATCTCGCGCGCGTCTTCATCGAGCTCGGTGAAGTGCAGCGTCCGTTTCGCGTCGTGCGTGCGATCGTCAACGATCGTAAAGCGCGCAAGCCTTTCGAGACGACGAAGGAGTTGGCCGGACTCATCGAGCGCGTCGATGGCTGGCACAAGAAGGGGATGCATCCCGCGACTCGATACTTCATGGCGCTTCGTTTGAAGGTGAACGAAGAGCTCGAAGGTCTCACTCGCGCTCTGCCGGCTCTCATCGACGGGCTCGCCGATGGCGGCGTTCTCGCCGTCATCACTTTTCATTCGCTCGAAGATCGCATCGTGAAGAACGTCTTCAAAGACCATCTTCACCTCGGTCGCCTCGTGAACAAGAAAGTCATCAAACCGGACGACGAAGAGATTCGTCGCAACCCCAGAGCTCGCAGCGCCAAACTTCGCGCTTTCGAGAAAGGTAACGCTTATGTCGACGTTTAAGAGTTTCTTCGGTGCCGGTGAGCGTGCCCAGGAAATCGCACCATTCTTGAGCCTCGTTCTCGTGCTCGTGACGTTGTTCGGCGTTTTGTTCTGCAAGATGGAGCTTCGTCGCGTCGGCTACTCGGTTCTCAAGCTCACGCGCGAAGAGCGTAAGATGCGCGATCTCGAACGCCAACAATCGATCATGCTCGCGAAGATCACGCGCCCCGATCGTCTTCAATCCGTCGCCGACGCTCGCTTGAATCTCAAGCGCGCCGAAAGCGGACAGATCATTCAGATGACCGAGCGCGGAATCGCCCTGAGAGAATAGGATCCATGCGTTCACGTATCGTTCTCATCCTTCTGGCTCTCACGTTGATGTGGTCCGCCCTGATCGGTCGTGCGGCCTACTTGCAACTCATTCCAGACAAGCGACTGAACGCGCTCCAGAAGCGCCAGTTCGAAACCGTCGTGACGTTGAACGCGAGACGGGGCGACGTCGTCGATCGCAACGGGCACGAGCTCGCGGTTTCGATGACGACTTATTCTCTTTTCATGGATCCTAAAATCGTCGAGGAACCGAAGAAACTTTCGAAGCTTTTGGCCTCCACTCTCAAGCAATCGCAGAAATCGATCGACCAAAAGCTCCGTCAGCGTTCGAAGCGTTTCATCTGGCTCGCGCGCCACCTCGATCGCACGGTGAAGGATTCGCTCGAAGCCGAGATGAAAAAGCAAAAGCTCCGAGGTATCGGTTTCGTCGAAGAGTCGAAGCGGATCTATCCGAACGAGCGACTGCTGTCGCAAGTGATCGGCTTCGTCGGCGAAGAGGAAAACGGACTCGAGGGTCTCGAGCTTCGCTACAACGAACAGCTGCAAACCGCGAACAAAAAGGTGAACGTGCGCAAGGACGCGCGCGGGCGCCCGCTGATCATCGCCGGTCACATGTTCGATCAAGCTCCCGAAGGAAACGATCTGCAGCTCACCGTCGACCGCGAGCTTCAATTCGTCCTCGAGCAAGAGCTCGCTCAAACGGTCGCGAAGCACGAGGCCGATTCCGCCGTCGGCATCGTGCTCGACGCGCAAACGAGCGAAGTGCTGGCGATGGCCTCGGCTCCGACTTTCGATGCGAACAAAGCCGCGGATGCCACTCCGAATCGCAAGCGTAACAAAGTCGTCACGGATTCGTTCGAGCCCGGCTCGACGATGAAGACTTTCGTGATGGCCGGAGCCCTCTCGGACAAGACGATCGAGCCCAACACGCGCATCGATTGCGGTGGCGGCTTGATGAGAATCGGCCGACGCACGATTCGCGACGACATCCACAAATTCTTCACTCTCACGGCGAGCGAGATCCTCGCGGTGTCTTCGAACATCGGAACGGCGAAGATCGCTTTCCGCATGGGCGACACGAAAGTCCTCGAAGCGTACAAGAAGTTCGGCTTCGGCGAAAAGTCCGGCGTCGATCTGCCGGGAGAAGCGAAGGGAATCATCCAGTCGCTTCCGTGGCGCGAGCACTTGCTCGCGAACGTGGCATTCGGGCACGGCATCACGGCGACGCCACTTCAGTTGGCGAACGCCTATGCCGCGATCGCGAACGGCGGTCTCCTTCATCAACCTTACATCGTGAAGTCGATCAAGAATCCCGAGACGGGAGAGGTCACCGACGTGAAGCCGAAAGTCATCCGTCGCGTGATGGGTGAAGTGGAGGCGGCGAAACTCCGCTTCATGCTCGCGGCCGTCACGACCAAAGAGGGAACCGGCTTCAACGCGCGTGTTCCCGGCTTTCCCGTCGCGGGAAAAACCGGCACGGCTCAGAAAGTGAATCCCAATGGCCGTGGCTACATGCGCGGCGCTTACATCTCGAGCTTCGCGGGTTTCTTGCCGGCGAACGATCCGCGCTTCGTGATTTACATCGCGGTTGATCACCCCCGGAAAGAATATTACGGCTCCGCCGTCGCAGCGCCCGTCTTTTCGCGGGTCGCGAAGTTCGCGGTTCGCCGCGCCGGCCTCGCTCCCGTTTTGATCACCGAGGCGAACCTCGTTCCTTCGGCGGATCTCACGGGGAGCGTCGAACGCGATGCCGCCCAAGTCGCAGCGCACCCGATCGTCGCGCCTCGTCCATCGCAAGAGATCATCGACGATCAGACCGTTCCGGAGCTCGCGGGCCTCACGTTGCGTGAAGTCCTGACTCGCGTGACGGGGACCGGCGTCAACGTTCGCATTCAAGGGCAAGGCGTGGTCACTCACACGATTCCGGCCGCGGGAAGCTCCCTTGCCGCGCGCGAGCTCACAGTTTTCTTGTCGAAGTGACGTCGCGCGAGCGACACTCTTCGACATGCGAATGCAAGACGTCCACTCGATTCCTGCCTCGGCGAAACCGGTTTTCGACTCTCGAAAAATAGAACCTGGCTGCGTGTTCGTCGCGATTCGCGGCGGCAAAGCCGACGGGCACGATTACCTCGGCGAAGCGGAAGCGAAGAACGCGGCGGCCGTCGTCGTCGAGGATGCTTCGCGAGTGCCAGGCACGTTCAAAGGTATCGTCTCGATCGTGAAAGATTCGCGCGAGGCTCTGAATCAACTCGCGGCCCGATACTTCCACGAACCGGCGAGGTCGCTCTTCTGTGTGGGCGTCACGGGAACGAACGGCAAGACGACGACGACGTACATGATCGAGGCGATCTTCGAACGCGGTGGAATTCCCGCAGGCGTGATCGGAACGATCAACCATCATTTCAAATCCCATGTCTGGAAAACGGAGATGACGACGCCCGACCCGCTCGCGTTTCAAGAGCGTCTCTCGCAGTTCCTCTCTCTCGGGGCGAAGGCCGTCGCGCTCGAAGTGACCAGTCACGCGCTGAGACAAGCACGAGTCGACGAAGTTCCTTTCGACGTCGCGGTCTTCACGAATCTCACTCGCGACCATCTCGACTACCACAAGGACATGGAGGATTACTTCGACGCGAAAACGAAGCTCTTCCGCGATTTGCTTCCGCGTTCGAAAAAACCGAAACCGATCGCGGTCGTCAACGGAGACGACGAGTACGGCAAGCGTCTCGCCGCTGATCTCCGGGGTGTCAAAATTTGGAAGTACGGTCGGTCGCCCGAATGCGAG
>JAZKJB010000437.1:394-13153 GCA_040384505.1 Bdellovibrionota bacterium | reverse complement strand
AAGTTTCGTCTCAAGACTCCGATGGGGTCCAAGGAAATCCATCTTCGGATGGTCGGTGAACACATGGTCTCCAACGCGTGCGCCGCGGTCGGCGCGGGACTCGCCGCCGGAATTCCTCTCACGGTTTGTCGCGATGCTTTGAACGATTTGAAGGGTGTCAGCGGACGCCTCGAAGCCGTGCCGAACCAGCGGGGCGTTCATGTTTACGTCGATTACGCCCATACCGACGATGCGCTCTCGACGGTGCTCTTTCATTTGAACGGAATTCGCAAGACCGCAGGCACTGCGAACCGGATCATCACGGTCTTCGGATGTGGCGGCGATCGCGATCGCGGCAAGCGCCCGCTCATGATGAGAGCGGCCCTCGAGCGAAGCGATCTCGTCGTTCTCACGTCCGACAATCCGCGCACGGAGAGCCCCGAAGAAATCTTGAACGACGCCGAGGCGGCGGCCCAGTCGAGTGAGAAGTCGCGAATCTACCGAGAGGTCGATCGCAAGAAAGGCATTGCGAAAGCCCTCGAGCTCGCCAAGCCCGGCGACGTCGTGTTGATCGCAGGTAAGGGCCACGAAGACTATCAGATCATTGGCACCACGAGGCATCCGTTCAGCGACTTCGACGTAGTGAAGGAGCTTCTGACATGAGCGGTAGCGGTGGCTGGAAGCTCTCGCTCGAGGAGCTCGTCAGTGGGACCGAAGGTCGCGTGGTCTCGCAATTCTCGCGAGAGTATCGTGGAGTCGGAACGGACACACGAATCGATCTGAGCGGACTCGTCTTCTTCGCGTTGAAGGGCGACTCTTTCGATGCGCATGACTTTCTATCGAAGGCCGCCGATGCGAACGCTGCGGCTCTCGTGGTTCATCGGCTATCCGATGCCGACGCGAAGGCTCTCGAGAACCGAGTGACGATCGTGCAAGTCGACGACACGTTGAAAGCGCTCCAGCTTCTCGGCAATTTCTGGCGACACAAGATGAAGGCCCGCATCGTCGGCGTCACCGGAACGAACGGGAAGACCACGACGAAGGAGTTCTCCGCGGCCATCATCGGGTCGAAGCTACGCGTGCAGTATTCGAAGGGGAGCTTCAACAACCATTGGGGCGTTCCGATCAGTTTGTTGTCGATCGCGCCCGAGCACGAAGTCGCCGTCATCGAGATGGGGATGAATCATCCGGGCGAGCTGAAAGTTTTGGATGAAATCGCCGAGCCGGACGCCGTCTTGTGTACGATGGTCGGCCGAGGACACCTCGAAGGTGTCGGCTCCATCGAAGGCGCCGCACGCGCGAAGTCCGAGATTTACGAGTTCGCTCCGAAGAGTGCGACACGCATTTTCAATTTAGAGAACGATCATACGCTCGCGATGTTCGAGAAGTTCGGGCGCTCTCACCCGCCGGAGAAGGTTCTCACTTTCGCTGGGCTCGAATACGCCCGCGAGAAAAAATGGGTCGGTCTTGGCGGCGGACTCGAACCGACGATCAGTGGAACCGAAGCGTGGCCGCGACTCGACGTCTCCTTCGAAGTCGTGACGATAGAAGCGGACTCCATCGTCATCCGAGGAGAAATCCAGGGCGTCGGCGGCGAAACTCGCGTTCCCGTTTTCGGTCGGCAAAACGTGACGAACCTGATGGCTGCGAGTTGCTTCGCACTTCATTGCGGTCTCACTCCGGCGGAAATCTGGACCGCACTTCCGCTTTGCAAAAATGCGTGGGGTCGCAATCAGTGGGTCGATCTCCAATCCGGTGCGCGCGCTTTGTTCGACGCCTACAATGCGAATCCGGAATCGATGCGAGCCGCGATCGAGAACTTCGCTCAGCTCTCGATCCCTCGTGGTGGTCGAAAGATCGCGATCCTCGGTGAGATGCGAGAAATGGGATCGCATGCGCCTGCGGTACATCGCGAATTGGGCGAAGTCGTGGGTCGGGCGAAGTTCGATGAAGTTTGCTTCGTTGGCCCGAGCTCGGCCGAATTCGCCTCGGGATTGAAGTCTGCGGGGCATTTAAAAACACCAGTATTATCGAATACTTATGAACAAAATCTTGCGGCAACCAAGCTGCCTGTGCTAGACGAGAAGGACTTTGTGTTGATCAAAGGCTCGCGCGGCATGCAACTCGAGAAAGCTCTCGCTGACTTGAAGCCCGTTTCGTTCGAGCCGAAAAAGTGAGAAGCAGGCGTCGATGTTGTACCAGTGGTTGTACTCGCTCTCCGATGAGATCTCCGTTTTCAACGTCTTCCGCTACATCACCTTCCGTACTTTCATTTCGTTCTTCACCGGATTTTTCGTTTGCTGGCTCATCGGCCCGCATTTCATCGAGAAGCTGAAGAGCCGCCAGTATGGCCAAGTCGTGCGCGACGACGGCCCGCAATCGCACAAGAAAAAAGCCGGTACGCCCACGATGGGCGGCGGGTTGATCTTGCTCGGCCTCGGTGCGCCGGCGTTGTTGTGGGTCAATCTTCTCGATCCGTTGGTGTGGGCGACGATCATCGTGACCCTCGGCTTCGGTTACATCGGCTACGTCGACGATTCGTTGAAGGTCTCCAAGAAAAACACCAAGGGCCTGCCAGGCAAGATGCGCTTGCTCGGCGAGTTCCTCATCGCGGCGGCCGTGCTCGCGGTCTTGATCTACAAATTCGAGTTCTCGACGGTCGTGAACGTTCCGTTGTTCAAGAACGCGAGCTTCGATCTCGGCTGGGGCTACGTCGCTTTCGGCTCGCTCGTCATCGTCGGCTGCGCGAACGCGGTGAATTTGACCGATGGCCTGGACGGCCTCGCGATCGTTCCCGTGATCATCTGTGCGTCGACCTTCGCGATCTTCGCTTACATCGCGGGGAACGTGAACATCGCGAACTATCTGAACATCCCGCACATCGCGGGAGCCGGTGAATTGACGCCGCTCGCGGGTGCGATGGTCGCCGCCGGTTTGGGTTTCCTCTGGTACAACACGTATCCAGCGCAAGTGTTCATGGGCGACGTCGGCTCGCTCTCGATCGGCGGCTTTTTAGGAATCCTCGCCGTGTTGACGAAGAACGAACTGATCTTGCCGATCCTCGGTGGCGTCTTCGTCGTGGAAGCGCTCTCGGTGATCACGCAAGTCGCGTCCTTCAAGCTGACCGGCAAGCGCGTCTTCCGCATGGCGCCGATTCATCATCATTATGAACTCAAAGGGCTCACTGAAACCAAGATCATCGTACGGTTTTGGATCATCTCGATTCTCCTCGCGATCCTTTCGCTGAGCACTCTCAAGCTTCGTTAAATCAAGGGAAGTATATGACTCCGATCTCCGAACTGAAGGATCTGAAAGACAAACGCGTTCTCGTCGTCGGCATGGCCCGCTCCGGGGTTTCGATGGTGAACTTCCTCCTCGAGCACGGCGCTCAAGTGACGGTCAGCGACCACAAGTCGCGTGCCGAGCTCGCTCCCGCTCTCGAGCAGATCGAGGGTTTGCCGAACTTGCAGTTCGATCTCGGTGGTCACACGCCGAAGACGTTCCTCGCGCAAGATCTCATCGTGCTCTCGCCGGGGGTGCCGCCGAACTTGAAGATCTTCGACTATGCTCGCTCCAACGGCGTGCAAGTGACGGGTGAATTCGAATTTGCCACGTGGTTCATCAAGGAGCCGATCATCGCGGTGACGGGCACCAACGGGAAGTCGACGACTTGCAAACTCATCGAGCTCTTCTTGAAGGAGTCCGGTTTGGGTGTGTGGCTCGGTGGAAACTTCGGTGAGCCGTTGATCGAATACCTGCGTAAATCTTCGAAGGGCCAACTCGAAGGCCCGAAAGTTTCGACCGTGATCGCAGAGGTCTCGAGCTTTCAGCTCGAACACTGCGAGCGCTTCACTCCCCAGAACGTGGTCTTCACGAACCTCGCGGAAAACCATCAAGACCGTTATCGCTCGATGGAAGACTACGTGAACGCGAAACGCCGCATTTTCCAGAACACGAATCAAGCGACGACGTCGATCTTGAACGCCGACGACAACGCCGTCGTCGAGCTCGCGCGTGATCCCGCCGTTCAACGCGGCCGGATCTTCTACTTCTCGCGCAAGCCCCAGCTCGAGCCGCAGATCATGACCATCGGCGGTGCCGTGTGCATCAAAGACGACGTGCGCGTTCGCACGGGCCCGGAGATCGAACATTACTCGGTCAAGAACATGAAGATGCGCGGCAAGCATTCGATCGACAACGTGATGGCGGCGTCGCTCGCGGCCCGTGAGCACGGCGCGACTCGCGAAGGAATCCAGAAGGTGATCGACACCTTCCCGGGGATGCCGCATCGACTCGAATACGTCCGCCGCGTCGGTGGCGTCGAGTTCTTCAACGACTCGAAGGCGACGAACGTCCACGCCGTACACCGCGCACTGGATGCGTTCGAAGAGAACATCATCCTGATCATGGGCGGTAAAGACACGAACCTCTCGTACGAGTCTTTGCGTGACACCGTTCGACGCAAGGTCAAGACACTGATCCTCGTCGGCGAAGCGAAAGAGCGCATCAATCGCGACATCGGCGATTACTCGGAAACGTTCTTGATTGGAACCTTCGAGGAAGCCGTCTTGATCGCGTATCAGAAGTCACGCATCAGCGACATCGTGTTGTTGTCGCCGGGAGCCTCGAGCTTCGACATGTTCGACAGCTACGAAGAGCGCGGCAACTACTTCAAGGAAATCGTGAAGCGCTTCCGCTGATCGGCTTTGCGCGACGGCGCGAGCAGAGAAGTTAGAGACGACAGAGAAGATAGAGAAGCCGGCAAACACAGAAAAAATCAGAAAAAACATCGAAACAAAAGGCCGCTACGGAAAACCGAGCGGCCTTTTGCTATTGATGCGATCGAGATTTCCAAATCTAGTCCTGCGAAGTTCGTCTACGACCGTTCCAGTCGCAAGCGCACGCCGTTTTCCCTTCCGTGAGGTGTGTTTCGCTCCGCCATCGTGGCGGAGCGAGCGGGGCCTGGGAGCGAGCGTTTTTGGAGCGAGTTCGGATGAAAACCGACCGAATGACCTCGGTCGATCCGCCTGGAGGGCGGAGCGAAGCAGCTCTCACGGATGGACGAACTCCGCGAATTCCGAACGCGTGTGCGGGCAATGAACGTCGCGAAAACTGAAGCCGAGTGGCCACTGCGGACAGCTACATCTGATACGAAATTGAACTTTCAAGTTAAGCACTCAAGCCACGTACTCAAGCGACTCACATCTCACCGTCGAGCCTCGAGAATACTTCCACCGATTGTGGGCGCCGCAAAGCCACTGAAGATTTGAACTCGCGTTCGAGCCTCCCTCTGAATGCGAAATGACATGATCCTTCTGCAGAAAGTAATGCGATCCGCACCGTCGACCCGTTTCAGAACTCACATGAGCACATCCATCTTTGCGCGAAGGCGCCAAAGCATGATTGTCGACGGCTCGAATGTAGCGAGTTTGCCTCTTGGATTCTCGACGCGCTGATTCGTTCGGCGCCGGAAGTGATGCGGTTGATTTTTTTGAAGCACCTTCGCTCGAAAGCTTCTCGATTCCAGCTTCGGTTTTGGCCTTGGCATTAGCTTGAGTCTTCGCTCGGAGTTTCACTTGGGCTTTTGCTTGGGCTCGATCAGCTTTCCGAATCGGATCGACGCGATCGAGACCGAGTTCGACGAGCCACTCCAGGAGGGATTCGTTGGACATCGGTCCTGCATGCGATCGGAGCGCTTTGAGTTGTTCGATCTTGCGCCAGAGCTCGTCAGTGATGTTGAACGAAACACGCATGTGATCGTCGCCGATTGCGCGCACGATTTCGCGGTGGACGGCGGAAGGATTGCGAGTGGCCAATTCTTTCTCGACCTCGCGTGAAGGTTTCCCAGCACAAACTTCGATGAGCTCCAGCTTTTCGCTTTCCGAATAAGCGCCCGCCGACTTTTCTTCGATTTTGAGGAAAGACTGAATTGCTGCGGCCGTCGTGATCGAGACTTCGCCGGTCGCGATTTTTTCCGATATCGCAGGTGTCGCCTTGAGCAAGCGCATGGCTTGAATTCGACGATGGGCAGCGCCATTCGAGTAGCCGAATTCTTTGATGCAAAGCTCGAACAAACTCGGATATCCCCGACCGACGAAAAGTTTCCGATCTTCGATCGCCTGCAAGTGCCGAAGAACTACGAGCGCAGCGTGGCGTTCGTTCTTCAGCGCAAGATGAGTGGATTCGAAAACTCGCGAACCTTCGATCGTGTAAAGATCAGCAGACATGAAAGCTCCCTCGACAAAAGACACGAGAGAGTAACATCATGCCCGCGAATATCAATAAAAATTGTTTGCATGTACGCAGTGCGAACGTTTGATGATCACCGATCACCGATCACCGATCACCGATCACCGAAAAAACAAAGGGCCGCTCGGCTGTGAACCGGCGACCCATCTGCTTTCTCTCTCTCCGCTCGAAAATCAGCGCGAGCCGGCGCCCGAACCTGAGCCCGGGAGGACGGCTTGGCCGACAGGCGTGTCGGGATCGGCAGGTTCGACGAACGCGCGCTCGCGGAGGAACTGCATTCGTCTGTTGTAAGTGCAGTTCATCCGGATGTTCTGACCGCGGTAACTGACGATCTTCTCAAATTGTCTTTTCGTATCGCCTCTTTCGAGGGTGAAGACGGCGCCGCCGATGTCGTAGCGATTGGTGCCATTGGGCCCGGGCTCGTGCCGGACCGAAACGTTTCGTCCATCGAGCGTGTAGTTCCCCGTGAAGGGATTGGCCGTCGTATCCCAATGCATGTCGATGTGGTGACCGCCGCCGGAGCATCTGAGGTCGATGAGCGTCGTCATGAGATCGGTGACTCGGCCCTGGCCGAACGCCGACGTCGAAACCAAAAGCGTGAAAACGAAAAGCAGTCGTAACTTCATGTCGACCTCCGCTGGTTCATTCTACGGCGTGCGCACGCTTCTGTGAATTCGATAGAAGCACCGAGCGTTCGGACTGGCCCTTGGATGGGGCCGTCGTCGACGATCTAAAAACGTCCGAGCCTCTCGTAATGCCGATTTTACCTAGGGTAAAGTGCTCCGGCGGAGTTTCTGAACGTGCCAAGCTAAGGGCGTGTGAAGCTCCGGTATGGCGAGTTTTAAGGGAATCCAAAATGAGATCATCATCGTCCCAAATGGGCCCCCGTGGAAACCCTTCCTGGTGGCGGTTTCCCAGGCATTCTATCCTAAAAGGACTGGTTCTTCCTACCTGTGGGGCGTCGATTGTTGGTAAGGATCTCGACCGCGTTCATCGCGGTAACAGCACTATCCGCGTGTTCGCTGACCTTCGGGCCGGCGACGGGGCTGTTCGAGACTGCCGATACCCCTTCCTCCAGTTTCCTCAAAACTTTTCAGACCGGACTCGTCGAAGCGGGCTTGAGCTCGGGCGACGCGGCTTTCATCGCGCAGAAATCGACGGTGGGACTCGCGGGAATTTCGGCGAGTGGAAAAGCCGGTGGATTCGCGGCGAAGGCGAGTGACGATTGGGGAGCGATCGGTGAAGCGACGATGAAGTCGTCGTTGGCCGCGATCGGCTCGAGCGCTTACTTTCCGTCGGTGCTCGACAAGCGTGAAGCGCTGGATGCGGTCACCGTCGCTCACTTCAAAGCGCTCGTCACGCAGGTCGACGCGAACCAATTGCCAGGAGTCATCGGGCGAGTCGCGGAAGTGGTCGGAGTCGAGTTGGATGAAACCGGTCTCTCCGGTTCGGACTTGGAAGCCGCGATGTCGAGTCGCGCCGAGCTTTTCATGATCGCGCTCGTCGGTAGCACGGTTTCTCCGGATTACCACAGCAACATCGTCAAGACGTTCACGTCGGGTGCCGTTCGCGGCCTCAACAACAATCCGACTCTCGCCAGCTCGGCGACCGCGCTGATCTCAGCGATGGCGAGTGGCGCTCTTCAAGTGGTGGGTGCGGTCGACGGTCAATTGACGGATTACGAAAAAGGTTTGCTCGTTCGCCAGCTTCTTCAAGGCGTGAAGGACGGTCTCGATGGAGCGACGATGCCGGAGATCGATCGCGCGGCACTTTTCTCCGATGTCGCCGATGTCGCGCAGACGACGTTGTTCGCGATCGATCCGGTGCTCGCGACGAATGTCGGCAGTATCGTGACCGTGATCCAGACCGAAATGCCCGGCGTGATTCTCGCGCCTATGCCGACTCCCGCGCCGACGCCAGTTCCCACGCCAACGCCAGTCCCTACTCCGACGCCGGTTCCTACCCCGACGCCCGTGCCGACACCTACGCCAATTCCGACGCCGACACCGACTCCTGCGCCGTTGATCGGGACGCCCGTCGTTTCGGCCGGAATCAACTGCATGGTGCAGATCGGGACGGGCGGAACGTCGAAGCCAGGATGGACCATCACTTCGATCAATCAGTGCGAGTCGTACTGCGATGGAGTGGCGAATAATTTCTCGAGCTCGGAAGTCACGTGTCGCACGGGTGGAACGGTAATTCGCACGTACCCCGCACCTCGCACGCAGGTTTACTCGACGCCGAGCGATCCGATGGCGTGTGTCGCTCGTGTGACGACGGCGAGCGGTGCGACCGACTATAAACCCGCGAGTGTCGTGAACACGGCGGTTTGCCTAGCTCATTGCGATACCGTGATTCCATACGGCGGCGTCAAGGTCTGCTTCGGTAACGGCGCCGTGATCCGCGAATACTGGGGCGGCGGAGTGCAGTGATCGTGAGTCGCGAGCGTCGGACCGACTTCTCGAAGCCATAAAAAAACCGCACTCGGATTTCGCGAGTGCGGTTTTCGAAAATCGAAAAAGGGAAAAACGAAATTAAGCGCCGAAGCTCTTGAGCATCGTGACGATCGCGTCTTTCGGTTGGTTGCCGACGAGGCGACCGACTTCTTTGCCGTCTTTGAAGAGAACTAGCGTCGGGATTCCGCGGACGCCGTACTTCGCAGCCGAATCGGGATTCGCGTCGACGTCGACTTTCACGATCTTCGCTTTGCCAGCCAACTCGCCAGCGATCTCTTCCAGTTTCGGAGCGAGTGCTTTGCACGGTCCGCACCATTCGGCCCAGAAATCGACGAGCACCGGGACGGAGTCTTTGATCACGTCGGCTTCGAAAGCGGTATCGGACGTATTGCTGATGTTAGCTGCCATGGGGTTCTCCTTGGGTTCTATTCATCGAAATTACTCCTCAGAGGCCCTCGTCGGCAAGGGCTCCGAGCGCCGTGCCAGTGAGGCGGTGGACCGTCCAATCGCCCATGGGGCGAGCGCCGAGGTTCTCGTAGAATTCGCGCGCACGGACGTTCCAGTCCAAGACACTCCACTCCAACCGGCCGCAGCCTCGCTCGACGGCAATTTGTGCTAGTCTCTGTAACATTTTACGCCCGAAACCATGGCTTCGCAACTCTGGCCTGATGAACAGATCTTCGAGGTAAATCCCGGGTTTAGCGAGGAAGGTCGAGTAAGTCGTGAAGTAGAGAGCGAAGCCCGAGTTGGCCCAACGCGCCTCGTTTTCGTGCTCCAGCTCATGCTCCATGATCAGAACTTCGGCGCTCGGTTTTTCACCGAACAGTGTCTCCTCGAGCATCGCTTCGGTCGCGACCACTTCATGAGAAAGTTTCTCGAACTCGGCGAGTGCGCGGATGAGATCGAGGATGACGCGAACATCGTCGCGGTCGGCTTTTCGAATGCGTGTTTTCATGGTCGCCTCATGTTCGTCTTCATGGGCGGAGACGATAGCTCGACTTTCGGCCGGGCGCCAGAACTGGACCTAGCCACGCGCGCGCGACGTGGACCTCGCGTTAAGCCCTCGATTAAACTCGAAGACAGTTCAACAATTGGTCAACTTCGGGAGTTTCAACTTTGTCGCGTCTGGACCGTGGTCTCCTCTTCGCCATCTTGGCTCTTCTCGGCATCGGTCTCGTTCAGGTCTATAGCTCGAGTTTCATCTTCGCGATCGAGTCGCGCGGCGACGGGCTCTTCTTTTTCCGGCGCCAGTTCTTTTTCGCGATCGTCGGAATCGGCGTGCTCCTCGTGACGGCGAACATGCCGTTCAAGTTGATCGAGAAGTTCGGTTGGACACTTTGGCTTTGCGCGGGCCTCGGCGTGCTCGCGACGATGGTTCCCGGCCTGGGGATTCGCGCGGGCGGCGCGGCTCGCTGGTTGAACCTTCCCGGCGGTTTCGTCTTCGAGCCTTCGGAACTTCTGAAAGTTTCGCTTTCGCTTTTGCTCGCGACTTATTTTTCGAGGACGTTCGAAAATCTCGGCAAGTACGATTGGCCCGTTCGGGCCGGTCTCTTCATGCTTCCACTCTTGTTCGTTCTCCGCCAACCCGACTTCGGGACGTTCGCGATCTGCTCGGGCGTCTTCATCGCCGTGCTTTTCGCTTTCGGCTTGCAATGGAGATACGTGATCGCGGCGATGGCGGTCGCGGTACCGGCGTTCTACATGTTGGTGATGAACGTACCTTATCGTCGTGCGCGCGTGCTCGCGTTCCTCGATCCGTGGGCCGATCCCGAGGTGAAGGGTTTCCAAGCGATCCAGAGCATGCTCAGTTTTCAATCCGGGGGCGTGACGGGAATGGGACTCGGTCAGGGACAGGGGAAACTCTTCTTTCTTCCCGAAGCCCACACCGACTTCACGATGGCCGTTCTCGGTGAAGAAATGGGCTTCGTCGGCTTTCTCGTCGTCGTCGGTCTTTACGGTTACGTCGTGTTTCGCGGACTCCAGCTCGCGACTCGTTGTGAAGACAGGTTCCAAAAAGTTCTCGCACTGGGCTTGAGTCTCACGTTCGCGTTCTCGGTCTTCATCAACGTCGGCGTCGTCTTGGGCCTCTTGCCGACGAAAGGTCTCACGCTTCCGTTCCTTTCTTACGGCGGAAGCTCGCTGCTCGTGTGTTGTTTCATGTTCGGACTCCTCTTGAACGTCGATCGCACGGAACGTAAAGCGATGCCCGTCGGCCGCAAAGCGCAGCGCCTGCTTCGTCGTAAAAGGTAATCACGATGTCTGATCGAAACGTCATCATCGCTGGCGGCGGCACCGGAGGTCACATCTATCCCGGCATCGCGATCGCCCGTGCGGTGGAGCGGCTCCATCCCGGATTGAAAGTGCACTTCGTCGGTGCGCGCGGCGGTCTCGAAGAGAAAATCGTCCCGCGCGAAGGCTTTCCGCTCCATCTCGTTCCCGTCGGAAAACTCCATCACACCGTCGGCCTCGTGACGCGATTGAAGACGCTCGTGACTCTTCCGCTCGCGTTTTTCAACGAGTGGCGCGCGTGAATTGAAGCCGATCGCCGTTCTCGGAGTCGGTGGCTTCGCTTCGGGGCCGATGCTTTTCGTCTCGTCGCTTTTCGGCTATCGCTCGATCGTCTGGGAGCCGAATGCGATGCCAGGCATGACGAATCGAATGCTCGGTCGTCGCGTCGACGAAGTTCTCGTCGTCTTCGATGAAGCGCGGAGTTACTTCGACGGCAATTCCGTCGTGAAGAGCGGACTGCCCGTGCGTTCGACCATGATTCCCGCGGCTCGCGACAAAGGACAGCGACCGCTTCGGGTCCTCGTCTTCGGCGGAAGCCAAGGCGCTCGCTTCATCAACAATCTCGTTTCGGCTTCGCTGCGAGACGGTGATGGTTGGATGAGCGGAGTCGAAGTCGTTCATCAGACCGGACCGCACGATTTTGCGCGCATTCGGCAAACGTACGAAGGTGCTCCGGGCTCGATTCAAGTCTTCGAGTATCTCCACGACATGGACAAGCGTTACGCTTGGGCCGATCTCGTCGTGTGTCGAGCGGGCGCGAGCACGGTTGCGGAAATCGCGGCTTGTCAGAAAGCCGCGATCTTCATTCCGCTTCCGACGGCGGCCGACGATCATCAACGAAAGAATGCCGAAGCCCTTTCGCGCGTGAATGCGGCAGCCTTGTACACCCAAGACCGGTTGACCCCCGAATCGTTCCGCGACACTCTCAAGCGCTTTCGAGACGACCGCTCGCTCATCGAGACTTTCGAAACGAACGTACGGCAATTCCAGTTTCCCCATGCCGACGAGAAAATCGTCGAGCGGCTCTTGTTGAAAGTTGCTGCGCAAACCGTAGGACAGACGAAATGAGATTGGCACAAGCGAAGGTCCACTTCATCGGTATCGGCGGCATCGGCATGTGCGGGCTCGCGGAGCTCTTGCGCAACATGGGCGGCCGAGTCAGCGGAAGCGACCTGAGCGAGAACGCACAGACGAAACGCCTTCGTGAGATGGGGATCGACGTGAAGATCGGTCACGCCCCCGAGCACGTTCGCGATGCCGAAGTCGTCGTCTATTCGAGTGCCGTGCGCCAAGAGAACCCCGAGTTCAAAGAAGCGCGGCGAATGAAAATTCCACTGATCCCACGCGCGGAGGCTCTCGCGGAGATCATGCGGTTGAAGCGCGGAATCGCCGTCGGTGGCTCGCACGGGAAAACGACGACGACGTCGCTAACGGCTTCGATCTTCCTCGCGGCGAACGCGCAGCCGACGATCGTCGTCGGTGGACGACTCGACATCATCAAGTCGACGGCGCTCCTCGGACAAGGGGAGTGGCTGATCGCCGAGGCCGACGAAAGCGACGGAAGTTTTTCGCGCCTTTCTCCCGAGATCGTCGTCGTCACGAACATCGACAACGATCACCTGGACTATTACGGAACCGTCGCTCAGTTGAAGAAAGCGTTCTTCGACTTCGCGATGCGAATTCCGTTCTACGGCCTCGCGATCGTTTGCGGAGACGACCCTGCGGCGCGCGAGACTTTCCGCGATTACGGAAACAAATAGTTCTTTTAAAAAAAAGGCTCCTGACG
>JAZKJB010000437.1:0-384 GCA_040384505.1 Bdellovibrionota bacterium | reverse complement strand
ATGGATTCGAAGCGGACAACGATCTTCGACTCGTCGGTTCGAAAGGCGATTACGAAGTACATCGCCTCGGAGAAAAACTCGGACGTCTCCATCTCAACATTCCGGGGCGACACAACGCTTTGAACGCGGCCGCCGCACTGGCTGCGGGGCTCGAAGCTGGATTTTCATTCGACGTCTGCGCTCGTGCCCTCGAAGGTTTCCGCGGGGTCGATCGACGGTTCCAGCACAAGGGAGTCGTCGCCGGCGTCGACGTTTACGACGATTACGGTCATCATCCGACCGAAGTCGAAGCCGTCTTGTCGGCCTTCAAAGAAAAATACCCCGATCGCCGTCTCGTGACGGCGTTCCAGCCGCATCGCTATTCGCGAACGCATCTTTGTTGGG
>JAZKJB010000436.1:1598-2868 GCA_040384505.1 Bdellovibrionota bacterium | reverse complement strand
CCCGGTTTCACGTCGTCGGCCATGCACTCGATGTACTCGAGCGCGCCGTGTTCCTTCCAGACTTTGCCTGCGATCTTCGCCATCTTCTTGTACTTCTCGACGTTCTTGCGCGGGATCGGCAGAACGAATCCATCCACGTAACGAGCCATATTGAACCTCCAAGTTCGTCTTTGGATGCTAGCGAGCAGAATGGTGCGGCTACAATCGCTTTTCTAAATCGGGCGAGTTTGATGCACGGTTCGATGGACAATCGGCCGCAAAAAGAAGGGGTGACCGTGGCCACCCCGATACAGAAATCGAAAATAGAAAATTCGCTTACCGCGGGTAGAGGCCGCGAAGGAGCATCGCACGCTCGAGACGGCGAACCGCTTGGGCCATCGCTGCCGTGCGCATGTCGACTTTCTTCTCCTGGCGAATCTCCCAGACCTTGTCGAACGCACCCGTGATGATCTGTTTCATCTTCGCGTTCACTTCGTCTTCGGACCAGAAGTAGTGCTGCAGGCCTTGGACCCACTCGAAATACGACACGATCACGCCACCGCCGTTGGCGAGGATGTCCGGGCAGCAGAGCACGCCTTTTTCGACGAGGATTCTCGTCGCCTCGTTCGTCGTCGGACCGTTCGCGCCTTCGACGATGATCTTCGTGTCGACTTTGTCTGCGTTGCCCTCGTGGATCACGCTCTCGAGAGCGCAAGGAGCCAAGACATCGCACTTGATCGTGAGCAACTGATCGTTCGTGATGGGCTCCGCTTTCGGGTAACCCTTCACGATTTTGTGTTCGCTCACGTAGCGAATCACGTCGTTGATGTCGAGACCGGTCGAATTGTAGATCGCGCCCGAGACGTCACTGACCGCGAGGACTTTCGCTCCACGTTGGAACGCATAGAGTGCCGCGTGCTGGCCGACGTTACCGAAACCTTGGATGACGAACGTCGCTCCTTGGAACGGCATCTTCATCTTCTCGAGGGCCTTCTCCGCGATGAAGACGACGCCGAGACCGGTCGCACCCGCACGACCGAGCGAACCACCGATTTCGACGGGCTTGCCGGTGACGACGCCGGGCTGCGAGTAGCCGACTTCCTGCGAGTACGTATCCATGATCCACGCCATCGTCTGCGGATCCGTTCCCATGTCGGGAGCCGGGATGTCGACCGAGGGCCCGATCGCATGACCGAGCTCCGACGTGTAACGACGAGTGAGATTTTGTTTTTCGGTTCGCGAGAGTTGAGTCGGGTCGACGCGAACGCCGCCTTTCCCGCCACCGAGGGGA
>JAZKJB010000436.1:0-1588 GCA_040384505.1 Bdellovibrionota bacterium | reverse complement strand
GAAGATTGAGGAGCGAGCACTTGAACGTCATCAGAGTCGCGAGTGCGGCGACTTCGGAGAGCGACACGTCTTGGTGATATCGAATGCCACCTTTGTAGGGGCCGAGGGTCGAGCTGTGTTGAACCCGATATCCCGTGAACACTTTCACGCGGTAGTCGTCCATCCGAACGGGAACACTGACGATGATCGCGCGCTTGGGGCGCTTCAAGCGCTCCAGGACGTTCGGGTCACAGCTGATCACGCCGGCCGCGTCCTCGAGGATCTTGATCGTGTTCTGAAACATTTCGCCTTCGGAGAAATCCATGAAACCAACCTTGGGACGGGGTCCGCGAAAACTTGGAAAGTAGCGTTAACCGATAAAGTGAGTGCTCCATTACACTTCCACACGAGGGGCTTTTCAAGTATTTGCGTGTGAAGTCGAAGCCCCCTATCCTAGGTCCGTCAGGAAGTTCCAAACCCGGGAGAAAAACCGATGACATCGCGTCAAAGACGCATGGCCGAGTATGCGCCTTACATTCTGCAGCATCACGGCGATCTCAAGGGCAAGGAAGTCTTGATCGTCGGTGACGTCGGTCTCGACGAATACGTCCTCGGCAACGTGCATCGCATCAGCCCAGAAGCTCCGGTGCCGATCGTGGAAGTGGCGAAGGAAGAAACGCGGCTCGGTCTCGCTTCCAACGTCGCTCAAAACGTCAGCAGCCTCGGTGGCGTGCCTCGTTTGATCGGCGTCGTTGGAAGTGATGGCGCGGCCGATCAACTGCGTCGTCTCCTCGATGGCGCGAAAGTCGACTCGAGCCACCTCATCGTCGACGCGAGCCGCCCGACGACTAGAAAACTTCGCGTCATGGTCGCCAACCATCACATCGTTCGCGTCGATTACGAGCACCGCAAGTTCCTGTCTCGCGAAGTCGAGGATGCGGTTCTCGCTGAGGTGAAGCGAACGATCGACGGGACGTGCGCGGTCATCATCCAGGATTACGCGAAGGGCGTCGTCAGCGAACGACTCGTCCAGGAAGTCGTGAAGATGGCGAAAGCGAAGGGAAAGAAAATCCTCGCCGATCCGAACCCGAAGACGCCGCTCGAAACGTATCGCGGCGTCGAGCTCATGACTCCGAACTTCGACGAAGCGGTCGCGCTGACGAAGACGGTCCTCGACGATCTTCGGAAAGACGCGGCCATCGTCGATCGCCTCGGTCAACAACTGATGGACGCCGTCGGCTCGAAGCAAATGGTGATCACTCTCTCGAAAGACGGCATGCGTTTGTTCGAAAAGGGCGACGTCATCGATCTTCCGACGAACGCGAAACAAGTCTTCGACGTCACGGGCGCGGGCGACACTGTCATCGCAGCGTTGGCACTCGCATGGGGCTCTGGATTCACGCTCGAACAATCCTGCGCCCTCGCAAACTTCGCCGCCGGCGTCGTCGTCGGAAAAGTCGGCTGCGTTCCTTGTTCGGTCCCCGAACTCCTCGATGCGGTGAACGCGTGTTGAGACGACTCTTGCACGCAGTTGCGGTTCTCGGACTCGCTTCTTGCGTCTCGAACCCATCGAGCGCGCCTCCCGTCGATCGCGAGGCGATCCGGAGTC
>JAZKJB010000435.1:0-7005 GCA_040384505.1 Bdellovibrionota bacterium | reverse complement strand
TCGCCGGGAAGCTGGGAGAGGAAAAGAAGTTCTCCGAGGCTGAAGCGGTGCTCGATCGCTACCCGGCTATTGCGAAGGAGGTTGCGGCCTTCCGCAATACCCAGGCCTGGCTCTACAACAAGTGGGCCGTGGAACTATGGAACAAGGAGGACTGGGAAGGGGCCCTTTCGAAGTTCGAGAAGCAGATCACGCTCAACGAGAAGGTCCGCATCGCTCTCGAGAAGGTCCGCCAGGGTCTCGGCGGCACAGCGGAAGTTTCCGTCGACGGCTTCAGCTTGATCCAGCTCGAGGAATTGAAGACTTACTTGAAGGCCGCGATGCAGACGCGCGAGCATCTCAAGCAACTGGGCCAGCCGCCGGTGATGGATGGAACTCTCAAGGCGATCTTCTCGGTCCTCGCTCCGACCACGACGAACAAATCAGTCCCGTCGATGGATCAAGGTCGCCAACAGCTGATCGCCGTCATCCAGGCTTACAAAGCACAGAAGTAATCTCTAAGTGAACTACCGCTTCGGCGCGAAGAGGATCACTTCGAATCCTCTCATCCGTTGATCACGGAGGCTCTCGAGCCTCCGTGGGATCTCACTCACTTCAAAAGCCGGATTCGCTTTCAACTCGCCGATGAGCCGCGTGTTCGTCACGGCTTCAGAACCATAACCGATGAACCAGTTTCGCTCCGTCACAGGCGTTCCACCCGTTATACTTTCGTCGAAGACGGGATGGACGCGGCCGCTCGCCATGCACGTCGATCGATCCGCGGCGAAAAAACAATCCCGGTCGAAGTAAAAGAGAAACGGAGGTGCGGCGTAGCCAGGCCTGATGAAGAAGGAGTCTTCGCTTCCTCTGCGAACATCTTCGATCGCCGAGTCCAGCGCCGCCCATGACTCGTCGTCATTCGAGTTCCCGATCGTAGCGATCAGGCCGGCGCTCGCCGGGACCGCAACGAGGAAAATCGAGAAGATGGGTTTCGTGAAGAGACGTCCGATCCCGATCGCGACCAAGACGATGAAGGGAATGAGCGAAGGAAAGAGTCCGCGCTCGATGAAAACCGGATGATGAACTCGCGAGTAGAAAAAGAGAAAGAGCGGAGGAACCACGAGCCACGTCACGAGATACCCGGTCGCGCGGGATCGATTCGTGAAAACGGCGATCGCGATCAGCCCACCGAAGGCGAGTTGAACGAGAAGGAACGGTTCCGTGAAATAGCGGACCGAGAACGCGAGGTCCGCCAAGGTCGGCATCCGCACCCACGAATAAATGGCTGGTATGTCCTTTCGGAGGTCGTATCGACTCAAGATCGTGATGGCCACGGGCGAGTAAGCGATGAGAAGCAAAACCAGAGCTTTGAACCAGGAGGCCAGCCGCGAGAAACGCTTGTCGCGCCGACAAACGAAGAGGAGGTGAACGCCCTGCGCGAGAAGAATCGTCGCAGCCACCATGTGCGAGAACGACATCAGTGACGTCGCAATGAGATATCCGACCATTTCCTTCGAGCGAAACGCGAAATCACGATCGAGGAGCCGCAGATAAAAATAGGACGAGACACTCGCCGTGGCTGCGAAGAGAACATACGAGCGACCGAACTGGGCGTATTGGACGTAAACCGGCGAAAAAGACAATGCCGTGACAGCGACCCACGCAACCGATCGCCCGGCGATCCGATCAGCCAAGCGAAACACAGCCACTAAGCCGATGACTCCGCAAACCAATGCGAAAGCCTTCATCGCCATCACTTCGTAGCCGAAAAGCCCGGTCCAGAGCGCCATCAGAACGTTGAAGAATGGTGTGTGGATATCGGAGAAGAGTTTCGCGAAGTGCCCATCGAACGCCGCATGGGAATTGAACAACGTGACCGACTCATCGAGTGTCAGGGACCGGTGGAGAGCCAACCAGACACCCTGTCCCACCAGTGCGAGACCGAGCAGCGAGAACGCGATCGAGTCGTAGATTCGAGATGAGTGCCGCACGATCTCGACGATGAAATGATTGACGCTGAATGTCCAGGCCGAAGTTGCTCATCCCCTGGCCTCTCACTAGAGTTTCGACATGAATCACGCGATCGTCATCGGCGACGGCATCAATGGACTTTGCGCAGCGCTCTCGCTCGCGAAGCGATCATTGCGAGTGACGCTCGTCGGTCCCGATGTCGGCGGCGAAAACGATCGGGCGCTCATCTGCTCACAGCATGTCTCCGATTGGCTGAAACGAGAGCTCCCCGAAGTCGAGCGCACCCTCATCGAACGTGGTGCGCGGTCGATTTCGATCGCCGAAATCTTGCGCACGCGTTTCCCCCTGCTCCCCGCTCGCGATGAAGACGAACGCTCGAAGTTCCTCTGTCTCAGCCAAAGTTTTTTTCGCCGGGCCCTGGAAGACCGACTGGCTTCCTCCGGAGTCGAAGTCCTTCGCGGAAACGTCACCGGTTTGGTCACGAATGGCGCGAGCCGGGTGACGGGGATCGCGCTCGGCGATCGTAGAGTCGCGGCGAATTTGGTGATCGATGCGACCGGAGCTGGAGCGGTTCGCGCGAAATGGCTCACGGATGCCGGCCTGCGAGCGGATCGAACCCGGCTCGTCGGACCGTCTTACAAGGTCCTCTCCCGAATTTATCGCTCGACCGCGAGTGAACCCATCTCGTTTTTTCTCGCGTCGTCGCACTCGTTTCGAGGCGGGGTCTATCCCCTTGAAAACGATCGCTTCGCCATTTCCCTCGTCGTTCCCGAAAGTCTGCTTCTCGAAAAAAGCGAAGCCCACGCTTTCTTCGACCGCGCGATCCCTTCGATTCCTCGAGCGACGAAAATCCTGGCGAGTTCAACTCCGACCTCGGAGCTTCAAGTCCTCGATGGCATTCGAAACGGAAGCACGGATTTCTATTCGTCGCACTCGGGAATCGAAGGCCTCTTTCCCGTGGGCGAGTCCGTGTTCACCGGCAACCCGGTCTATGGCCGGGGGATTTCACTCGCGGTGCTCGAGCTTCGTGGCTTGCTGAAAGGTCTCGACGCCTCGAGCGAGCTCGATCTTTCACTCATCCGGAGCGAAACCAGAAAAGGTGTCGCGCACGCCAAGCGCTACTGGAGGGAAGGGGCGATCGCGGACACCGCGGAATCGGGCCCCCTCAAGCGGCTTCGTGACGCCTACGTCGATTTCGTGATCCCCCAGCTCGAGACGGACCCCGCTTTGACCCGCCGATTTCTCTACAATTACCAGTTGATGCTCCCCGCGTGGCGCATCACCGGCCCGATGCAAATATTCCGAGCGCTGAGCTTGAAATGGCCCCGATCTCCGCTGATCATCGAAGAATGACGAAGCTGACGATCATCGTCCCCGTTTGCAACGAAGAGCGACATTTGCGAGCCGCCGTCGAGCGCCTCATGACGTCGCACTGCCCGATCGCTCGGGAGTGGATCTTCGTGGACGATCGTTCGACGGATCGCAGCCGAGAAATCTTGAGGATCCTCTCGCAGTTCCACGACTTCATCTTGATCGAGAACCGCGTGAACCAAGGAAAAGGCGCCGCCGTCATCCGCGCTCTCGAACGCGCGACCGGCGACTTCATCATGATCCACGATGCCGATCTCGAATATGATCCGAACGAAATCCCGCTCCTCCTCGCTCCGATCATGAACGACGAAGCCGACGCCGTTTACGGCAGCCGGTTCATGAGCGGTGAGTATCGCGCTCGCAATTCGTCTTATCTCGCGAATCGACTACTAACGACGCTCAGTAATTTGTCTTCGGGTTTGCGCCTGACCGACATGGAAACCTGTTACAAGCTCTTCCGCGCGGATCTCTTGAAGTCGATGATCCTTCGCTCGCGCCGATTCGGAATCGAAGTCGAGCTCACCGCCTACCTCGCGATGGTCGGAGCCCGAGTGAAGGAAGTGCCGATTTCCTATTCTCCGCGAACGCGGGAACAAGGGAAAAAAGTCGGCTGGCGAGACGGAGTCGCGGCGCTCGGACACGTCGTGCGTTTCAATTTCCTCACGAAGCCCGAAGACGCCTTCACGAACCTGCCCGAACGCTATTCGAACCGATGAACCGCCGCTCGTTCGTGAAGCTCTCGTCGCTGCTTCTCGCGGATCTGGCCATCGGCGGCCCTCTCTCTTGTACGACCGTCGAACCGTTGCCTCGACCGCTCTCGAACGTCTCGAAAGGAAAAGTCGTCGTCGCGCTGAGTCCGCTCCGCTCGACCGGCTCGGTCTTGAGAATTCTCGACTGGGACACTCGACGGTTCGAGGACGTCGAACTCCCGATCGGAATCGCACACGCTCTCATGCAGGATCCTCATCATCCGTCTTCGCTCTTCGCTTTCGAATTGTTCGGCGACGTGATTCGTTTCGATCTCGAATCGAAAAAAGTCGTGAGGATGAGCGCGAGTGAAAAATCGATCCAATCCAATGGACATGGAGCATCGTCCCGCTCAGGGGAACTTTTCGCCTGCACCCAGCTCGAGAAAGGTAAGGGAAGTCACGTCGCCGTCAGAAGAACACGAGACCTCTCGACCGTAGCCCGCCTCCCGAAAGAATGCGATGGTGCCCATCAAGTCGTCGCACTTCCCGGCTCGGGAATGATGGCCGTCGGCAATCTCCAGAGCCTCGATCGCAAACTCGCGGGTGCGATCACGTTTTTCGAAGAGGAAACGTGGAAAATCGTGAACCGCGTCGAGTTCGACTTCCCCGTCCTCCACGTCTTGGCCTTGAGTCCGACCGAAGTCGTCGGCGTCACGATGCCGGATCCGCCGAAGAAAGTGAGCATGGAACGATTCATGAGCGAAGATGAGGAAGCTCATCGCACCGCTCGAACTTTACACGGCAGCAAAGAAGGCGGGCCGCTCTATCGAGCTTCGGTCGATGGCACGAAGAAGATCTTCATGGGTGATACCGACAAGGCGAACTTCGTCGGAAGCTTCGGACTCGCGGGAGTTTCGAAAGGACGCTTCCTCTCCGGGCACGCCGGCTCGGGACGAGTCGTATTATGGAAAGAGTTCGAGATCGAGCACGTCTTCGAAATTCGAAGACCGCGCGGAATGATCGCGAGCCCGGACGGTCGGGAGTTCATGGTCGTCAGCGGAAACGAACTGCAGATCCACTCACTCGAAACCCGCGAGCTCGTTCATCGTTTTGCGTCGTGGCCGCCCGTCGCCGCGATGTCGGGATATCAGGCGTAGACGCCTTGGTACTTGCCGAAGAGTCGAAGGCTCGTCTCGAACTCGATCACCCTCGACTTTTCGTATGTACGAAGCGAGAACACGGTGATCCGCGGTTCTGATTCGCTCATCACCATGAACTCGCTGGCATCTCCACTCACGACGATGTTGATCGGCGTCGGCACATCGAAGACACGTTCGATCACACCATCTCGCCACAAGAAAACGGAGTTCCCTTCCGTGTGACCGGAAAGGAAGACTTTGTCGCCGTCGAGCGGAGCCAGACCGAAGCCGCCACGAAAGCGCTCCTTCTTCGACTCGTCCCAAAAGATCTTTTTCGCCCCATCGCTTTTCGCATAAAAAACCGGACCGATTCCACTCACCGTGCTCTTCATGAAAGAATCGATGTTTTCAGCGCTCGACTTCGCTCGCGAGAGCAGCCGTGATCCGCCCTTCTTGAACGTCTGCGGTCGCGAGACCCCGAGCGCTTCCGTCGCCGAAATCGGGACGAGATGCAAAATCGGCTTCTCGCACGCGACTCGCCTGATCACTTTCATCTTCTCGTAGTCGAAGAACGTGATCGCCCCGGTTTCACCGTTCAGATTTCCGCACGCGAAAACCGAACTTCCCGGCAACGAAACCAAGTGATGGGCTTGACTGCACTCGTCAGGCAAGACCGCGAGCTTCGCCAGCGTGACGGAATCACGAACCATGATCACCGCTTTCGACTCCGTCTCGAACTGCGAGCAGATCAGCTTGTCGCCGGCTCGGGTCAGAATGGCGTGACCGTTGAAGAGCTCTTTGCCGTGCGCATGATCGACTTTGACGTGCGCACCCGTCTTCAAGTCGATTCTCGCGCAAGATCCGAAGGCCTCGACGAGATAGACGACGTCGGGAGTGCGCGGGTCTTGCAGGAGCGAGTGCGGAGTGACGATCGGAACGTCGTAGTCGATCGCATTCCCGCCGTCCCAATCGGTGACTCGCAGCGTACTTGCCGATTTCGATTTCGCGAGACTGAAGAAGACCCGCCCTTTCGGTCTCTTCCCCGACGCGGGGACTGCGCCGAACTCAGGCGTCACCGAGCGGCTTGCACAGCCGGCCAAGCCCAGAGCGAGGAATTGTAGCATCGTACGCCGGTCGATCGTCATCGTCTCTCAAAGGTGTCACGAAAAGGTTCGACACGACAATGTTGAAACGCTCGATTCCGGGCATTAAGCTTTCAGCGAATGGAAACCACCCGGAACCCGTCGACACGTGATCCTCTCACCATCGCGGCCATAGTTACGATCGCGATCATCCTCGCTTATGCGATCGGTATGACGTCGCTGGATTCGCGCTTCTGGTCGGTGAAACTGGAATTCACCTTTTGGTGCACCGCCTGGACGGTCATCGCTCACCGCACGTTCACCGATCGCTACTCGGGATTTCCTCCCTGGCTGCTGCCGTTCAACGTCAGCTGGGAGGCGTTCGCGATCAAAGATTACACCGACCCCGCTTCGGGTTGGGTTCCGATCACCGAGAAACCGTTTTTCGTCTTGTGGTTCCTGCTCTCGTGCGTCCACTTGTGGGGCGTGAGCCTTTTCAATCGTCGTGATTTCACCGGTGAGAAAAACGAAAAATGGTTCTGGCCGGCGATGCTCGGAACGATGGCTTGTCTCGTCGTTTCATATTCGCTTTTCGTCGCTCGACCCGGCGGAGAAGTGAAGTTCTACTCGATTCTCGGAGAGCTCGCGGTCCCCGTCATTTCCTCGTTCTTCGCCGTCATGATGTGGCGAAGATCAGGCACCAGAGGGATTTCTCTTCCCGGAAACGTTCTTCGCGTGTGCGCCCAATATGCGACGCTGATCAACCGACCGACCGAC
>JAZKJB010000434.1:0-8216 GCA_040384505.1 Bdellovibrionota bacterium | reverse complement strand
AAGAAGAAATCCAGGCCGCCATCGAGTCGATGAAAACCGACCAGTGGACTTTCGGCCCCAAGGTGAAGCAGTTCGAGAAAGAGTTCGCCAAGGAAGTCGGCTCGAAGTATGCGGTCATGGTCAATTCGGGTTCGAGCGCGAACTTGGTTGCGATCACCGCGATGTTCTTCCGCGAGAAAAATCCGCTCAAGCGCGGAGATGAAGTGCTTGTGCCTGCTGTCGCCTGGGCGACGACTTGGTCGCCGCTATGGCAGCTGGGTTTGAAGGTTCGCGTCGTCGACGTCGACCCCGAGTCGATCAACGCGACGACCGAGGCTTATCGCAAGGCGATCACGCCGAACACGAAAGTTCTGATCGCCGTCAGCATCCTCGGGAATCCGTGCGACCTGCAGGGGATGCGCGATCTCTGCAAAGAGAAGAATCTCATCTTCATGGAAGACAACTGCGAATCGATCGCCGCCACCGTCGGCGGAAAGCAAGCCGGTACGTTCGGCGACATCGGTACTTTCAGCTTTTTCTACTCGCACCACATCTCGACGATCGAGGGTGGGATGGTCTGTACGGACGACGAACAGCTTTATCACATTAGCCTCGCGCTACGTGCACACGGTTGGACTCGCGATCTTCCGGAGAAGAGTTTTCTCAGACCGAAAAGCGACTCTACATTTCCGGGTTATGAGTTTCAGATTCCTGGCTACAACGTTCGCCCGATCGAGATTTCGGCAGCGATCGGAAGTGTTCAGCTGAAGAAGATGAATGGAATGCTCGTCGAGCGCAGAAAGAACGCGAAGCTCTTCCAGGAAATGATGAGCGGTCATCCGTCCTTCATCATTCAGAAGGAAAAGTGGGGCGAAAGCTCTTGGTTCGCGTTCACCCTGCTTCTAAAGAGCGGAACGAGAAAAGATCGCGACAAGCTCTATGAATTCTTGAAAGCAGATGGAATCGAATCCCGCATGATCACGGGTGGAAGTTTCTTGAAGCATGACATGGCGAAGTTCTTCGATGTGACAACGGTCGCCGGAACGCCCGAAGCCGATCGGATCCATGACTTGGGCGTTTTCGTAGGCAACTTCGACCGCCCGATGACGGCGCAACTGGAGAAGTTAGATAGCCGCCTCGGTCAGTTCGAGAAAACTCACTCGGGCCGCTGAGGCCCGCTCCTTACAACTTTCCTAAAACGAAGACGCTGCTGTAGCGCGGGTGCCAGTTGAACGGGTACGACCGCGCGATCAGCTCTTCGTAATCCGCGTGTTTTCCTTTGTGGCCAAGCCCGTTCGCGTTGAACTTCTTCATCCACCAGTCTTTTTCGTGGGCGTTGATGTGATAGATGCCCGCGACCTTCGAAATGGTTCCGACGAAGAGCGAATTTTCGCCCATATGATTCGCGATCGTCCGAATCGCTTCATCCGAGTGTTCTTCCTTGATGTGTTCGAACGTTTCGAACGAGCAGACGCAGTCGAACTTCCGGCCGAAGTCGATCTCCTGCTGGAGATTCAAGGCACGGAAGTGGGCCTTGTTGTCCTGGACGATTTGACTGCTCTCGAGGGCCGACGAGTTGATGTCGACTCCGATGTAGTCCGAAACGCCGACGTACCTGAGCGTATTGAAGATCGCGCCGCCGCCGCAGCCGAGTTCAAGCGCTGAAAATTCGCTTCGCTTCAAATGATGGCTCATCACGTCGGCGACACTCTCGACGAGACGAACGAAACTCAACATCTGCCAGTTTTCCGCGTGCTGAAACGCATCTCGGACATGGACACCTTCGAATTCGTTCGAAACCGATTTCCCTTGGGCTTCGATCATCTCGTCTTCGAATTTGATTCCGCCGGAGTTCTCGCGGCGATTTTGGACTTTCGCGAGGTCGACCGCGGCCGAAGGCGGGCGTGTAGCGTGAGCCCGTCTCAGTCGATCGAGCCTCAGCGCCGAAGCCGAGATCGCCTTCGGATCGGAGTGGTCGTAGGACTCTCGGCGGATCTTAAGATGATATTGAAGCTCGAGATTGTTGTAGAGGACCTGCATCAGGATGCGTTTGTCGTATGCCATCCTGGCTTTTCTCACGAGGGTTCCGAGACTGTCTTGCATCAGATCATCCTATATCCAAAAGGTCGGTGACGGGGCGCTTGTAAGGGTTGGTCTCGAAGAACGTGTCGATGTTCTTCGCGTAGGAGTCGTAGTTTTCGAACGCATCTAGAATGGCGTGCTTGATTTCCGAACGCTCCGGTTGGCAAACGACGCCCAAACGGTGATCTCGTACGAAGTTCACGATGACGCCGGAATGGACACTGATCGTCGGGACGATAAGGTGCTGCAGGTAATTCACGATGCGGCCGGGCACGATCCATTTCGAATTGTTCTCTGCTTTTTCCTGCATGTCGAAGCCGCAGAAGCAGTCGGAAACGGCCGTGCCGAGGTCGGCGTTGTCGACGAAGCCGAGCCAGTCGATCGCCTGACTGGCCCCTGAATCGTCGCACGCTTTCTTGAATTCTCGATAAAGCGGTGACTCGACCCCGATGACTTTGAGGCGGATGCCGTGCTCTCGATTCAGTTCGAGCATCAAGTCGAAGAGAATCTCGAGACCGAAGTTTCGGCGCATCGATCCCAGAAGACAAATGGAACGACCAGGTCGCGCCTCGGGGAGCGCCGCTTTCTTCTCGAGGAAACTCGCCCATTTGTTCTCGAAGAGAACCGCACCGGGCTTGGTGCGATCGTTCCAGTAGTCGTTGCGGAGATCGTAGATTTCGCGGGTGAACACGATCACGCGGCAGCCGAATTTCACCATGAGCCAGTCGTTGACGAGGCATTTGGTTCGATTCACCCAGTCGTAGAAATCGTGCGCGCGCTCGGGCATCGCCCAGTCTTCGCATGTCGTCACGATTTTTTCGATTCTGCCGGCCATCTTATAGAGCTGAGCGATCCAGAGGATGACGTCGCCACCGCCCAAAAAAAAGCGCTTCGCGGTTCGCTGGGTAAGCACGTCGTTGATGAGCCGACCCATCGTCCCCGCCAACGACATCCACTTGACCCAGCGGTTTTCGGTCCAGGTCTTCGGGGTGAAAAAACGCGCTTCGTTCTTCAAATGCAGGTCGTCTGGGGCATGGACGACGCGGATGCGACCGGAGTAGTTCCAGACGACAATGACGCCGTTTTGATCGAAGGCTCGAAGGGCTCGCGTGAATTCTTCGGTGTCGAAGGATTCGAACGTGATCACGAAATAGGAAAGAGGCCTTTTCACAGGCACTGGCTCGGAAGCCGCTGCATCGGTTTGTCGCGGCTGGGGCCCGTGCAGGTCAGGTCGGACGAAAGCTTCCAACCCAAGCGCTGACAAATCGATTCAGCGAAGGGCCTCGGAGTCGGCTCGAGAAAGACGAGCCAATTGAGCGGCATGCATTCGACGAGTTTCGTGACCTTGTCGGCGACTTGCGGAGTGAGATTCCGCAGGAAATTGATGTCGGGCGGGAAAGTGTTCAGCAAGAGCTGGATCTCCGGTCGTCGTGCCGTCGCGTTGATGATCTTGCAATCGCTGCCGCGCATGCGTTGAGCGTAGAAGTAGTAGTTCACGCCGGTCGCGTACGGATTGATGAACGGAAAGACGAGGCCCGTTTCGCAGCGGCCTTTGTCGCGGTGAAGCTCGGAAAAGGCGGGGAAGATCGGCGCCATGGGCACCGTGTTCAGAGGCAAGTAGTCGACGATGAAGAGGACCAGGAGTGCGCCCGGGAGAAGCAACCATTGCCGCCACCTAAACGATCGCGTGAACAAATAGCCGACGGCCATCAGCAGCGAAAAATGAACCATGATCCCGGCGCGAGTCGAAACGCGGATCTTTGGGAAGAACTTGTAGAGCCAGTAGGACGGACTGAAGCCCATCGAAGGGATGTCGGGGGCGAGCGAGAGCCAGAACGTGAAGAGCCCGAAGATCAGGAAGAAGAACAAATTGCGATGGGTGTTCACGTCGTCTTTGAATTTTCCGCGAAGCAAGAATACGAAGGCGAGAGTCGCGAGCGCGAGTACCGTCCAGCGAATCCCATTGCTTCGTTCGTGGGAGTTGCTCCCGCGCATGTCGCCGAGAATTTCCTCGTTGACGAGTTGTCGGGCCGGATTGCTTTCGGCAGACCCGACCATCCCGAGATCGCCCGCGAGATAGTCGATCGGGTAGGCGTGAAACACCTCGAGGAAGGGGTGGGCAGAGCCATCGGGCATCACTTCCTCGGCGATCGACTCCGCTTTCGTGATGGGAGCTTCTGACGGAAGCATGAAGTAGTAGCTCGATCCCATGAAGAAGATGAGCGGGAGAGATGCGAGGACGAAACGCGTGGTGACAAGCTTCAGATGGGCCCGGGCTTCTGGTTGGATGTAGACGAAGGCGATAAAGAGTGGCGCGAGGAAAATAGAGGTCACTAGATAATAGTGAGCGACCGTCCCTGCGAAGAGCAGAAGCGCCATGGCCGCGACGAGAGAACGCTTCGAGCGGCCGTGCACGACGATCAAGAGTGCGAGGAAGATCAACGGAATGTGATAAGTCCCGGCGAGTGCGCCGTGAACCTTGGCGCGCGCACGAGTGTAGACGTTGAAGGCCCAAGCGAACGAAAGGGCGACCGAGACCCAGCGGTTCCACTTCAGGTACTCGCAGAGAAGATACATCGCTAAGCCGTTGAGGATCATGATGAACAGGATGAAAGCCGTGGACATCTGTTCGACCGGTACAATGTAGCCCAAGAAGACCGAGAGCCAACGTTCGTTCCATGGGATCCAAAGGCTCTGGCCCTTCTCCGGGTCTCCCGCTTCTGAATAGACAGAACCGTAAAACAGGCGAGAGGGATGGGTTTCGAAGATGTTTTTGAAGATGCTGTAGCCGTAGGGAAGAGAGGCCGAATCGGTCCCGTCGCCCATCACCGAATCGGTTCGGCCAGCCAAAAGGGCTTCGCTCCCCGGATAGAGATAAGCGTAGCCACCCGCGACCAAGATGAAGAGCACGAAAGCGAGCCAGAGAATTCGATTTTTCATAGCTTGGAGCATTATCAATCATAGCTCCGAGATGAGTAACCGTCTTAAGTCTAGTTCTACGTCGGGCCACCTTACTTCCACGAGGCGCAGGCCGGATAATTCTCCTGATGAACTGCCGCGTGTGCAAATCGACGAAATTGCAAACCGTGATCGATCTCGGGAACCAACCTTGGGGAAATCACTTTTTGAAACCCGCGCAAGTGGGAAAAGAGCCCTTCTATCCCCTGCGCGTCGTTTTTTGCGACGACTGCACGACGGCACAGCTCGATTACACCGTCGCGAAGGAAGTGATGTTCGGAGATCACACCTATCTTTCCGGTATGACTCGTTCTCTCGATCGCCACTTCGAAGCAATCGCACAGACCGTCGATTCTCGATTCTTCGTCGACAAGAAGCAGAAATCGATTCTCGACATCGGCTCGAATGATGGCACTCAACTTAAGCACTACAAGAAATTGGGTTACGAGATCGTCGGCGTCGAGTCCTCGGAAACGACGGCCAAGCACGCGAATGCGAGCGGAATTCATACACTCAACGAGTACTTCGACGCGCCGCTGGTGAAACGGTTGGGACGGAAGTTCGACGTCATCAACGCGTCGGGAGTCTTCTTCCACTTGGAAGAGCTCCATTCGGTGACGAAAGGGATCGAGCAGGGACTGGCCGATGACGGCGTTTTCGTCGTTCAGTTCCTGTACATGAAGAAGATCCTCGAGAACCTCGCCTTCGATCAAATCTATCACGAACACTTGCTCTACTACACGATCAGCACGATCAAGAAGCTGCTCGTTCAGTACGATCTCGAGCTCTTCGATGCCGAGCTCGCGCCGGTTCATGGGGGATCGATCATCGGTTTCGTCGGGCACAAGGGGCGCCGCCCGCGTTCGGCACGGCTCGCCGAGCTCGAAGCCGACGAAGATCGCTCGCAAGTCAATCGCCCGGAGGCGTACCGTGAGTTCGGTCGCAAGATCGCAGCGAAGCGTGAAACCGACATGGCGACACTTCGAGCGTTGAAAGCCAAGGGCAAGAAGATTTACGGGATGGGTGCCCCTGTCAAAGGCAACACTCTGCTCAACTATTACGGCATCACACCTGACTTGATTTCTAGCCTCGTCGAAATCAATCCGATGCGGCGAGGGCTCGTCGCACCGGGCTCGCACATTCCCATCGTGATGGAAGACGAAGTGGCCGGCAATCCACCGGACGTTTACTACGTGCTCGCGTGGAACTTCAAGCGCGAGATCCTCGAGCGACACGCGGACCTCGTCGCCAAGGGCGTCGAATTCCTTTTCCCCGTGATCGACGGGGCCTGACGATGAAAATCTTGGTGAGCGGAGCGACCGGATTCCTCGGCCAGCACCTCGTCGATGAGCTGCGGACCCGAGGCCATGACGTCACGTCCTTCGGCTCCAAACAAGTCGATTTGACGAAGACCGATTCGCTGAGCCGGTACGATGCCGAGAAGTTCGAGCGCATCTTTCATCTCGCGGCTTGGACTCAAGCCGGTGACTTTTGTCTCAAGCACCCTGGTGAGCAGTGGATCATCAATCAGAAGCTGAATACGAACGTTCTGACTTGGTGGCGCGAACGTCAGCCGCAGGCGAAATTGATCTCGATCGGAACGAGCTGCTCGTACGACCCGACGCTCCCGCTCGAGGAGGAAAACTACCTGAGCGGAATCCCCATCGAGAGCCTCTTCACTAATGCGATGACGAAACGCATGCTCTATACGGGTCAACTCGCGTTCCAGAAGCAGTTCGGATTGAAGTGGTTGACCGTCGTACCCTCGACTCTCTATGGCGGCGGCTATCACACCGACGGTCGGCAGATGCATTTCATCTTCGATCTCATCCGGAAAATCATCGCGGGCAAGAAGAACGGCGACAAAGTCGTTCTCTGGGGCGATGGCCATCAGAAACGCGAGCTCGTCCATGTGCGGGACTTCGCCAAAATTTTGATTCGACTCGACGAGAAATTCGAAAACGAGTTGGTCAACATCGGGGCGGGCGAAGAGCATTCCATCCGCGAGTTCGCTGCCACGATCTGCAAGTACGTGGGCTACGACGAAAAGAAAATCGAGTACGACACGACGAAGTACGTCGGAGCGAAATCGAAGTTCCTCGGCGTGAAGAAGCTTCGACGCCTTTTGCCCGATTACTCCATGCGCTCTCTCGACGAAGGCATTCGCGAAACCGTGCTGTGGTTCGAACAGCACGCCGCAGGAGATTGAAAACGATGTCACTCGCCGTCAGAAGGCAGCGCATGGATGTCCTCAGCTCGCGAGTCGCGAATGCCGATCGTCTGGATCCGCTGGTCTTTTCGGCGGCGATTCCCGAAAAGGAATTTCAGGCGGTGAAGTCCGCGGCCTTCGTCTATCTCAGTCGGTGCCTCGGCGGCGATCGTCTGATCACGGACGAGGACGAGCTGATTGCGAAGATGGCCGAGAATTATACTCGGATCGGCAACCTGACTCCCAACGGAAAAGTGATGCCGAAGCCCTGGCTCAATCTCGAATATAATTTGTTCCTGCGAGAGCTCGCGCGCGCGATCAAAACGCTGGGCCTGGACGAAGAGATCGAAGATTATCGCCTGCCGACGCTTCGGTATAAACCGCCGATGGCGGTTTCGAATCCGCAGTTCGCGAGTCGCCCGTATGCGACCGAGAAACCGCACAACGAGATGTGGATCAGCAGTAAAAATTGCGACTCCATCGTCATGCATTTGCTCATCTTCGGCGACTCGGATCACAATCACGTTCGTTTTTACCAAACGCCTCCGAGTTACGATGAAAAGTGGATGCGCCCGATCAAAGATTTCGTCGAGGTCGCGGACGTTCTCGAACTTTACAAACCCATCGAGAAGAAGCCACAAAAAGGCCGTTTCTACATGTTCGAGGGGACTGCCGTGCATTCGACGCACATCACTCCCGACGCCGGCGGGCGCATCTCGGTCGAGATGTTCGCCGTGATGAAAAACAAAGTTCCCAACATCCATTTGCAGAAAGACGATCGGCTGATGGATTTCACGGTCAAACCCGAAGTGTTCCACAAGCTCGGCGACGGACTCTTCCTCGGCGTCAAAGACACGATGTCAGGTGTGGTCGAAAAAGAAAACTTAGTCACCCTCTGAGAGGTTCACGATGTCTGGCAGCATTCATACGTTTTGGAAGCCGTACGTTTACGAGCGAGTTCTCGCGGCCTTTCCGCAGATTCTCGTTT
>JAZKJB010000433.1:0-2212 GCA_040384505.1 Bdellovibrionota bacterium | reverse complement strand
TCGTCCGGACGACGACGGCCCGTAGTGGCGAATGCAGGATGCATGTGTCTGATGAACGATGGGCCCCCAGCCCGGAGCTGAAAAGGATCTACGCGGCGAGTTCGCGCCCGCGAGCGAAGCGCAGTGAAGTGGTTCTAGCGAATCTTCGCGAGTTGCCCGACGATTCGAGCCAGCTGAACGCGGTCCGCGCTCACCTTCGTCCACTTCGACGGTGAGTTGCACCAGATGAGCTTGAAGTAGACTTTGTCGATCAGCGATTCGGGCGGTCCGCCCTTGTACAAGATGTAGTTGTAGAGAGCGTAGATCTCGCTCTCCTTCTTGATGCCGGCGTCGTTCGCGGCTTTCTTCAAGAGGTCGTAGAAGATCGGATAGACGTCGCGCGCTTCCTCGAAGGAAATCGTGCCCGATTCGTTGCGATCGAAGCGCGTGTAGAGCGACTCGATGTAATGCATGAGCATCGTCATTTTGTTCACGTCGCCCATCTCGAGAGCGTCGGTGATCGGCTTCTTGCTTCGCGAGCCGATCAAGATGAGATCGAAGAGCTCCGCGACTTCCTTCGTTCCGATTTTCTTCGCGACCGCTTGCCAGCTCGGGAGGAGTCGGAACTTGTCGTTCCACTTCGCGACCGTGTTCTGCTTGATACACGCGTAGTTGATCTTCGGATCGCCGAAATAATCCACGCCCTCGTGCGGACACAGGCTTCGCGCGTCTTTGTAGATCCCACCGTTGGTCTGCGAAGCCGAGAGAGCGTAAGCGATGAAGTCGACACCTTCGGAGAAGCTCAAATAGCTGTTCGCATCGCCGCTCAACATGAACATGTTCGATTCGTCGAACGACGAGTCCCAGATGTCCGTGCTGGTAGGATCGAGAAATTCGAGATCCGTCGCGAGATCCCTCGCGTCGAGATAGAACGCATGGAACTCCGGCTTCGTGAGACCGAGATAGCGATTCTTCTCGGGATCCGACGCCCAACCCATTCCGACGATGCGGGCGAAGTGGGTTTTCCAATTCAATGAATCGAACCCTTCTTGATTCATGCCCTGCAACTTCGCCTGAGGGCCGAAGATGACCGCGCCTTCGTCGGTGAAGACGAGCGGGTACGTGCGGCTCAACATCGTGTCGATGTCTTGATGTGCGTTCTTATAAGGCGTTCGGGCCTTCGCCCAGAGGTCACGAACCGTCGGAATCGGAATTCGCCCACCGCGCAGATGCGGCTCCCTCGCATAAGCTTGGTCTTGAACTTCACGCCATACGCGCTGCATGTCGAGCCAGCCGAAGATGCCGTCACGTGTGCGAGCGAAATTGGTCATCGTGAGACCGGCCACTGCGGGACGCTTTCCTTGGATCGGTGGATTGAAGACTTTCCCGAGGGCCACGCGAACGAGTTGGCGCATGGTGCTCGACTGAAGCGGAAGGTCGACGACCTTCGTCCGCATCATCTCGTTCGCCATCGCATCCCACTCGTCGAATTCGATGATCTTGTTCGGCTTCGCCTGGATCGAGCCTTGAACGAGGTCGAAGATTTCGTAGACCGCGATGGTCAGCTGGTCGAGACCTTCACCACTCAAGAGATCGCGGCTCTTCAACATGTATTCCGCGCGGATGTAGAGCGAGAAGAGGCGAGCGCAGTTCACCAAGAGCGGCTGCCACTCGGTCGGCGCGACTTGATCCGCGGGCGGCTTGATCATGAATGCCTTCAACGCCTTGATCGCGCCGATGTTCTCGATCACGAACTTCGGACCTTCCCAGTGGCGATTTCCGGTCGAGTAGATCGCCTGCAGCTCGCGCATGAGGTTCTCGAGGTGCCGTGCTTCGTAGGATTGCCCGGATTGGCCGAGCAGGTTGCCGACATTCTCCATTGAAGTGTTGAAGACGATGAGCGCCGATTCCACTCGGTTCGGATCGCGTTGTGCGTCTTCGGTCTTCACCTTCATGGTGATGAGATCCATGTACGGCAGCAAACGGAGCGATTCGACTTTCAGCGACTGCAAGATCGTTTGCGTGCGGCCGATCTCGGCGCGGGTGATCGTGTCGATCGAACCGCCGAGGATCGTCTGCTTCAGGCGCATGACTTCGTTGAGCATGCCGTGGATTATCGACCGCGCGCAGGCATCGGCCTACGCGGCGGAAGCGGCGCAAAGCGTGGCCGAAGGCGAGCACGGCGCATCCTTCCCCGTGCGGCGCTCTCGCGCAGTGTGGGCGGGCGGCGCCC
>JAZKJB010000432.1:0-1814 GCA_040384505.1 Bdellovibrionota bacterium | reverse complement strand
TTTCCAGTGGGCTGCGAAAAAATTCGTGCGCGAGACCGGACTCTCGTTCGACATGGAGAAGGTGCTTCGCCTGAACCACCTCGATCTCACTTCGGACCTCGTGATGCCGAACCTCGATCGCGTGCATTTCCTTTCACTTTATCCGCTCAACGATCCTGCGAGTTACAAGATCACGCTTCTTCCGATCGGGCGTTGGATCGAAAAAGGGACGGGGTCGGGTCTGCTCGAGGCGACGCCGCCTTTCCCGATCACGAGGGAAAAAGTCGATCGTCTTACGGGCCCACTCGATCGCTATGACGTTCACCGAGACGTGGTGATGGACTATCTGAATTACCGTTTGAGTTTCGCGAAGATCGTCGCCGAACACGGACAGGTCGATCGCGGTTTGAAATCGATTTTGGAATTCCGGGAGATCGTGCCGTTCTCACGTACGCTAGTACGGGCCGAGTGCGATCTTCGGGAGATGTTGAAATCTCCCGACGTCACCGGCTGCCGGGCTGAGCAGGCGCAAATCGAGAAAACGACTTACGCCTACGAAGTCGAGCGCTGATCAATAACGATCGCAAGTGACCAAGTAGCAGCGGCCGACCGGCGAGCGGTAGTTGCACTCGCGAAGTGCGCCGTGGCGTGCCCATGCGAGATCGTAATCGACGTAACGATAACCGTTACGAACGAGATCGCGCGCGAGGCAAACCCAAGCTTGGCGAGGCGGATTCGGGCGTGGGGGATTGGGGCGCGGCGGATTCGGACGGGGCGGGTTCGGACGCGGGGGGCGCGGCGGCGGACGATGTCCCGGAGGACGGGGTCCAGGTTGCGGGCCCGGGCGATAGCGGTCGTACTCGTTCGCCTCGGTCGACATTTCAGACGAAAGATCATCGCCGGCAGTTGCATCGATGAGGATTTCCTCAGGTGCAGAGGTCGATGTTTCCGTGGCGAAAGCAACGGGCATGGCCATGAGGCTGGCGAGCGTCAGTGCGATCCATTTGTTCATCGGTCGTTCTCCAATGTTTGACGGGTGTGGTTCGAAATCACCATGGGGAGCCGGATGGGGCAATCACAAAACCAGAGTTATCCGAACTTCTAAAATGCGCCGCGACATCAGCGGACCTGGGCTATTCGCTCGCCGATTGAACTGGGTAAACTACCGGAATGAGTTGGCTTAAGAAGGTCTTTGGTTCCATCGCGGGTGAGCCCGAAAAGCGATCGTTTCCCGCGCGGCACTCACGAGTGAGCCTCGGACCGCTCCATCGCGTGTCCTTTGCCCCGCTGACGTCCGACGAGAAGCTTCAACTCGGGAATATCTCGCAAGGCGGGATGCTGTTGATCGATCCCGGACCCATCGCCTCGGCGGGTGCGAATCTTGTGGGTCAGCTGACGATCGAGCACGACACCTTTCCGATCGAAGGACGCTTTCGTCATACGAGTGACACGCGTGCCGGAGTCGAATTCGTAAAGCCAGGAAAAGAGCTGGTCAGCGCGATCGAGCGCTATTTGCGACTCGAGTTCCTCGCGATGAAACTTCGGCGTGTCGACGACATGTATTTGAAGCCGGATCCGCGCGGAAGAGTCGTGTGGTTGACCGACGGTAAACAAAACGAAATTTATGCGGTCGTGGGTGGGCGTGGACTCGTCTCCTTCCATCTCACGTTCGTGGGTCATCACATCCACGCCACGCACGACTCAGGCATCTTGGTCGGAGCCGTCGACGAAGGCGACTCGGCGGAGAACACGAATCCGGGTCACAAAGGCTCGGCCTTCATCGTGCAAGAAACGGTCGCGCCGAAGGAAGTCTTGCGGCTCGCTCTCGTGTTCGC
>JAZKJB010000431.1:0-3158 GCA_040384505.1 Bdellovibrionota bacterium | reverse complement strand
CTCGTCGAAACGTTGAAGTCGAATGCGAGCGCGGTCCGTTTGCGCGGACTCACGATGCACATCGGCTCGCTGCTCTTCGATCTCGGCGCGCTCAAACAGGCGCTCGAGAAAGTTTGCGCGGTTCATCGCGCGCTCGTGAAGCGCGGCTTCGCTCTCGATCGCATCGACGTCGGCGGCGGCCTCGGCATCCGCTACGACACCGACGACACGACCGAAGAGCTCGCGATGTTGGCGACATACGGAAAAATGGTTCGCGAAACCTTAGCCACTGAGCTCGGTGATCTCTCGTCCCTCGAAGTGCTGGCCGAACCCGGACGGATGATCGTCGGCCGAGCTGGACTTTTGGTGAGCGAGGTCCAGTACATCAAACGAGCTCCGGCGAAGACCTTCGTGATCGTGGACACGGGCATGCATCACCTTCTGCGACCCGCTCTTTACGGCGCGAAACATCGTGTCCTTCCGCTCAAAGTCTCGACACATGCGCGTCAAACCTACGACGTCGTGGGACCTATCTGCGAATCGTCCGACGTCCTCGCCAAAAACGTCGAGCTGGGTGAAATCCACGAAGGCGAGTTGGTCGCCTTCGCGGATGCTGGTGCGTACGGGTTTGCGATGGCGAACACCTACAACGCGCATGAGCTTCCCGATGAAGTCGTCATCGCGGGTGCAAAAGTCGTCTGAGCTTGTTTAGAGCGTCCTTTCGAATCGGGCTTCGAACTAAAGTCGAGGAGCCTCGGAATCCATCGTTAAGGCCACGAATTTCGTAGGGATCTTCGCGGAACGCCGTTATCATTGAAGCCATCATGAGTTGGAATCATCGTGCATCTTCAGCAATGGGACGCGGCCTCGCGTTCTTGACCGTCGTCGCTCTCATGCTCGGCCATCCTTCGACTCTTCCGTACGCGTTCGCGCAGACGGAAGCAGCTTCCGAAGTTCCTCCGATGGAAGACGAGCCGATGCTCGATCCCGCCGACGATGCGTTACCGACGGAAACGGCTCCAGAAGCATCGGCACCGGCGACCACCGCGACGCCGGCTCCGGCTGCGAGCGCTCCCGAAGCCGCGCCTGTCGTCGAATCCGAGATCGACTACGGTGACGAGCCGGCCGTTCAAACGGAGCCAGCTCCGGGCGAAGCACAAACCGCGACACCCGCTGCGCCGGCTGAAACTCCTGCGGCCGCACCCGTTCCGGCGGCAACCGAAATGCAGACTTCCGAAGCCGCCGAGGCCGAGCTCGAAGCCGAACCGGCACCGACTCCGATTCCGACGACCGCCGACGGTATCGTCAACGACCCCAGCGAGAATCAGTTCAAAGACGAAGAGCAAGGTGCCGCACCGGTCGCGGACTCGAAAGCTCTCGAAGAGTCGGGACTCTCGAACCCCGTCGCGAACGAAAACTACAAGCGTCCCCTGCTCTTCGCGCCGGAAGACAACGGTCTCAAACTCGAGTATCCGCAGATCAAATGGGAAATGTTGGGCGGCACGCGCATCAACATGGGTGGCCTCAAGATGCAGAACACCCAGATCGGCTTCAACGTCGATCAAACTCGTCGCACGGTGAATGGCAAGACGCGAACGTCGACGAACGTGAGTTTCTCATGGCCCGAAGCTCTCACTTCGAAGGGTGTCCTCACGATCGAAACCGGGGATCAAAAAGTGAAGTGGCGCCAGGCCGTCACGCCGGGAAAGAAAGCAGCTTGGAAATCGCTGTTGAAACAACGCCCGGATCTCAAGGTTCACCAGAAGAGCCTCTGGGGAATCACGAACGCCCGCGGCACGATGTTGAAAGCGCTCTCGGCCGGAGGCAACTTTCGCATGTGCTTGGTGCGCAAAGCATCGAAGCTCGAACAGCTTCGTGTCTGCAGCGGCTACCTGAGCATCAAGAACGATCGTGGGAATTTCACCGTCACTCAGCTCCGTCCCAAATCGGAAGCGAACGTCTACGTCGCGGGTAAACCCGCGGGTCCTCGCGGACTCTTGAACTTCGCGCCGGGACGCGCGGTGCGCCTGCGTGTCGCGTTCAACGACGGATCGAAAGTCGAAATCGCCTCGCAGCCCGCCGTTCTCAATCTCCTCGACGTCGTCGAGAGCAAAGACGGGCGTGAGATCATCCTGACGGGTACGAAGCTCATGCCCCTCGGCAAAAAGAAGATCATCAGCCGCCCCGAGCGCCACTTCTGGTCGGCGACGGGGATCGAACAAGAGACGATCTGGCAGATCGCGATTTCTCAAGAAGCTCCGACGGTTCGTGTGCTCGGAACATTCAGCCTTCCCTTCACGTTCGTCTTCAACGCGGACAAGATCCCGAAAGAAATCGATCGTGTTTACATCCGCGAGGGCGGCTCGGGGGGAACTTATAGCGAAGCGCCGGTCTTGTTCGGGCATTCGCCGAACAACGATTATGTCCTGAGCCGTGAGAAAGAAGCTCACAACACGGACCCGACGCTCTTCGAGTGGACCTTCAACAGCCCGGAGTTCGCGAAGTTCAATCGCTCGAGGATCACGATCAAGAACCGCACGGACCAAACGAAACAATGGGTCGCGCATCATCGCTTGTTCCGCGGTTATCCCTATGAGGCGAGCACGCGACTCACGGGAGTCTTGGGAGCGACGGGCCAGATGGTCATCCTCGGCGAAGTCTCGGCAGGAGCATGGTTCGAAAGTCTCGGCTTCACGCAAAACAATCTGATCTCGAAGCAGCGCTGGGGCGCGGCCGCACGCTACTTCCGCAGCCTGACGTCGATCGATACCGGCAACAACACGTCGATCAGCGAGTTCACCTCGATGAACATCGACCTGAAGTACAACATCCTGCGCGGCATCTGGAACCGCGACGAAATGGTCGGCGCGATCATGAGCGCCCAGAGCGTCACGGTGAACGGAATCAGCGGAACACTCTTCGGAGGAGGAGCTTACTGGGCCCGAACGATGCCGAAGGTCTTCGCCGATCTGTTCGACCTGATCCCCTACTTGGATTATTCGAAGTATGTCGACATGGAGCTGATCGTCTATCCGCTCTCTTTCGATTCGAACGTCGTCCCCGGCGTTTCGTACAATTTGAACTTCCACGGGAAGGTTTTCTGGACGAAGCGCATCTACGGCGAAATGGGCTTCGGCATCAAGCGCTTCGATTACGGCGACAAGACGCTCAATTCTTCG
>JAZKJB010000430.1:7989-10994 GCA_040384505.1 Bdellovibrionota bacterium | reverse complement strand
GGCTTCAACCTAGGGGGCCCGTTACTCCTGGTCGGAGGTCGCGATTTCCGCTGCCCCGCGTGCGCCCGCTATGTTTAAATGAGGCCGCGCGCCCACGAGGGCGGGCGATCACCATTAGCTTGGGCCGTGACGTTGGGTAGCATCTTCGAGAACTTCCATTTCATCATCACGCAGCTTCGCCTTCGCGATCTGCTCGATATGGTTCTCGTGTGGATCGTCGTTTACCGCGTTCTCATCCTCATCCGTCACACCGGCACCGTTCAAATGCTCTCGGGCCTCGGTATTCTCGCGATCGCGTACCTGATGTCGATTTGGTTCGAGCTCTACACGTTCAACTGGATCCTCGAGAAGTTCTTCAACAACTTGTTCTTGATCGTCGTGATTCTGTTCCAGGGTGAAATTCGTCGGGCGCTGGCGCACATCGGATCGAATCCGTTCTTCACCGGTGCTTCTCACGTTCAAGAGACGCACATCGTGGAGGAGATCGCGAAGGGTGCGATCCAACTCGCGCAAAAAGGCATGGGCGCCCTCATCGTCGTCGAGCGCGAGATCAATCTCGAGTACTTCATCGAGCTCGGCACCGAAGTCGACTCCGCCGTGAGTGCGGAGCTCTTGAATTCCGTGTTCTTGCCGGCGGGTCCATTGCACGACGGCGCCGTGGTCATTCGCGGTGGTCGTTTGTGGGCGGCGGGATGTTTCCTTCCGCTCTCGAAGAATCCGGCCCTCGATAAAAATTTGGGAACACGCCACAGAGCCGCGATCGGTCTCACCGAAGAAACCGATGCTCTCGTGATCGTGGTGAGCGAAGAGAACAACGCGGTCGGGATCGTCGAAGGTGGCCAGATGGTCGCCGACGTCGATCACGCGACGCTGAGACGCGGCCTCTACGAGTCGTACGGTTTGAAATACCGAGCGCAACCGGGATGAAGAGCTGATGCGAAAGAACAGAGCGAGCGACTGGAAAAATCTGATCGTCGAGAACGGGAGCTACAAGCTCGTCGCGCTCTTCGTCACGCTCATCCTCTGGGTCACGATCCTCGGGCGCCGCGACTTCGTTCTCACGAAGGACATGGACGTCGAGTTCTTGCTCCCGCGCGCGATCGCCGTCGCCGATGGTGGGCGTGAGCGTCGAGTCACCGTGAAGGTCTCCGGTCCTCGCATGGCTTTGAAGAAGTTCGCACAGAATCCCGGCACGATCACGATCGACCTCGGTCGCCAAGCGGAGCCCGGTCCCGTGCGCGCGGTGATCACTTCACGAAACGTCGAAGTTCCCTTCGGCGTGAAAGTGATCTCCGTCACTCCCGACACGATCAACGTCAGACTCGTCGAGTCCGCGCCGGATCCGCTCCGCAGTCCTCGCGAAGGAAAATCAGAATGAGCAAAGGTACGAATAAAAGCGCAGGCGCTCCCGCCACCGTCACTTCTCTCGGCGGTCGCAAGCGCCTCTTCGGAACCGACGGAATCCGCGGCACCGCGAACCAATTCCCGATCACTCCCGACATCGTCATGAAGGTCGGGCAGGCGATGGGTTACATCCTCAGACGTCATCCGTCGCGCAACAAACATCCGAAGGTCGTGATCGGAAAAGACACGCGCTTGAGCGGTTACATGGTGGAGCTCGCTCTCACGTCGGGCCTCAACTCGATGGGCGTTCACGTCGAGCTTCTCGGTCCGTTGCCCACGCCCGGAATCGGATTTCTCACGCGGAACATGCGTGCCGATGCCGGAATCGTCATCTCCGCTTCGCACAATGCCTACATGGACAACGGGATCAAGATCTTCGGTTCCGACGGTTACAAGATCGCGGACACGATGGAGCGAGAAATCGAATCGCTCGTCTTCGAAACCGACATGAATCAGTATCTCGCGGGCCCGACTGAAATCGGTCGCTCGAAACGGATCGACGATGCCCACGGTCGCTATGTCGTTTACGCGAAGAACGCATTTCCACTCGAGTACACGCTCGACGGAATGCGCATCGTCCTCGATTGCGCGAACGGCGCCAGCTACAAAGTCGCACCCGCGATTTTCCAAGAGCTCGGAGCCGAACTTTTCGTTCTCGGCAACACGCCGAACGGTTTCAACATCAACGACAAAGCCGGCGCACTCTATCCCGCGAAAGTCGCGGAAGCCGTTCAGCAGTATCGCGCCGATGTCGGCATCAGCCTCGACGGCGACGCCGACAGGGTCGTCATGGTCGACGACAAGGGCCACATCGTGAACGGTGATCACATCCTCGCGATCTGCGCGATGCATTTGAAAAACCGTGGAGCCCTCCCGAAAAACACGGTCGTCTCGACGCAGATGTCGAACTTCGGTCTCGATAAATTGATGAACGAAAACGGAATCAAAGTCGTTCGCACCGACGTCGGCGACAAATACGTCGTCGAAGAGATGCGCAAGAATGGCTACACCCTCGGTGGCGAACAGTCGGGTCACATCATCTTCCTCGATCACTCGACGACGGGCGACGGGTGCATCGCCGCACTCAACGTTCTCGCGGTGATGAAGCAAGCAGGGCTCCCGCTCTCGGCGCTGAACGAAAAGATGGAAGACGTGCCTCAGGTCTTGATCAACACGCGCGTGCGAAACCGAGTCGAGCTCGAGTCGATCAAAGGCTACACGGAGTTGATCGCCGGCATCGAGCGTCAGCTGAAAGGCATCGGGCGCCTTTTCGTTCGCTTCTCCGGCACCGAACCGGTCGTCCGCGTTCTCGTCGAAGGACCGGATCGTGTCTCGATCTCGAAACACGCCGAAGACATCGCGAGCTTCCTCGAGCGAGAACTTTCGTAAGAGAGGAACACCGATGAGGTTGGCCACCGTCGATGAGGCACGGCGACTCGACTCCCGCGCGCAGACCGAGCGGGGACTGAGTGCCGAGATCTTGATGGAAGCGGCGGGCAGCCTCTCGGCACGCGAAATCATTCAATCCTATTTCAACGAAACTCGCGTGGGCCCCGTGCTCGTCGTTTGCGGCCCCGGCAACAACGGCGCGGATGGCTGGG
>JAZKJB010000430.1:0-7979 GCA_040384505.1 Bdellovibrionota bacterium | reverse complement strand
CGTGTCGGAAGTCGTCTTTCGAGCCGAGGCGAACCGTCGCTAGCTGATTTGCAAGCCAAACGCGCCCTCGACTCTGGTGTTCCCGAAATCGACGCGCAAGTTCTCGAGCCTTTCATCGAGCGCGCGTCTCTCGTCGTCGACGCGATTTTCGGAATCGGACTCTCACGCGACGTCACCGGAGTCTTTGCTTCGACCATCGACGCTTTGAACGTCTCGAAAGCTCCCGTCGTCAGTCTCGATGCGCCGTCTGGATTGGACTGCGATCGGGGAGTCGTACGTGGCCACGCGGTTCACGCCGACCTCACGATCACGTTCGGTGTCGCGAAGCGCGGATTCTTCGTCAACGAAGGTGCGAAACACATCGGACGTCTTCGCGTCGTTCCGATCGGGCTGCCTCTCGACCTCATGAAGGAAGAGGTGTCCACGCATCGACTTTTCACGGGGAAAACGGCGAGACGACTCCTTCCCAGGCGCGATTCGACTTCGAACAAATCCAAACATGGCCGAGCGGGTCTCTTCGGCGGAAGTCCGGGAATGGGCGGCGCACTCTTGCTCGCTCTTCACGGTGCGAGCCGCGTGGGCGCAGGCTACGTGATCGCCGTTTCCCATGAAGACCCGCGTGACCTCGTAAGCGCAGTGCCACAGACCTTGTCGCTTTCGACCGACGATCCCGAGCTCTTCGAAAAGGGAAAATTCACCTCGGTCGGCATTGGTCCTGGTCTCGGAACCGACGAGCAAACGCTAAATCTTCTTCGGGTTCTTTCCGAGCGCAAGTTCGATCCCGTCGTCGTCGATGCCGACGCGCTGACCGTGCTCGCGAAAAACGACGTGCGCGTGCGCCGAAGCTGGATTCTCACTCCGCATGCGGGCGAGCTCTCGAGACTTCTCGGCGTCCCTGCCAAAGAAATCGAAGCCGATCGCTTTCGGTACGTCGAAGAGGCCGCCAAGAAGTTCGGCTGCATCGTCTTGCTCAAAGGTTTCCGAACCGTCGTCTCCGATGGCGTAAGAACGGTCGTCGTTTTCTCCGGGAACTCGGCGCTCGCGAAAGCGGGTTCGGGTGACGTCCTCACGGGAATGATCACGGGTTTGCTCGCGCAAGAAATGAAGCCGTTTTCGACGGCCTGTCTCGGTGCGTTTCTCCACGGACGACTCGCCGACGTCTGGGTGAAGTCGGGACGCGATGCGATCTCGCTCGAGCCTCCCGATCTCGCAGAAGCGCTTCCGCTTCTCATTCGCAGAATTCGCGAAGGCGGTGATGCATGAACGCCGACTCCAAGATCGTTCGAAGCCTCGACGAACTGCGCGCATTCGCTTTTGATATCGCGAAAGACATCGAGCCTGGCACGATCCTCCTCCTCGAAGGAGAAATGGGCTCAGGAAAAACTCAATTCACGACGTATCTCGTGGAAGCTCTCGGTGGAAACGAAACGGCGTCGCCGTCGTTCGCGATCCATAACTCTTACGCGGTCGCGCGCGGCACCGTCGAACACTTCGATCTCTTCCGTGTCGACGACGTCGATGATCTCGAGAGCACGGGTTTCTGGGACGTCTTCGAAATCGAAAGCTGCGTCGTCATCGAATGGTCCGAGCGCCTCGCTGGTTTCGGTGTCATGCACCAGCTTCCGCACACGTGGCGCAAGAAGACCTTGCGCTTCACCATCGAGAGCGATGGTTCGCGAGTCGTTCGTCGGTCTTAAGCTGCTTTCTTGATGTTCTTGACGCGATCGAGGTGCGTGCCGAATTCGGCCGAGAGAACTTCCATTTCACCCAAGGTCTTGCGCAGATCCACTTCGTGGTTCGCGAGTCCGAGAATCATTCCGGCGACCTTTTTGTTGATCAACACGGGCATGATGGTCGCGTGTTTCGCAGTGACGCCGCGATGGAAGGCATTGAAGAACTGCGTGTTCACCGGATTCCCCACCACGTAGCCGGGATAAGGAAGGCACGTGCGGAACACGATACGGAAGATGCTCGCGTGATCGAGGTCGATCGGATCCGGTTCGTCACCTTTCACCGAGTACATCATCTCCGTCCACTTCCACGGCTTCAGCAGTCCATTCTGAAAGAGAAGGATCATGCCGACGTCGAACTTGGACAGCACGCGCCCGAGAGCGGACGACGCGAGCTCGTCGTAGTTCGCGCATTGCGCGAGCGCCACGATGGCCGCATCGTTCTTCACGATCGAAGTGCCGGTGGCTTGCCGTCCGACGACGGTATTGAAATCCGTCGGCTGCGGCATCGGTCTCGGAACGGTCGGAGGGAACGGCGCGATTTTCGCCTGGGGATTTGTGGTCTCGGCCGCGCGAAGGTTCGTCGATTCGTTCGCCGGCATTTCGATCGTCGCCAAATCGATTTTCGCGCGCGGATTCGTGACCTCTTCGGCGAGTGCCGTCGACGGAGGAGCCATCTGAATCGAAGGCTGCGTCGCGACTTGGTCCGCAGAGGCACCGGTGAGCGAGCTGAAGTCGATCTTCGCTTGCGTGACGAACGTCTTCTCGCTCATTCCGTCTGGCGCGTCGCTCACGGCCACTTTCGCCGTCACCGGTTCCGGCTTGGGCATCTCGATGGAACCGAGTGAAATCCCGTCGGGAACGATCATGCGATCGTCGGTCGCTTGCTTCGGTACATTGACGAGGCCATCCGGCTCGTCGAGAGAAATCTCGGGAGCATCGGGCAAATCGATCGCGGGTTTCGCCAAGAGCGACTCGAGCGAAACTTGCGGTTGTCGATGAATCGGCGGAGGCGTGGGGACGGGAACTGAAACTTTGACGGGGGCCGTAGCGGGTTTCTCCGCGACGACTTGCGGTTTTACCGCCGGAGGTGCGGGCGGCAACTCGATCGTTTGCGAAACCGGTTGCAGCACGGGCGCCGCTTGCGGCGGCGGTGGCTGACTCGGAATTTTCGGCTGAGCTTGCGCCGTGGCTTGAGCCTGCACGGAGGAGAGCGCGGATGTTTGCGCCGTCGTCACTCGCTTGGTCGGCTCGAGCGTTTCGAATCTGCGAACGAGATCGCTCGCAGAGGCGAGTACGAATCTGGTTTCGTAAGGAACGCGGAAATGGAATTGCGGCGGCTCGAGGCAGCCGATCAGCAAGACACCGTTCCACAGCGCGAGCGGAACGAAGGATGCGTTCCACGCGAAATCTCGCTTCACGGCTTCGTAGAAAACGGGATCGGGTGCGATGTTGAAAAACTCGGACTTCAAACGCGGGAGCTCATACGTCTGCATCGCCCAAGCGAGGTACTCGTGTTCGGAAACACGACCGCTCGTTAGCGCAGCACGCAGCGGTTCGCCCGCCGATGCGCTTCGAAGCTCCAGCAACTCCTTTTCGGAGACGCTGAAGCGCTGGGTCCAAGACGCAGAACTCATGCGTTACTCATCGGAATCACGAGTGAACCAATTGAGAGAACCGGGTTGCGCGGCCACCGAACTCGACCGAGGTCCAGCGCTCTGGCAGGGGCTTTCCGGCCCTGGGCGTAGGGACTTCATGACCAGGCCGGTGTCATTCCGGTAATCGTTTCAAACCGGGGCGAATTCAGCTCGTTCCAGCTGCGATCCGGAGCACTCCGAGGGAGCCTGGAGTTGGCGCGCGCCTTGAACTGTTTCGTAGGCGGAGGACCCCGTGATCAGACGCCGAACCTTGGACCCGAAAGCCGTGAGCACGACGATCGCCGCGATCGTCGCCTGCCTAGTCATGGGAATGGCGGTCCACAAGATCATGTTCAAGCGTGTCCGCTTTCAGAAGCCTCCGATGGAATCGCTTTCGTCTCCTTCGAACGACGCTCCCAAAACTTCTCCTCAAGCTCCGAAGCCCTCGCGAGTCGCGTCTCGATCGTTGACCGCGTAAAGCCTTCTCGCCCCTCGTAGAAGGTTAACTGAACGCCGCGTTACCTTGTCTTTCCGCGGACCCCTCTGCTAGAGTCCGGCCCGCCATGACACCTACCGCATCTCCGCAGACTGACAGGGTTTATCTCGACCACAATGCGACCACGCCGATCGCTCGGCGTGTGCGCGAGCGCGTACCGGGATGGCTCGAGCTCTGGGGCAATCCGAGCTCGATCCATCAGTCGGGTCGCGGGCCGAAAACTTTGATGCGCGACTCGCGCGAAACGATCGCGAATTATCTCGGCGTGAATCCACTCGAGCTCGTCTTCACGAGCGGCGGTTCCGAAGCGAACAACCTCGCACTCAAAGGCGTGTTCGAATCGTTTCAAAAACCAGAGCTCTATGCGAGAGAATTTCGGAATCGATATTTGATCAGCTCGGTCGAGCACCCGAGCATCAAGCGAACGGCCGAGTACTTGCGCTCACGCGGTGCGATCGTCGAAACGATTCCCGTGAAACGAAACGGTGAAATCGATCTCGCCGCTTACGAAACGCTTCTCACGAAAGAGACCGCGCTCGTCTCCGTGATGCTCGCCAACAACGAAACCGGTGTCGTTCATCCGATCAAGGAAATGGCAGCTCTCGCACGCTCGCGCGGAGCGCTCTTCCATACCGACGGCGTTCAAGCGCTCGGCAAGATCGAATTCTCGCTGAAGGAGCTCGGGGTCGATCTCGCCAGCTTCTCCGGACACAAGTTCTACGCGCTGAAAGGTGCGGGAGTTTTGTTCGTGAAACGGGGCGTGCAGCTGGAGAGCCTGATCCACGGCGGAGGACAAGAGCGCCATCGTCGCGGCGGAACCGAGAACATGCTCGCGATCGCCTCGCTCGCTTCGATGTGCGAGATGAGCGCGGAAGTACCGCTTCGCGCTCGCGAGATGGAAGTCTTGCGCGATCATTTCGAATCGCGAGTGCTCGAAGAAATTCCGCTCACATCGGTGACCGCGCACGAATCGACACGTCTTCCGAATACGTCTAGCCTCTTGATCCCCGGAGTTGACGGCGAAATTCTGTTGATGAACCTCGATCTCCGCGGCTTCTCGGTCTCCACGGGTGCCGCTTGCAGCTCCGGGTCTCCCGAACCTTCGCCGACGTTACTCGCGATGGGTCTCACGCGCGCGGAGGCGCAGTCGTCATTGAGAGTCGGCCTCGGATGGTCCACGACTCGCGAGGAGATCGATCGTTTCGTCGAAACTCTGAAAGACGTCGTTCGCCATCTCCGCGCGATCGATGCTCAGGAAAATTCGAAAGGGGATCGTGATGCAAGAGTCTAACCCGACGACGAAACTGCCCTTACGTTCCGATGGAACGCGCCAACGTGTCCTCGTCGCGATGAGCGGCGGAGTCGATAGCTCGGTGGCCGCGGCCCTTCTCGTGGAGCAAGGTTACGATTGTGTGGGCGTCACGATGCAGGTCTGGGATTACACCTCGTGCGACATCGAAGAAGGCAACGGTACGTGCTGTTCGAGCATCGACGTCGATGACGCCCGTTCGGTCGCCGACCGCCTCGGGTTCCCGTTCTACGTCATGAACTGCGAAGCGAAGTTCCAGGCTTTCGTCATCGATCCGTTCATCGGAGCGTACCTCGAAGGCAAAACGCCGCTCCCGTGCGTGAATTGCAACACGTACCTCAAGTTCGATCACCTCGTTCGCAAGATGAAAGAGCTCGATTGCGACTTTCTCGCGACCGGTCACTACGCTCGCATCGAGAACGATGCGAACGGACGCCCGCAGATCGTCACTTCGACCGACGACTGGAAAGATCAAACTTATTTCCTTTTCACGACCGAACCCGAAGTCATTCCGCGCTTGATGTTCCCGATCGGGCATCTGCGCAAACCGGAAGTGCGCGTGATCGCCGAACAGCGTGGCCTCGTGAACGCTCGCAAGAAAGATTCGACTGGAATCTGCTTCGTCGGCGACAAAGGCTACGACAAATTCATCGAAGAGCACGTCGCCCCCGACCTCTTGAAGAAGGGCGTCGTTCGTATGTATCCGACCGGAGAAGTGGTCGCCGAACACAACGGTATTCATCACTTCACCTACGGGCAGCGTAAGGGCCTCGGCGTCTACCGCCCGGAACCGACGTACGTGATCAAAATCGATGCGAAGACCAACGACGTGTGGGTCGGCGACGAAGCCCATTTGTATTCGAAGGAAGCTCGCGTCGTGAAGCCCCATTTGATCGACGACATCGGCGATGGCGAACGCCTTCGCGTGAAGATTCGTTTTCAGCACAAAGGCGACTGGGCACGCGTGTATCGCAACGATGGTGGACTTCGCGTCGAGTTCGAAGATCCGGTTCGTGCGGTGACTCCGGGCCAAGCTGCAGTTTTGTATCGAGACAATCAGCTCGTGGGCGGGGGATGGATCGTTTGATGTCTCCTAGCAGCGATCGCTACGATTTTACGATCCACACCTACGGGTGCAAGGTGAACACCTACGACACGGGGCTTTTGCAAAAGCGCTTCGAGTCGAAGGGTCATCGCGCGATCGCGAGCGACGTGAAGGCGACGTCACCTTCGTCCGACGAGCAGGTCGATGGCTTCGGCGGTTTCGGCCTCGGCATTCGCGTGCCACGCATCCATGTCTTGAACACCTGCGCGGTGACGGCAGAAGCGACTCGTGAAGCGGCGAAGGCCGTTCGCAGAATCAAATCGAAAGATCCGTTCTCGACCGTCGTCGTCACGGGCTGTGGCGCACAAGTGGACGGTGCCGTGTTCGACGAGCTCCCAGGTGCGGACCTCGTCGTGGCGAATTCCCACAAAGGATCGCTCGAATCGCTTCTCGATCAACATTTCAAAGGTGAGCTTCAGACCAAAGTTTTTCGTTCGAACATCTTCCGCAAAGACGACCTCGAGGCGGGCGGCGGTGTGGAGATGGGTCACACTCGTGCGTTCTTGAAAATCCAAGATGGCTGCAACAGCTTCTGCACGTATTGCGTGATTCCTTTCGCACGTGGGAAAAGCCGGAGCATTCCAGCTCGAGATCTCGCCAGGCGCGTTCGCGAGCTCCATGAGCAAGGCGCGGCGGAAGTCGTCCTCACCGGTGTGCACATCGGTGATTACGAAGACGAACGAGCCGGAGTGAAGTTGGGGCTCGCAGGCCTCGTGACCGAAATCCTCGAGACCACGAAGATCCCTCGCATTCGTTTGTCTTCTCTCGAACCCGTCGAGCTCACTCCAGAAGTTCTCGCGCTTTATCGCAACGATCGCATGTGCCCGCATTTCCACATGAGCATCCAAAGCGCGAACACTCGGGTCCTCTCCGCCATGCGCCGTCACTATGACGCCGAAGCCGTCGAGACGGCACTCAATGCAATCTCGGAGCAGATCCCTGGCGCTTTCGTCGGAATGGACGTGATCGCAGGATTCCCGGGCGAAACGGACGACGAATTCGCCGATACCTACGAGCGTCTCGCGCGACTTCCCTGGACTCGAATCCATGTTTTTCCCTACAGCGAACGACCGGGAACGAAGGCCGTCGCGCTCGAAGGTTCGGTTCCGCGCGAAGTCCGCATGCTTCGGTCGCAGCGACTTCGAGCATTGTCGAGTGAGCGCCTCGCGGAAATGGCTCGCGCGCAAATCGGTTCGATCAAAAAAGTGCTTCTGTTGAAGTCCGGAGTCGATGGCTTGAGCCGCGACTACTGGCCGGTCCGTTTGGATGTCGGGGTGCTCTCTTCCGATGAGCTTCATCGACTTGTCTCCCATGTAGGAACCGAAGTCGAAGTGACGATCACGAGCTTCGACGAGAGCGACTCGAGCCGCATGGACGGAGTTTTGATCGGTCGATTGGCGAGCGCGCAGGTGCTTCATGACTGAGGTGATGAGCGAACTCGCAGTCCGGATCGGTCACCAATTCGCGAAGGTCGAGCTTCTCGAGCTCGCGCTCACACACAAAAGTTTCTCAAACGAGCAATCGGGTGGGGCGTCGACGGTGCAAACCGACAACGAACGACTCGAATTCTTGGGAGACGCGGTTCTCGACCTCGCGCTCAGCGACATTTTGATGAAGCGCTTTTCGGGCGATCCCGAAGGGGCTCTTTCGAAAAAGCGAGCGAGCTTGGTGAACGAAGAGACGCTCGCGAAAGTCGCGCTCG
>JAZKJB010000429.1:0-5617 GCA_040384505.1 Bdellovibrionota bacterium | reverse complement strand
TCCCGAACTTGGTCGAAACCGTGAAGGGCTACGCGAAGCAAGAGCAAGCGACTCTCACGGCGGTCGTCGAAGCTCGCGCGAAAGCAACGAGCATCAATCTCGATCCGACGAAAGCGACGCCCGATCAAATCGCGGCTTTCAGCAATGCTCAAGGGCAGCTCTCGCAGGCGCTCGGACGCTTGATGGTGGTTTCGGAGCAATACCCGAACTTGAAATCCGACACGGGCTTTCGCGATCTGCAGGCACAGATCGAAGGCACCGAGAACCGCATCACGGTCGCTCGTCAGCGCTACATCGAACAAGTTCGCGACTTCAACAATCTCGTCTCGGTTTTCCCGACGAGCCTGACGAATTCGCTCATGTTCCATTACGATAAGATGCCCCAGTGGGGCGCGGATCAGCCGACGACGATCCAAGACGCACCGAAGGTCGCGTTTTGATCGCTAAGCTTCGCGCCTTCGGGCTCCTTGCGATTTGTTTATTCGCGCTCTCGGCACTCGCGGCCGAGTTCAAGGTACCGGCTCTAACGGGGCCGGTCGTCGATCAAGCGGGAATCCTCGATGGTGGAACCCGTGCGGCGCTCGACAACGGATTGCGGAACCTGCTCGCGCGCGGCGGCACTCAGGTCAACGTCTTGACCGTCGACTCCCTCGGAGAGATTCCGATCGAGCAAGCGTCGATTCAAGTGACGGATGCGTGGAAGCTCGGGACGGCGAAAGACGACAAGGGCGTGCTTCTCTTGATCGCTCCGAAAGAGCGGGCGCTACGGATCGAAGTCGGCCAAGGCCTCGAGGGAGTTCTCACCGACGCCGATAGCAAACGGATCATTTCGGACACGATCACGCCGTTGTTTCGTGAAGGCCGCTACGACGATGGCGTCGTGATGGGAATCGCGGAGATCATGCGACGGACGAATCCGGAGTTGGATCCGCGCGAAATTCTAGGGCGAGCGTCGACGACGACGAAGGGCAATTTGCCGGTCGACGTCGGGATGTCGAAGCTCATTCGCTATTTCCTCATTTTGATGTTCATTCTCTTCATCATCCGCCCACGTCGGCGTCGTCGCGGTTTCGCGAGCGGCCTGATGTGGGGAGCTGCGACGGGTTGGGGCGCTTCGCGAGGCGGCTTCGGTGGTGGCGGGTTTGGTGGCGGAGGCGGAGGCTGGGGCGGTGGCGGCGGGGGATTCTCCGGCGGCGGCGCTTCGGGGAACTGGTGATGGCGATGACGACGATGCAACCTTGGATTTCGAAACATCTCTCATTGACCGATCTCGCGGAAATCGAAGCGGCGATCGCCAGTGTCGAAACGAAGACGTCGGGCGAAGTGGTCCCGATGATCGTACGTCGTTCGGTTTCACTGAGAAGTGCGCCCTATATCGCGATCATGGCGGCACTTTCTCTTCTCTTCGTCTTGGCTCTCATATTCCAGTTCGACTTCGCGCGGACCGACCATCTCGTCGGACTCGTGATCGGCGTCGTGGCTGCGCTCGGTCTCGCCGTTGCGACGCCGTTCCTGATCCCGCTGCAGAAGTTCTTCACGCTCGATGGTGACGAGGACGAAGCGGCGTTCGAACGAGCGCAGCTCGAGTTCTATCAAACGGGCATTCCCGCGACCGAAGGACGTACGGGTGTGTTGATTTTCGTTTCGCTCTTCGAGCGTCGCGCGTTCATCTTGGGTGACGAGTCGATCTCGAAACGATTGAACCAAGAAGTGTGGGTGGAGATCACTCAAGCGATGGTGAATCGCTTCAAACAAAAAGACTTCAAAGGGGCCTTCGTCGGCGCGATCGAAGCCGTCGGCACGAAGCTCGCGACGGAGTTCCCGCGCGCTGCGAACGATCGCAACGAGCTCCACGATCATTTGATCATCAAGGAATAATCAGACGCCGAAGCTGGACCCGCAACCGCAGGTCTTCGAGGCATTCGGATTCGAGAAGACGAAACCTTTTCCGTTGAGGCCGCCTTCGAAATCGAGGGTCATGCCCGCGATATAGAGAAGGCTTTTGCCGTCGACGACGACGCGAGTGCCGTGGCCCTCGAAAATCTTGTCGTTCGAGGCTTGAGTTTCGTCGAAGTCGAGTTTGTACGACATGCCCGAGCAGCCACCCGGCACGACTTTGACGCGAAGGAAGCTCGACTCTGCTTTACCGGCTTCGGAAGCGAGCTTCGAGATTTGTTTCGCGGCTTGTTCGCTGATCTGGATCATGGGTACTCCGGTCTACGTAACTTCTCGTATTCTATCGTAAAACTGTGAACGTGGGAACCCCGCTCGTGGAGCCCATCTCAACCCTTCGGAATCTCACGGGCATTCTGGATCGCCGAACACAGCCTCTCGATCAAAGATGAGACTTCCTCCTCTTTAGTCAAGCGGCTGAGGCCCAATCTCAAGGTCGCCGTTTGAGGCTCGTCTTGCTTGCGCCCGATCGCGGTCAGGACGTGAGAGCCGCCCATGCCGCTACATGCGCTCGCCATGCTGAACGCGACGCCTTTGAGTTGCAGGAGCAGCTTGTCGGGATCGACGGATCGGAGACTGAAGTTGATGTTGTTGCAGAGGCGTTCGTCGCCAAGTGGGCCGTTCAGTTGAACGTTCGCACCGTGTTTTTCGAGAACGGTCGCGATCACGCGGTCGCGCCACTTCGTCAGCTGCGAGCGCTCGCTGTTCATGTGTCGAAGTGCGATGTCGCAAGCCACGCCGAGACCGACGACGCCGGGAACGTTCACCGTTCCGCCGCGCAAGCCTTGCTCTTGACCACCGCCCGGCATCTGCGGAGCGAGCCTGACATTCTTCCCTTGTTTACGAACGTAAAGAGCACCGACGCCTTTGGGGCCATGGAACTTGTGGCTCGAGAGCGAGAGAAGATCGATTCCCATCTTCTCGACGTTCACCTCGTGTTTGCCTAGCGTCTGCGCGGCGTCGACGTGGAAGACGACGTTGTCGTGTCCACGGAGGAGTGCGCCGATTTCTTCGATGGGATGGATCGTTCCGATTTCGTTGTTCGCGTGCATGAGGGAGACGATCGACGTTTCGGGTTTGAGCGCCGCCTGCAATTGATTGCGGGTGATGCGGCCCTCGCTGTCGACAGGGAGGATCGTGGTGTCGTGACCGAAACGCTTCGCGCGTGCCGCTGCTTCGAGTGTCGCCTTGTGTTCAGTCGATGCCGTGATCAGGTGTTTCGGCGTCCCCTCTTTTTCGAGCCGACCCATGATCGCGAGATGAATGCTTTCGGTCGCGCCACTCGTGAAGATGATTTCGTTCGGCTTTGCGCCGATGAGGCTCGCGACTTTGGCACGAGCGTCATCGATCGCGATTTTCGCCTCCCACCCGAGTTCGTGGGCGGAGCTCGCGGCGTTACCGAAACTTTCGCGGAGATAGGGGAGCATGGCATCCACGACTTCCGGGTCGACCGGCGTTGTCGCGTGGTTGTCGAAGTAGAGTTTGATCATGGGGGCCATTCTCGCCGTGAGTGTCGACTCTAGTCTAGGTCATATGTGTCTCGTAATGAGACCTAAGGGCTCGAAAACACTATGGCTAGTGGTCCAGAAATTTGATAAACACTAGATATAGGGTCTTCGCTCTTGAAAACCCAGACTGATCGGTGGTGTCCTTGAGAGGGCAATAAGCCGATACGCGACATGGAGGGCGGCACGGATGGCAACCAGCACTCGCAACACGAAGAAAGCAGCAACGGGAGCGACCTTCGAACCTTACTTCGTCGGAGCCGGGGAGAACCCCTACTCGCAGGTGAAGTGGACGAAACGCACGAGTCAGATCACGGATTCGGGTGGCCGAGTCGTGTTTTCCGCCGAGGCGGTCGAAGTTCCGGAAGGCTGGAGTCAGCTCGCGACTGACATCGCGGTCTCGAAATACTTCCGCAAAGCCGGCGTTCCGAAAACGGGTCACGAGACTTCCGTGAAGCAACTCGTTCACCGAGTCGCGCACACCATTCGCAAAGCCGGTGAAAAATTCGGCGGCTACTTCGCTACCGCTCGTGACGCCGAACAATTCGAAAAAGAACTAGCGCACGTCTTGCTCACGCAAAAAGGCGCCTTCAATTCTCCCGTCTGGTTCAACTGCGGTTTGTTCCACGAATACGGAATCCAAGGTTCGGGCGGAAGCTTCGCTTGGGATTTCACGAAGGGCAAACCGATCGAGACGAAGAACTCGTACGAGAATCCGCAGTGCTCGGCTTGTTTCATTCAAAGCGTCGACGACGACCTGATGAGCATCTTCGATCTCGTGAAGAACGAAGCGCGCATTTTCAAATTCGGTTCGGGCACGGGAACCAACTTCTCGAAGATCCGTGGCTCGATGGAAAAACTCTCGGGCGGTGGAACCTCCAGCGGTTTGATGAGCTTCCTCGAAGTCTTGGATCGCGGTGCGGGTGCGACGAAATCAGGTGGGACCACTCGTCGTGCGGCGAAAATGGTTTCTCTCGACATGGATCACCCGGAGATCGTCGATTTCATCTCGTGGAAGTCTCGCGAAGAGAAGAAGGTAGCGGCGCTCGTCGAGGCGGGTTACTCGAACGACTTCAACGGCGATGCGTATCGCACGGTCGGCGGTCAGAACTCGAACAACTCCGTTCGTATTCCCGACGAGTTCATGCAGGCCGTCGAGCGCGACGGTGAGTGGCACACGACGGCTCGAACCGATGGGCGTGTCATCGCCACCTACAAAGCGCGCGAGCTCTGGGACAAGGTCGCGCAAGCGGCGTGGGAGTGCGCGGACCCCGGCGTGCAGTTCGATTCGACGATTCAGAAATGGCACACGTGCCCCGAAACGGATCGGATCAATGGTTCGAACCCGTGCTCGGAGTACATGTTCCTCGACGATTCCGCGTGCAACTTGTCTTCGATGAACTTGGTGAAGTTCCTTCGTGACGACGGATCGTTCGACGTCGAGTCGTATCGACATGCCGCTCGTGTTTTGTTCACGGCCCAAGAGATCCTCGTGGATTTCTCGAGCTATCCGACGCAGAAGATCGCCCAGAATTCTCACGACTACCGTCCGCTCGGACTCGGTTATGCGAACCTCGGCACTTTGCTCATGATCAAAGGCATTTCGTACGATAGCCCCGAGGCCGTTGCGTGGGCTGGAGCCTTGACTGCGATCATGCACGGTGAGGCTTTCCGTACTTCGGCAGAAATGGCGAAAGCGAAGGGTCCGTTCCCTGGCTATGAGAAAAACGCGGAAGCGATGATGCGCGTGATGAAGCAACATCAAGCGGCCCTCGGTGGAATCGATTCGAGCGTCGTTTCGAAAGACGTCTGGGACGTCGCGAATTCAGTTTGGCGTGAAGCGGTCGCGCTCGGGGCCGAGCACGGGTATCGAAATGCTCAAGCGACGGTCTTGGCTCCGACGGGCACGATCGGTCTTCTAATGGACTGCGACACCACGGGGATCGAGCCGGACTTCGCCTTGGTGAAGTTCAAGAAGCTCGCAGGTGGCGGCTACTTCAAGATCGTGAATCAGTCCGTTCCGAAAGCGTTGAAGGCTCTCGGTTACACCGAAAAGCAGATCGGCGAAATCGTCGAGTATGCGGTCGGGACGATGTCTCTCGAGAAGGCTCCAGCGATCAACGACGAAGTCTTGAAGAAGCGCGGCGCGAACGAGGTCG
>JAZKJB010000428.1:6393-10739 GCA_040384505.1 Bdellovibrionota bacterium | reverse complement strand
AGACGTTCCGCCGATGTCGATCGTCGCCCCGGCCAAAAACCCAGTGCCCGTGATCGTCACGGACTGACCGCCAGCCACCGGACCCGCCGCAGGCGAAATGCCCGAAATCGTAGGCGGTCCATTTGCGATGTAGATCGACCCGGACGAAGCGTCCTGCCCATCGAGGTTCGTGACTTGGACCGCGTACGTCGTACCTGAGCTAAGTGCAGGAGTGACGCAAGTAATCGTCGTCGAACTGACGAGCACGATGCTCGTACAGCTCGTGCCGCCAATTTGCACGTCCGTGGGGCTCACGAAATCCGATCCCGTGATCGTCACGGCCACGCCTCCTGCAGGGTCTCCCGACGTCGGCGAGATGCTGGTGACGGTGGGAGGCGGACCGGGAGTGGCCGTCGGCGAAGGCGAGGGCGACGGACTCGGCGTCGGTGTCGTGCCGGTGCCGACATCGGCAACGAAAACTTCAGTGTAGCCACCAGACGCCGTGACGGCGACTTTGCCGTCGGACGCAACTCCGAGACCGGAAGGCAGCGCGAACGTATTGCTCGGAGTTCCGGTGCAATCGCTCGTCGAGAAAGTCTGAATGGAAGCCGCGAACACGGTATTCGTGGTCGAGACCGGAATGCGAAGTGCCGTCGTCGCGACCGAATCGGCGAACGAGCTATGACATTGCGACGTCATCTTTCCCGAAAGCACGAAACGGAACGAAGGCGAGGGCCCCATCGTCGAGTCGCAATTCGAGCCCGCTGCCGGGGATGACAAAGTCGCGCTACATTTGATCAACTTCACCGGCAGGAAAGCGTTCCCCGCGAGGTGAGTGGACGCAGAGAATTGAGGAAGCGCGCAGTCCGCAGCGGTGATCGAAAGCGAAACCGACTCTTCACTCGTCGTGAGAGTTTTCGATGCCATCCCGCAAGACGTCGTTCCTTCGAGCTGGTTCGGTCCCGACCACATGATCACGTAGAACGACCAAGCGCCCAACGGAACTTCGACCGACGCATCGGACTTTCCGGCTTCGATGAAGGCGTTGACGGTTTGTCCCTTGGGGCCTTGGCCCCAAAGCATCATAGGAGTGGTCGACGACTTTCCGGCGAACGAGATCTTGCTGATCTTCACCGACGTCTGCGCCATCTTCTGCGTACACGCAGAGAGTGCTGGCAACACGATCAAAAGTAACATCGCCCGAACGAATGATTTCACACCTTTAAATCGGCTGAAACCGGCCAGGACTTGATCGTCATGGCGCGGCTTCGTCTCGGATCGAAACACAAAAATAGAATTAAAAAACTAGGCGATGAGCTTCCGGGGAGTTGGCGAGTTCGATACGCTCAAATCGAGAGGCGGATCGCGCGAAGTGCTTGCGCCGACTTGCCGGTTTCGGCGTCGACGAGTTTCACTTTCGAGCCCTGGCGTTCGTCACCCAAGACGGGTGAGCCAGCTTTCGCGAGCACGTCACGCATCTGCACGGGACGGCCACCTTTGAGTTCGACTTCGACTCGGTACATGGCGTGAATCGTCTCGCCGACGATGTTCCATCGGGCTCGGCCTTCGGAGATGACCGACGTTTCAGCTTTCAACTCGTCACACGAGAGAACGTTCACGTTGGCGTCGCGGGGGCCGACGGCCGTCGGAATTTCGACGTAAGCCGCGAAGGTGCGCTTCACTTTTCCGTCGGTGAACGCCTGCTTCAGTTTCGTTTGCGCCTTCGTGGTTTTCGCGATCATCACCAAGCCGGAAGATTCGGCTTCGAGCGTGTGCACGAGATAGAAGTGTTGTCCGCGTTGATCGCTCAAAGCCGTAATCAAGTTCTCACGGAAGTTGTCGACGGTCGGATCGGTCGGTAGGCCTGCCGGCTTTTCGATCACGAGGTACTCGGCCGTTTCGCTCACGATACGTGAGTCGAGATCGCCAGGGATGGGGAAGCGCCGCGGAGAAGTATGGGTTCTGACGAGATCACCTTTGTCCAAGGTCATCGCCGGATTCAGCGAGCGTTCGTCATCGACGTAAACCGCACCGAGCTCGATCAGCTCGATAGCCGTCAGCTCGCAGCGTTCCTTCAAAAGGTGCTTGGCGACGAACTCGAGAATCGGCGTCGGCGCTTGGCAGGTCCACTCTCTGACATTGGGGCGAAAGCCTGGGTATTCGGTCACATCTCATTGTACCCGAGAAAAGCGGCGCTGCCAGCTAGACTAAAGTGGCGTTGGCGCGACGCAACTCAAGCGTTCAGTGAAAGACGTTCGATCTCGGTGGTCTCACTCGTGCCTTCGGTCGAGACGGTGAGTGTTCCCTCGTTGAAGATCACGGTCCAACGGTTCTCACGCTCGATCGCGATTTCGAGCTTCGTTAGAAAATCGGTCTTGAAGGCGAAGATGTCGATCGTCTCGGCTTTATGGATGTCGGCCGTGGCGAGCTCCTTCATCAGCGTGTCGACGTTCTTGTAGGTGTACACGCGAACTTGCTTCGAGGCTTTCGATGCGCGGTGAAGCTTCTTTGCACTCGGGTTCCCGATCTCGATCCAGAGCTGAGTGCTCCCGTTGTCGACGACTTGAATGCACGGAATATCGGGATCGCTCAAGCCGCCCGGAGAGAACTGAAGTCCATCTTGGGCGTTCAACGCATAAGCGAGCACGCGAGTGATCAGATACGGGTAGGTTTCCGAGGGATGCATCGCCAAGCGCAAATCGAGCGAGTCGTAGTAGCCACGATCGATGTCGGAAACATCGAGTTTGAATCGGAAGAGAGTCGCGGTATTCGCCATTGCGGCTCAAGATCCTACTTCCTGAGCCTCAAGTAAAGCCTCGTTGACCCGGTTTGACTGAAAATGGATAAAGAACTCGATGACCCTTCGCATGGCGCTCACCCTCACTCTCATCTTTGCGTTTGCTCCCATTTCCTCGGAGACCGCCGATCAACGTGGGATGTACTTCGACAAAAAAGTCTACGTCCCCGAACCGCTCCCGACGTTCGAGAAGAGTCGCAAACTTTTGCCCGAGCCCATTCTCGATTCGCGCCCCGAGCTCGTCGATCTCTATTGGGCCGCGTGGAAGATCGGTTTCTCGCACATTCAAAAACCTGAACCGAAGTCGCCTTTCGTTTCCAATTACATGGACGCGGCATTCTCTTCGCACATCTTTCAATGGGACACGATCTTCATCACTCGCTTCGCCGTCTACGGGCAGCGCGCGTTCAACGCGATCCAATCTCTCGACAACTTCTACTGCCGCCAACGCCAAGACGGTTACATCTCGCGTGAAATCGTGAAGTCGAACGGCGCCGATTACGTCTACGTCGACAAGAAGCACACAGTGAACCCGCCTCTTTTCGCTTGGGCCGAAGTCGTTTACTCGGAGCAGACCGGCGACACGAAAAGATTCGCGAGCGTGTATCGTCCACTCGTGAAGTATGCCGAGTGGCTCGAGATCGGTCGCCGGTCTCACGGCGCCGTGCACGGTCTTTACTGGAACACCGGTCTCGGCTCAGGCATGGACAACACGCCTCGCAAGGGGAGCGGCTGGATCGACATGTCGTCGCAAATGGTGATGATGTATCGCTCGCTAGCCGAGATCGCACGCTCGCTCGGTCGCGCAACCGAAGCCCAGCGGTACGACGCTCGCGCGACCGACATCACGGCCCGAATTCAACGCTTCATGTGGGACGACAGCGACGGTCTCTTCTATGACGTCGACGACTCCGGGCATTTCGCGAAAAAGAAAACTCTCGCAAGCTTCTGGCCACTCCTCGCGGGCGTCGCCACCGACAAACAAGCCGAACGCGCGATCGTGCACTTGAGCGATCCGAAAGAATTTTGGCGCAGGCACACCTGGCCTTCGCTCGCAGCCGATGAGCCCGAATACTCGAGCGACGGTCATTACTGGAAGGGCGGAGTGTGGGCCCCGACGAATGCCATGGTCGTCGAAGGACTAAGACGTTATCCCTCGGTCCAAGGGGCTTGGTGGCTCGCTCGCCTCGGTGCTGAAAAGCATCTCGCGAATCTCTCCGAGGTCCATCGAAAGACGGGAACGATCTGGGAATTCTACAAACCCGATTCGGCCGAGCCCGGAAAAATCTGGTGGTTTCTCGAAGCCAGAAAAGATTTCGTCGGTTGGTCGGGCCTCGGCCCGATTCAATTCTTGATCGAAGAGACCTTGGGCTTTCGCGTGGATGCGAAAACGCGAAGAGTGATTTGGGTCGTCGAAGAAAAAGGTCGGCACGGCATCAAGCGGTTGCCCGTGGGCCAAGCGACTCTCGATCTGATCGCGCGCGCACAAGCTCCTGGCTCAGCGCTCGAAGTCGAAGTCGGCTTCGCCCCCGGCCCCGATGGCCGATCGGTCACGCTTGATATCTTGTGG
>JAZKJB010000428.1:0-6383 GCA_040384505.1 Bdellovibrionota bacterium | reverse complement strand
CGCACCCTCTCGGAAGGGCGCTCGGTTCAGCGATTCGAGCGAAGCTCGTTGTAAACGCGAACCGCAGTCGCGGCATCGTCCGACATGACGAAATCGATCCCGCGCGAATAAAGCTCGGCGATCGCGTTCGGATCACTCACTTCACATTCGTTCGACTTCAATCCGAGCGCGCGCGCACGAGCGAGATCGGTCGCGCTAGCCAATCCGTCGTCATCGCGGAACTGAAGCCAATCAGCTCCATTGGCCTTCGAGCGATCCACGTAGTTCTTTCCGCGAGTCATGTTGACCGTCTTCAATGCCGGATCGATCGCTTTCACGAGCGCGATGTCTTTTTCACTGCACGCGATCAGCGCTTGATCCTGGAGTCCAAGTTCGACGATCAATTTCGCGACGGCGCCGACGACTTTCGAATCTTTGATGTGAAGATTGATCCAGATGTCTTTCGGAATGATCGAGAGCGCTTCACGCAAAGTCGGCACACGTTCGCCTTTATACTGCGGACCCTTCCACGAGCCCGCGTCGAGGGAACGAACCTTCGCGAACGACATCATGTCGATCAGGCCCGAGCCATTCGTCGTGCGATTCACGAACGAGTCGTGCATCAACACGAGCTCGCCATCTTTGGTTCGGCGAACGTCGATCTCGATGCCTTGTACGCCGAGATCGAGTGCTCCGCGAATCGCGATCAAAGTATTTTCTGGGAAGGCTTTCGAATACCCACGATGGGCGAACACACCCGATTCGGAAAGTGCCGCCGAAGCTTGGAGGCTCATGGCGAAGATCAGAATTTGAAGCAGTGCTTTAAGGCGATTCATGACCCCACTCCGATGAGCAATCGTGGGGCCAGAAAATACTCATGTCAGCTGTAAAGTGGGGGGCTTTGCGCGCGAATCGGTGTCGACCGAGTCGACACCGAGAGTAGAAAGGAAAATCAGTTCTTCGGGACGGCTGCGATCGCGCGGCGAAGGGCCTTGCTGGCCACGGCACGGTGGCGGAGGACCGGGCGCACCGTCGCAGGGCGGGGAGCTTGCTTTTGGCGAACGACGAGCGTCACGCCTTCGTAACGTTGGCCATCGAAATGGAGCACGCAGTTCTTCGCTTCTTCCGGCGTCGCCATTTCAACCTGTGCGAATCCACCCTGGAGAACGGTCGCCGAGCGAACGTTTCCGACGATCGAGAACATGTCTTCGAGAGCGGAAGACGAGATATCGGGCGAAAGATTCGAGAGGATGAGAGTGGTCGTCATGCGGAAGGCTCCTCGGCTTGTTGATGTGTCGAGTGACAGCGCATGACTGTATCACGTTTGAGGATGAAACGGCGGATTGCTTTGCCAATTCGAACCTTTAGCGCCAGTTCGAACCTATTGATCGAGGTAGTCGCAATTTTTCAAGGATGCGGCGCTGAGCCACGCGGATCGGCCGCAACCGCGCGACCTTGGTAGTGATGGAGTCGTGCGAGTGGAGCCGGCATTTCGCCTTTGACGAAGGTCTTCTTCGGCCCGCCTTCGTCGATCACGAGCTTGCCGTCGACGATTCGAATCTTCTGCACTCGCTCGAGCCCGCGCATCTCGAGTGCACCATCGACGTCGCAAAACTGAACCGGTCCTTCGCGCTTGATCGGCACGAGATCGAACAGTCCCGACGTATAGAACGCGATCGTCATGTGATCGCTGAAGAGATCGAGGATCACATAAGAACCCGCGGTTTCGTTGGCGAGGCCGACATGATCGGAGTCGAGAAATTTGCGAAATTGTTCCAGCGCTGGAGTTCGCTTCAGGCCGAGCGAATCGTACGCGCAGGTTTCGATGCGGGCTTCGGCCACCGGGCCGAGGAGTAGGATGAAGAGAACGATCCATGGGATCCTCAAAGTGGAGCCCCCTAAGATGTTCAGGATAGCTCATGCGAACGCGAAGGCACGCATTTCCCTAGGGGAGTGTCCCGTCTTGAAACGCCCGGTCGAGCACTTCCCTCGTTGACCTACGCCTGGGGCTATTGCGAACATCGGGCTCAAGGAGCCGAAATGACGAAACTTCTCTTGCTGCTTTTGATCGTCCTCTCTGGAATGAACGTACAGGCCGCTGCCCCGGATTTCGCGAAGTCGAAGCCTCTGATGAAGAAGTCATTCGAGACCGAACTCAATCGTGAAGAGAAACTGTTGAACTGCCTTACGGCGGCAACACCCGAACTCTACAACGCTCAAGGCTGTGTGAAGGTGAAGAGCGACGCCATCGCTCATCTCAAAACTTCGGTAGCCGCCAAAAAGACCAGCCTCGAGTGCTTGGAAAAGACGACCTCGCTCGAAACTTTTCAGAAGTGCATGATCGAAAAGTTGCGCGCTTCCGCGAAGAAATAGTTGTCATAAGAACTTCACCCCCTGGTGAAGAGTTCCGACTCCATTCGCCTGAACATAATGGGGGAGGAGGGGACTTGGGGGAGAGACATTTCGTCATCATCGTTCTTCTTTTCGCCCTCTTCTCGATTCCCTCGTGCGGCGTCTTCAAAAACGACAAAGCGAACATTCCCGAAGAGGATCAAGCGGTCGAACAAACGGTGCCCGCCCCACCGCCCACGCCAGAACCCATCGGTGAGTTAAAAAAAGGAATCTGGGGCAACGCCCGCGCGCAGTTTCACGTGTCGAACGACGGTGCGCGCTTGAACGTCGGTTGCTCGGCGGGAGTCGTGCCATCACCGATCGAGCTCGATCAAGAAGTCATGTTCGAAGTTCCGGGAACGTACCGCCGGCGAGAGGCGATCTTCTGGGGTCACGTGGACGACGACATGTTGCGCTTGATCGTGAGTTACGTCTCGGATCCCGAACGCCACATCATTCTGGACATGGACTTCGGCGTCACCGAATGGCCGGTCCGGTGTCGGTGATCAAGGCCTCGAGGCTGCGACGTCGAGCTTCGTTCGTCCTGACGACTTGATGAACAGCCAGTAAAGCAGCAAGCCCACGAACGCGATTCCGAGCGCCGTCAAAAGTGACGCGGTCTTCGCGAACGAGATCAACACCACGTTCGCGACGAGAGCCAAGACCGGAATCGCAGCCGGAACCGAAAAGCCATCCCAAGCTTCTTTCCTGCGTTTGATCGCGAACAGAGAAATGTTCGTCGCGCAAAAAACCACGAGAATCAAAACGCTCGTCGTCGAGGCGAGGAACGCGAGATCTCCGATGACAGCGAGAACGAGCGCGATCGGGAGAACGAAAACGATCGCCCACGTCGGCGTTTTGAATTTCTCATGCACGCGACCGAAAAGTTTCGGCACGACGCCCTCTTCGCTCATTCCGTAGAGCAGGCGAGAGGACGTGATGAAATTCAACAGACAGGTATTCGCGATCGCGAAGAGAGCGATCACCTTGAAAATTCCCACCGGTACGCCCGAGCCTGATGCGCGAACGACTTCTGTGAGCGCGCCTGAAGAAGCGGCGAGCGTTTCTGGAGAAACGACCTGTGTCGCGAGCCATCCGATCAAAATGTAGATCGTTCCGGCGACGGCGAGAGCGCCGAGGATCGCGATCGGCATGTGTTTCTTAGGATCTTTCGTTTCTTCCGCGACGTTCGCGACGTCTTCGAAGCCGATGAAGGCGTAAAAGGCGAGAGCTGCGCCTTGGAAGATCGCACCAATGTCGATCGCGGGATCTGCGGCTGCTGCGCTCGCTTGCGCGGTTGCCGCAGGGCTTTGGCCGGACGTGATGAAATAGATCGCGGCATAGATGACGAGAGCAAGCCCGGCCACTTCGATCGTCGTCGCGAGAATGTTCGCTCGCGACGTATGCTCGATCCCGCGCCAGTTGATCGCGGTGAGGGCGAGAAGGAAGAGCCCCGCGATCAAGATGTGAGGAATGCCATCGTTGAACTGATGTACATACCCGCTGAAGGCGCGGGTGAGAGTCGCCATCGAAACGATCGAGCAGAAGAGCAAAAGCCAGCCGACCGTGAACGTGATCGTTTTGTTTCCGAAGGCTTCGTTGGCGAAGTTAGAAACCCCGCCACTCTTCGGAAACCGACTCGCGAGTTCCGCGTAGGCCATCGCCGTGAGTGCCGCGATCGCCATCGCGACCGCGAACGATATCCAGACATAGACCCCGGAATGTCCGCTCACCTTGCCGACGAGGGCATAAATCCCGGCACCGAGAATGTCGCCAAGACCGTAGATGAAGAGCGCGAAGAGTCCGAACGATTTATTGAGTTTACTCATGATGGGGAAAATAGCCCAAGACCGCCGCTCGGGTCTTTTCGGGATCTAGACATGCTGCGGAGTGGAGGGGTTTCTCGCGGAACTTGGCCCGGGCCAAGTTCGCCTTATCGGAGGACGATCGCGGAGTCGATTCCGTTAAAGTCGTTGTCGAGTGTCACGAGCTTCAGTCCAAGGACCATTGCATGCGCGAGTACGAAGCTGTCCGCCATCGGTAGGGAGTGTTCGAGGCTTAGGTCCCCAGCTAGAAGTGCCGTTTCGGCGGTAAGATCTGCGACTCGAAATTGTCGGAGCGCTGCAATGGCCGAGAGTGCATCGTCTTCTGTCGTCCGGCTCTTCAGCTTGCGGTAGATTTCAAAAAGCACGAGTGTCGGTACGACGACCTCTTTCCCATCGATCGCGCGTTCGCATTTCGAGCGCAGCGGCCCGTCAGAGAGTATCTCTAAAAAAACGGAACTATCGACGACCATCAGACTTTGCGGTCCTTTTTATCCCGCAAGGTGGCGCGATCCGATTTGTTCAAATAGGACGCTACCTTTTCCCGGACGGAGGAGAGCGAGCGAACAGGGACGAGGTACGCGATCGAACCTTTGGCGATGACATCGATTTGCATCCCGGGAGTAAGGTTGAGGGCGGCTCTCACTTCTTCGGGAATGACGACCTGATACTTTGAGGAAAGTTTAACGCTCATTCGTCAAAGTTAAACGAGTAGCTGATCGATGTCAATACCGTTCAACCGTAAGGCGGAACTTGGCCCGGGCCAAGTTCCGATGCAGAACTCATCCGCCTAAATCCATCAGAGCCCGCTAAACCCTTGGCTTCCGTTTACGTGCCAGATACGACTTCTATCTTCGACAAAGCCTGCACCCCGAAGGAGCCCGAGCCATGCTTCGAATGCTTTTGCCCGTAAGCTTAGTTTCGCATTTGGCCTTCGCCGCGGCCACGCCGACTCCGGCGCCCACTCCAGCGTCGACTCCTGCTCCCGGCGCCGCGACGGCTTCCGCGCCTGGCCCCGCGGCGACGCCGAAAAAACCCACCAGCACCGCTGAACTCGTCGCGATCTCGAAGCCCTCGGATTGGCGGAAGCCCGAGCAGAAGAACCTTCTCTATTTCGAAATCGCGCAAGGGAAAGTCATCATCGAGCTCTCGCCCGAGTACGCACCGAAACACGTCGAGAGAATCCGTGCGCTCGCGAAAGAAAAGTACTGGGACGGCCTCGCAATCACTCGCTCACAAGACAACTACGTCGTGCAGTGGGGAGATCCGAACGCGGAAAAGCCACGACTCGTCAAAAAGGCAAAAGCCGTCACGGGAAAACTTCCGCCCGAGCTCGAGATCGACACTCCGAAGAAGATTGCGTTTCGTGAGTTGCCCGATCGCGACGTCTACACGGACTTCGTCGGCATGACGAACGGCATGGCCGCGGGCCGCGACAAAGAGCAAAAGAAAACGTGGCTCCTCCACTGCTACGGCGTCCTCGGAGTCGGAAGAGGCATGGAAACCGACAGCGGCGACGGAACCGAGCTCTACGTCGTGATCGGCCACGCCCCTCGCCATCTCGACCGCAACGTCGCGATCGTCGGGCGCGTTTTGCAGGGGATGGAACATCTCGCTTCACTCCCTCGCGGACACGGACCTCTCGGTTTCTACGACACCGAAAAAGGTGAAAAGCCCGTCACGATCAAATCGATTCACCTCGGAAGCGAACTGCCTTCGGAAGAACGCTTGAACTTAGAAGTGCTCCGCACGGACACCGAGCTTTTCTCGCAGTTGATCGAAGTGCGTCGCACACTTCCGAACGCCTGGTTCGTCTTCAAGACGGGTCACGCGGATGCTTGCAACTACGCGGTTCCCGTTCGCGAAGTGAAGTAAGTGAAGTTCATCCGGCTGCACGATCCTCTGCTGAAGGTTTTGTTCGAAAACGACGAGATCGTCGTCATCGACAAGCCATATGGGATTTCGTCGCACACCAACGATTCCAAAGCCGGCAACGAAGCGTACGTGCAACACGGCCTGATTGAGCTTTTCGAAAGTCAGCTCGGGCGAAAGCTCCACATCATTCATCGCCTCGATCGAACTACGACGGGTGTCATCGTTTTCGCTAAGACTCACGAGGCGGCGGCGAAGTTTCAGGGCTACTTCCGCGAGCGAAAAACCGAGAAAACTTACTTGTTCGTGACGCGCTCG
>JAZKJB010000427.1:0-5565 GCA_040384505.1 Bdellovibrionota bacterium | reverse complement strand
GTGGTATCGGCCTCGAGCTCTTCGACAAACAAGATTTCGGAGCGACCTCCTACGCCCAACGAATCAATTATCAGCGCGCTCTCCAGGGCGAGCTCACGCGCGCCATCAATACACTCGATGCGGTGAAACGCTCGAAGATCATGCTCGCGATTCCGGCGAAGAAGACGTTCCTCGAAGAAGGAAAGGCGCCGACCGCTTCCGTCGTCGTCGAATTGCAAGCCGGTAAGATCCTCAGTCCCGAACAAGTTCGAGGCATCACCTTCCTCGTCGCGAATTCGGTCGAAGGTCTCGATCCCGAGCGTGTCTCGGTCATCGACTCGCGCGGTAAACTTCTCTCTCGCACGACGAACCCCGAGAGTGCGGGAAGTGCCGAGCTCGCGGAAATCCAAGCGAAGAAGCAGGCCGAACTCGAAGAGCGCATCAGCGACATCCTCGGTCGCGTCGTCGGCCAAGGCAAAGTCATGGCGCGCGTGAACGCACAGCTCGTCAGTCGCCACGTGCTGACGACCGAAGAGACGGTCGACCCCGAGAAGACCGCTCTCCTTTCGACGCAAACCGAAGAAGAATCCCTCGATGGATCGCGCACGAATCCGACCGGTATTCCCGGCGCACGTTCGAATCTCCCGGGCGCGCAAGACACGGGACAGGTCGGCTTCAACCAGAACGTGAAGAAAGAATTGAAGACGCAGAACTACGCTGTCCCGAAAACCGTCCGTAACATCAAGGAAGCCGCAGGCGGTCTCGAGAAGATCAGCGTCGCGGTCGTCGTCGATGGCGTGACCACGATGAAGACGAACGACGCCGGCGACGAGGAAGAAGTCTACACTCCTCGCACGAAAGAAGAGCTCGCGCAGTTCGAGACGATCGTGAAGAGTGCGGTCGGCTTCAACGAAGCGCGCGGCGACACCGTGAAGATCGAGAACATTCGATTCATGAAAGAAGACTTCTCGGAGAGCGAGAAGATGATGACGACTCTCGAGCGCAAGAAGCTCGTGAACGCGTTGCTCAAGTGGGTGCTCCTCGCGGTCGCGCTCGCGATGTTCTTCTTCATCGTGATCCGCCCGTTCATGAGATGGGTCACCGACAGCTTCCAAGATTCCGTGGAGGATATGTTGCCACGCACGATCGAAGAGCTCGAAGAATTGCAAAGCGTCGACAACACGCTCCCGGGCATGTCGAGCGCGCTGCCGGTCCTGGAAGAATCCCTCGATCCCGACAAAGCCGAATCCGAGCTTCTCAAGGAGCGCATCATGTCGCTCATGGAGAAAGACGAAGAGAAATCGTCCGGCGCCTTCAGCTTGTGGCTCGTTAGAAAGGATGGCGCATGAGCGCTCCAACCATTCGCCTCCAGAAACCCGAGCAGATCGACTACGACAATTTGAAGGGCTTCGAAAAAGCCGCGATCTTGGTGAACTACCTCGGTCCCGACGCCGCGAAGAAACTTCTGAAGCGCATGGACGACGGCGACATCCGCAAGCTCTTGACCGTCATGGGCAAGCTGCGGATCGTGCCGATCGCCGTGACCAAGCGAGTCCTCGAAGAGTTCTACGAGCTCGTCAGCGAATCGGAAGATTACATCTTCTCCGACAACGTGACTTCGAAAGACACCGTCGTCGATGCGCTCGGAGAAGAGCGCGCGCGCGGCGTTCTCGGTCACTTGAACGTATCGACCTCGCAGCGTCCGACACTCGAGAGCTTGGAAGTCGTCGACGCGAAAAGCTTGGCGAACTTCCTCATTCACGAACATCCGCAAACGGTTTCCGTCATCCTCGCGCATCTCGAGCCCGAGAAAAAAGGCGAAGTGCTGAAGCGCTTGCCTGAAGCACTGCAGGCCGAAGTCGTTCTTCGTATGGCGAATCTCGATCATGTCGCACCCGAGCTCATCTCGGAAGTCGACCGAGTCTTGAAAGAAGAGTTGGCCAACCTCGGAACCGTCGAACAGGCCGCACTCGGTGGAGTTCAGCCGGTCGCCGAAATGCTCAACGTCATGGACAAGAACACGGAGAAGGCGATCATGTCGCGGATCGAGGAGAAAGACCCGATCCTCGCCGAAGAAATTCGCAAACTCATGTTCGTCTTCGAAGACATCGTCAAGATCGACGACAAGGGCATTCAGACCCTCCTCAAAGAGGTTCCGAACGACAAGCTCCTGCTCGCGCTCAAGACGGCGAACGAAGAAATCAAACAGAAGATCTTCAAGAACATCTCGCAACGGGCGGCGACGCTGCTCAAGGACGACCTCTCGAACATGGGGCCCTCGCGTCTTTCCGACGTCGAAGGCGCGCAAGTCGAAATCGTCAACGTCGCGAGACGTCTCGAAGGCGAAGGCAAGATCCTCATCGCTCGCGGTGGTTCGGAAGACGCACTCGTTTAAGAAGGGTATCGCTAGATGTCGAAGTCAGTGCTCTCGAAAGAAGATGCGGACAGACTCGCGGTGGCCTACACGCCCCGCAAGTTCCCGGCCGTGGTCTCGAAGACCGCGTCGGACTTCGTCGCCTTTCAAAGTGCCCATGCGGGAGATCCGTCGCTTTCGGGCTTCCGCCTCGACAAGATCGTTTCGCAGCAGACGGGTGTCGCCGAGCTCGAACGTCTTTCGATCGAAGAGAAAGTCGAGCGCGAGGCGCTCACGCGCCTCAAGGATCTTCAAGAGAACGCCTATCAACAGGCCTACCAACTCGGTCTCGAAGAGGGTCGCGAAAAGGCCTATCTCGAATCGCAAGATCACATCAAGCAAAGCGTCGGCAGTTTGCACACGCTCTTGGCTTCGATCGAGAACCTGAAAGCCGACCTCGTCACCTACAACGAGACTCACATCGTGCGGCTTTGCTATTACATGGCGAAGCGAATCGCGATGGATGAAGTGGCCGAGCGCCCGGAACTGATTTTGAACGTGGTCAGCCAGGCGATTCAGAACGCGCAGAGCGAAGAAGAGCTGACCGTTCGACTTTCGCCCTCCGACCTCCAGTTCGTCGAGCAGATGCGAGAAAAACTCCCGAAGGAATTCGAGCCGCTCAAGCGAGCCAAGCTGGAGTCGGGCGACGATATCCGCGACGGCGGTTGCATCGTCGAGACCAACTACGGCAACGTCGACGCGACGGTCGAACAACGTATCGAGAAGCTCTGGGAAGCGATTGCTGGAAAACTCCCGAAAGTGAAAGACGAGACGAGCTCGTGAGGAAACGATGACCGGTAGTGCCGCTCGCGATCCATTCGATCTTCAGCTGAATCGCTACGAGTCGATCCTCGAGCGCGTTCATTTGACCGAAGACTCGGGAAAGATCACGCAAGTCATCGGTCAGCTGATGATGGGCTATCTCCCGGGCGCCACGATCGGCTCGGTCTGCGAAGTCTATCCCTCGCAAGGCTTCCCGAAGTTCCTCGCCGAAGTCGTCGGCTTCAAAGATCGAAACGTCTTGCTCATGCCGCTCGGTGAAATGCGCGGAGTCGGCCTCGGTGCGCAGATCGTCCTCGAGCGTCAGGTCGCGACCGTGAAAGTCGGCAACGAGCTGCTCGGACGAGTCATCAACGGACTCGGCGAACCTCTCGATGGCTTGGGTCTCGTCGACACTCACGACGAAGCTCTGATCTACAATCCCGTCGGCAACCCCCTCGATCGCGAACCGATCCATCAGCCGATGGATCTCGGAGTTCGAGCGATCAACGGTATGATGACCGTCGGCCGCGGACAGCGGATGGCGATCATGGCAGGTTCGGGTGTCGGTAAATCCGTTCTCATGGGTATGATGGCTCGCTCGTCGAACGCGGACGTCAACGTCATCGCGATGATCGGCGAGCGCGGACGAGAAGTGAAGGAGTTCATCGAGGAGATCCTCGGTGAAGAAGGCCTCAAGCGCTCGGTCATCGTCTGTGCGACGAGCGATCAGAGCCCGCTCCTTCGTATGCGTGCATCGTACGTCGCGACGACGATCGCCGAATTTTTCTGCAACCAAGGCAAACATGTTCTCTTGATGATGGACTCGGTCACGCGCTTCGCGATGGCTCAGCGTGAGATCGGTCTTTCGACCGGCGAGCCGCCAGCCTCGAAAGGGTACACACCGAGCGTGTTCTCCGCGCTTCCGAAGCTCCTCGAGCGCGTCGGGGCTTTCGAAGACAAAGGCAGCATCACCGGGCTGTACACCGTTCTCGTCGAAGGCGACGACATGGACGACGTCATCGGCGACGCGGTTCGCTCGATCGTCGACGGTCACATCGTTCTCGACAGAAAGCTCGCCTCACGCGGACATTTTCCGGCGATCGACGTGTTGCCGAGTACCTCTCGAGTGATGAGGAACGTCGTTCCTCCGCACTTCGTGCGCCTCTCACGTGCGATGCGAGAAAATCTCGCGGTCTACCGCGAGGCGGAGGATTTGATCAACATCGGCGCTTACCGCGCAGGTTCCAATCCGTCGATCGACGAAGCGATTCGTCTCTATCCTGCGATCGTGGATTACCTGCGCCAGGAGACCGATGAAGCCACGGATCTCGAAACGTGTGAGCACATGATGGCGCAGATCGTGGGCAATAGATGAAGTTCGAGTTCTCGTTGGAGAGCTTGCTCGATCATCGACGTCGGGTCGAGGAGATGGCGCAGAGGGATTGGGCCGAGGCGCAAGGGAAAGTGGATCGGGCCGTCGCGAAGTTGAGCGAGTACTACGACCAGGTGGACGAAGCCCGCCAACGTTCGGCGAGTCTCGAAAGCCAAGGCGGAGCACAGGCCGGCGCATTGATCTCGAACAGCGAGTTCATCGGCGGTCAGAAATACCGGATCGAAGCTCAACGGCAGACGATCCGTGGTTTGAAGGAAGAAGCGGAACGCCTGCAAGAAATTTTGATCGAAGCGGCGAAAGAAACGAAGACGCTGGAGAAACTGAAAGAGCGGCAGATGGAAGAGTTCAAGCTCAAGCGCCGCAAACTCGAAGCGAAAGAGATGGACGAACTCGTCGTCACTCGCTTCAAACGGGCCGAATGATCGCGATTACGGGAGACTGAGATGAAAAACGGATACGACCAGTTCTTCAAACAGGCCAGCAAGGCGAGCGCAAGCGCGAAAAGCGCGGGCTCCTCGCAGAAGCAGCCGAAATTCAAATTGAAGAGCCGCACGGAAACTCCCGAAGATCGCGTTCGCGCCGAACTCGCCGTTCGCCTTCAGCGCCGTTCGAAAGAGAAGATCGCGAAAAAGCGGCAAAATTTTCCCGTGTTCCCCGCGATCCTCGCGGTGGCCGCGCTCGCTTCGTGCGTCGTCGGCTACATGAGACCCGATCTCGCGGACAAGGTCTTCGGCTCCATCGAAGTGGGAGCCTTCGGCCAAGCTCAGGCGGCTCCCGCCGCCGCGAAGCCGACGAAAGCGGAAGCGACGCCCGAGGCAAAAGCTGCCGAGACCAAGCCCGGTGATGCTGCAAATACCCCCGGGACCGAAGTCGAAGCGAAGGCGGAGCCACCGAAAGATTTCCGTCAGTGGTCCGACGAAGAGATCAGCTTTTTCGGTAAGTTGAACGATCGCAAGAAGGAACTCGACCTGAAAGAGGCGGAGCTCGCGAAGCTGGAAGAGGAATTGCAAAAGCAGAA
>JAZKJB010000426.1:0-7325 GCA_040384505.1 Bdellovibrionota bacterium | reverse complement strand
CATTTCGGGAGTGGTTTCGATCTTGGCCATGTGGTGGCAGCTCCTTCGGGGACGAACGGACTTTGTTTTTGAGAATGAACTGAGAATAGTCCCTCGGCGGGCCCTAGGACAAGGGTTTGCCCAGAGCGTGAGGTGACTAGAGCATGGACTTTAGGCTAGGCTCCTCGCAGTCACCGATTGAAACGAGGTCCATGAGATGATCACCGTCCACCATCTGAACAACTCTCGCTCCACTCGTGTTCTCTGGCTCCTCGAAGAGCTCGGCGTCCCTTATGAAATCAAACCGTACGAGCGCGGTGCCGACTTGAGGGCGCCGGCTTCGTTGCGAAAGGTTCATCCCCTGGGAAAATCGCCGGTCGTGACCGACGACGAATCCGGCTCGACGATGGCGGAATCCGGCGCGATTCTCGAGTATCTTCTCGACCGCTTCGATACGGAATCCAAGTTCAGACCGAAATCGGGAACGCCTGAGCGTTGGCAGTACAACTACTGGCTCCAGTACCCCGAGGCGTCGCTCATGCCGCAGCTCTTGCTGGCTTTGATCTTCGGGATGATGGAAAAGCAGAAGCTTCCGTTCTTCGTGAAGCCGATCGTGCGGAAGATCGTGCGAACGGTGAAGTCGAAAACTTACGGACCCGAACTGCAAAACCATTTTGAATTCATCGAAGCCGAACTCGCGAAGCGGCCCTATCTCGCAGGACAGAGCTTTTCGGCGGCCGACATCCAGATGAGCTATCCACTCGAAGCCGGCGGCGGGCGCACGGACGCCCTCGAAGGAAAACCGAAGATCTCGGGCTATCTCGCGCGCCTGCGAGAGCGACCGGCGTATGCTCGAGCGATCGAACGCGGCGGACCTGTTGCGCTCTAATTTCTAATCGACGGAATATGCTAAAAAAGAAAATGGCAGCCCTGAGGCTGCCAGCTCGAACACATCTCCGAAAAAGGTGTATGACACCTCTCAAATTAATTAGATGTAATGCCCGCGTCTAATCTTCTCGACGATGAGGTCTTCCATGATCGTCTTGTTGTTCGGATCGACGGAATAGAAGGCCTGCTGTTCACAGCGCTTCTTGTTTGTGATCAGCCATTCAAGAATGCTCACGAGGCGCTTGTTTTTCTTGTCGTGGAAGAACGGATCGTTTTGAAGAGCGTCTTTCGCTTTCTTGAGCGAGCGGTTCTCCGCCGGATCTTTCTCGTTCACGTCGTAGCAGAACAAGTCGTACTTCTTCACATCTTCTGGCAGAACGCCAAGGAAGTGGACTTCCGGCGCCGAGAAATCGGCATTCCTAATGAGAGAAGCCGCAGAGCCCGCTTTCAACGTGCGATAGATGTTTTGAATCGTATAGGCGTCGAGATCTCCGAAGAAAAACATCGGAACTTTGAGCTCTTCCTGGATGAGTTTGCACCAACCGCGCACTCCGTTCGAAGGAACGCCTTGTGCGCCCATAACGATACAGTTGTGTCGCTTCGTCATCCCGTTCGCAACGAGAGATCCCGCTGTACCTTCGGATTCGACGACGAGGCAAAACTCGACTTTCTTCTTCAATTTCAACTTCAGCGCCTGGGGCCGATTCTTCGGCTGATAGGGACTGGTTCCGAGCGTCGAAAGGTCGATGGTCGCCGTCGTTCCATCAGGAAGACTTTCGGAAACGATCAACTGCTGAGAATACGTTTGTCCGCCGCGATCGTTCGCGAAGCAGTTGAGCTCCTCGCGATAAACCTCGAGCATGTCGCCGATGAAGTCGATGACCGAATCGCATTCTTCTTGGCTCTGGAAATCAAGCGGCTTGAGCATCTTGGACTTGTCGGTCTTCACCACACCTTTCGCCGTATAGTAGTGCTCACGATAAGTTCGAACCGTGTTCGACTCGACCATCCCGAGTAGCTGGTCGAGCATGAAGATCACCCGCGCCATCTTCTGAACCGATGAGACGTTAAGCTCGGTTCGAACCTTTTTGTCGCCTGGGGTGAGATAACCCACCTTCGGATTGTAAAACGAGTTGTCGAGAGCGCATTTCACCGCTTCGAGAACCGGACGGTTCGCGCGCTCGAGCTCGGAAAGCATCGTATCGCAAAGAAGCCGCGCTTCTTTCGGGATGTCTTTCGTCAGCTTTCTGATTCGAATGATTTTATCCATCGTCTAAATCCTTACTTCGACGCTTTCGCGGTCGTGCCCGCGGCTTTCGTCGTCGTTGCTTGCGCCGCTTTAGAAGTCGTCGTGACGTCGGCGGCTTTGGCCGTCGTCTGAGTTCCCGCGGCTTTCGAAGTCGAATTCGCCGTCAGTTTGCGCGGACTCTCCGAGACTCCGCCGTCGCCGTTGGTTTTCTTGCCCGTCGATTTCCCCAGGGCGACTGCTTTTTCGGTTGCCTTGTTCATTCGCGTTCTCGTGATCGTCGTCTCGTCATCGCCGACTTCGGCCTCGATAACCTCTGCGACTTCGCCTTCCGCCAACGTTTTTTCATCGTTGTAGTCCGCAATGTCGAAGAGACCGGCTTTTCGTTGCTTGTCTCTCAAAGCGGCAAGTCGAACTTCCGCTTCGGAGAGATCTTTTTCCGCAGCCTGAGCGTCCCGACCCAAGAGCTTACGCAATCCTTCCGCGGCCTTCTTCTTTCGCGGCTCTTTCGCTCCGGCGATTTTTCCCAAATACTCGATCAAGATAGGACCGAACTGCTCGATATGAGCGATCTTGCGCTCGAGATCGGCTTCCTTGCTCTCTTTGCGAATGTGGCGCGAGAGTTTCTGTCCGGCTTGCATGAGCGCGCGGCGAATTTCTTCGACGAGCTCGTCCGACGAATCGATCGTTTCCTTCGATGCGTTCTTGAACTTGATGAACGGCGAGACGACCGAGATCGCGAAGACGAACGAGCCGATCGGAAGGGAGTCCTTCGACTGTTGCAATCCGTACGCACGCCAGTTCACCGTCTCCACCGCTTGCGTGATCGCGCACGCGGCCTTGTCGAACTGCAAAGGAACGCGGTTCGCGAAGCGAAGCAACTGGATCGGCTCGTCGCCACCACCGCGGTTCAAGAACCTGGCGAGCGCGACTTCGACGACGACCGGTTTGTAATCCGCGATGCGCGGTTTGCGAGCGACGACCGAGAAGAAGTCGACGTCACCGAGACGAAGGATCGACTTGGCGAGCGACTCCTCGCCGATCGTGAGCACCGACCGTGTCGACGGCGCCTGCATTTCCGTTTTCTGGATGATCTGAAAAACGTTCTTCAACTGATCTTGCGAGAGCTTTCCCGTGGGAATGCTCATTTGATTCTTCGGCAGGCCACTCTTGATCAGGTCTTTCAACGTCGCGTCCTGGACACGCGAAAAACCCGTCTTCAGGAATTTTCCGAATTCGATTTTTCCGTAGAGACCCGCGTGCGTGATGAACTCCCCGAGCTTCATCGTGTGCGGATGCGGGAGCGTCGCCGCCGGAATCTCGGGAACCGTGTCGCTGACGCGCTCGATGTGGACCCAGTCGGCATCCATGAGCTTGTAGCTGAGTTTCAAATGTGGGTTCACGAGAGTCGTTCCCTCGAGATACGTCAAAAGACCGCCATCACCATTCAATTGAATCCGGCCGTCGATGCGGAACTCCACCTTCACTCCGTGAGGCTTGTCCCAATCGATCATCTCTTTGTGCTTGAGGAGACCTTTGTTTCCTTTGATATCGACGTCGACGATCGCACGCAGCGCCTTGCGCATGCCCTTCGTCTTCGACGTGACCTTCGCGCCCGACGCGTTCGTGAGCTGAGCCCACGTCGTCGCTGCCGAGATCCCGATCCCTTGCTGTCCGCGAGTCGCGCGCCCACGGCCGAACTTCGAGGAGGCGAGATACTCACCGTACACTTTCGCGAGATCGTCTTGCTCGATGCCGGGACCGTTGTCTTCGACGACGATCTCGACGAGATCGGACGTTTTCGAGGCGCCGGCTCCGACTTTTTTGACGACGATGCTGATGTCGGGAAGGATTCCGGACTCTTCACAAGCGTCGAGAGAGTTGTCGACGGCTTCCTTCAACGTCGTCAGAACCGCCTTCGTCGGCGATGAAAAGCCGACCTGCTGAAGGTTCTTCGCAAAGTATTCTGCGGTACTACTGCTGGTAATCTGCTTTGCCACGTTTCAACTAATCCTTTTGGCTCGTCCTTGCTCTGGCAGCCATAATGCGGTCCGGCTCAGGGCATCCCCGCGAAAAGCGTAAGCTTTCGGTACGGTACCGACAATCAAAGCAACAAATTGTGATGTTAGGCAACCCTCGAAACCTTACGAGGCTACGTCAGGGGGTCCGTTTGCCCCAGGACTATCGTCCATGGACACCTCGTGTTCGGAGGAACCGAAACGTCCTCTGAGATTTGTGAAGCCACGCCGCGGCGAAACGAGTCCGAAAGCCTCGACTCTCGACACACATGTCAAAGTTGAGGGGGCGGTCTTGCAAGAAACTACAACGAATGACTAACATCGTTCTCAGTGGCGCGGGTCTAGTCCAGCCACCGAGGAGTTGATCCGGATGAAAATGGCAGCACTGATCTTCGCAAGTTTGTTCGCTCTCACCCTTGCGAACGCGCAAGATTCTGCTCCTGCCGCTCCGACGACGACCGAAGCTGCGAAGCCCGCAGATGCCGCGAAACCCGCGGAAAAGAAAACCGAGAAAAAAGTCGAAGCGAAAAAACCCGAGAAGAAACTCGAAAAGTCGGTCAATGCAGCCGACCCGCTCCCGAAGGCCGTCACGAAACTCGTGATCCAAGACACGATTCCCGGCTCGGGCAAAGAAGCGAAAAAAGGCAAGACGATCAAAGTGAATTACACGGGCTGGCTCTACGATCCCGCGAAACCGATGGGACGTGGAAAACAGTTCGATACGAGCGCAGGCTCGGAGCCCTTCCTCTTCGAGCTCGGCTCAGGCCGCGTGATCAAGGGGTGGGACGAAGGCTTCGAGAGCATGAAGGTCGGCGGTAAGCGCAAGCTCATCATCCCCTCGGAGATGGCTTACGGAAAACGCGGCGCGGGCACGGTGATCCCACCGGACGCGAACCTCATGTTCGAAGTCGAATTGGTTGATGTGATGTAAACGGCTCCCCGGGAGCTTAGAGGCAGGGCGCGAAGGGGTTTGCGGCCGTCCCTCAGGTGGAGTTTCCGGGAGAGCGAGTGAAAGCGAAGCGGCCTTGGCGGGACGCACGCTTCACTGAAGAATTCTCTAAGAGCCGCAGGTCTGAAGCCTGCGGCTTTTTTTATCCGATCACTTCGAACGCAAGATCACTTCAGGCGGCACGTGACGACCGTGAGGTCGTGTTGGTTCTCGTCGGTCGGGTTCTCGAAAAATTCGCCGAGATCGTCGTACTCGAATTCACCTTGAATCGTTTCGACCGCACCGCTCTTGAGAGCGAGAAGATCGGCGACGTCGAATTTGAACGAGTACCAGCCTTCGCATTCATCCGAGAAAGAAAAGTCGTAGACGTCTCCGCGAATCGCTCCTTCTTGGAAACCCATGCGGAGAGTGCTTTCGGGAGTTTCCGTATCGAGCTTGGTCAGCTCGAGGGTGCGCACGTCGGGCATCGTGGCCGCGGGAGCCACGCACGAGAGCTCGGCCGGCATGTCGGCGATGTCGACTGCGAAAGCGGACGGCGCGAAGGTGAGCATGAAAAGAAGCGCGAGAAGTTTCATTTGGTTTTCCTCCGGGAAAGCACGGAACTATCAGGCGTCTGCCGCTGGGTAAAGACCTGTGCTGGGAGGTGCATTCTTGACAGAGAGACAAGCGGAATCCCACGTCGCCCGCCCCGGCTCGTAGTCTCAATTGTCTACACTTCCTTCGACACCCGCCGAAACCCTCGACATGACTGGGGAGAGTGTGCGGATAGCCAAACATTTGATTTTACGAAGGGAATCCGTCTCGTAGTGATCGTCTCATTTTCTGGCACTCCTTTGCATGCCTTGAGAGTCCACGAACTTTAAACGGGGAAACATACGGGGAGGATCTTTCATGAACTTGCGTAACACGCTCGCGCTCGCTGCTATTGCGTTTTCGACAGTCGCGTTTTCGACGTCGGCTTGGGCTGACACGGCCGTCGTCACCAAACTCGACGATGGAAAGTCGAACGAGGTCTACGATCTCTTCGACAAGAATCTGGAGAAGTCCGACAAGGGCACGGTCGACATCGAGGAGATCATCCTCGCGAAGAAGAACAAGATCACCGGCGCCGAGGACAACACGGCGAACATCATCTACAAAAAGAAGATCGGCGCGATGGTCACGCTCAAGGAAAAGAAGCTGAGCGCGTACGACACCGAAAAGCTCAAGACGATCCTCGCGGTCTACTCGAAGAAAGAAGAAAATCGTCTCGCGAAGATCTACAAGCTCGAAGGCGTGAAGTGCGTCAAGGGCGTGAAGATCGATTGTTCCGTGATCGAGAAATAAGCCAACCCCGCGGGCGGGCGCGTCCTAGGACAGGGCGCGCTCGCTCGTTACTCTTCGCCTTCGGGGATCTCGTCCCCGAGCTGGCCCGAGGCGATCATCTCGTCCATGACCTGCTCCACTTTCATTTTGTGGCCTTTTTCCGAGTTGCAGGGCTTGCAGGCGACGACGACGTTCTTTTTCGTCGACTTCCCGCCTCGCGCGACCGGAATCAGGTGATCCATCGTCAGCAGCTCTTTCGAGAATTTCTCGCCGCAGTGGTAACAGACGCCCTTACCGAGCTGCTGCTTCCACCATTGGGACTTGCGCAGCTCCTGGGCCTTGCTGCGCTCGCGTTTGATGTGTTCCGGATCGGCGAAACCATAGAGCATTTGCCGTAGGTATAGCACGCTTGATTCCTCGAGGCGATAGCTGCTACTTATGGTCCCTATGACTCCGGATCAAATGAAAGCCCGCCTGAACACCGCCTACCCTGATGGAACGATCGAAGTCGTCGATCTCACGGGAACGCAAGATCATTGGCAAGTCGCGATCACGAGTGCGGCGTTCAAGGGCCTGAGCCGGATCCAACAACAGCGTCACGTGATGGCTGTTTTCGAAGCCGAACTGAAGACCGGTGAGGTCCATGCCCTCACCATCAAGACGCAAGTCAAAGCAGATTAGAAACGCCTGACGGAGAACGAGGATGTCGAACGTGAAAGAGAAAATCGAAGGAATCCTGACCCAGCATAAAGTGGTTTTGTTCATGAAGGGCTCGCCGCAGTTCCCGATGTGCGGGTTCTCCGCGCGCGCGGTCGGAATCCTCTCGGAGCTCGGAACCGAGTTCCATTCGATCGACGTGATGGCCGACCCCGAGATCCGCCAAGGCATCAAAGACTACGGCCACTGGCCGACGATCCCGCAGCTCTACATTGGCAAAGAG
>JAZKJB010000425.1:0-1618 GCA_040384505.1 Bdellovibrionota bacterium | reverse complement strand
GAGTTCTACTCGCGCAAGGATCTGTCGGCGTGGATGAAGAAGACGTTCGCGATCTTGTTCGCCGTTCTTTTGACAGTTACGGCCTGCTCGAAATTCGAGGCCGCACCGCCGATTCCGGAAACGGCCGTCGATCGCGCGGAGGCTCTCGATGAGCAGCACAAAAAAGACGAGTTCGCTCGCGACACCCAACGTTTCTCGACCGAAGCTCCGCGCCCCTACGATGTCCTCGAATATTCTCTGAAAGGACAATTCGACTGGAGTCGCGCGACCCTCGACGCGAACGTCACCATCACGCTGAAGCGCGATCCGAGTCTTCGCTCGATCGAGCTCGACAGCTTGGTCGCCCAAATTTCGAAGGTGGCTCTCACCTCTGGCGAAACGCTTCCTTTTACCGTCGACCTCGCGAAACACAAGCTCACGGTCGAATTGCCGAGCACGCTGACCGACGAAACCGTCTCCCTTCGCATCGATTATCAAGTGCTCGGCGGAAGCCAAGCGGACGAGCGTCGTCGCAACTTGAACATGATCCTCCCGCGCTCGGGCGACCCGGTTCAGACTCGCGTTCTCTACACGCGCTCGGAGCCGACGGGTGCTCACGCTTGGATGCCCTGCAACGATCGCCCCGCGGATGGAGCGCTCTTCTCCGTCGAGATCACGATGCCGGCACACGAACGCATGATCGCCAACGGCCGTCTCTTGAAAGACGACGTCGTCGGACAAGAGCGCACGATGAGTTACCGCACCGACAATCCGCAACCGACGTATCTGATGGCATTCGCGCAAGGCGATTTCGTCAGTGCGACGCTCATGCACGGCTCGCTTCCGGTTTCGGTTTGGGCGCGTCGGGGAGTGCAGGTCGAGTGGGACGCGATCTTGAACGAGACCGTTCGTGAGATCGCTCTCTTCGAGAAATTACTCACGCCCTATCCGTACGAGAAGTACGTGATCGTTCTCGTTCCCGAGTTTGGCGGCGGGATGGAGCACGCGAGCATCACCTTCAACGAAGAGACCCGTTCGAGCCAGCCTCTGCGCGGCGACTTCGGTTTGATGGCCCATGAACTCGGACATCACTGGTTCGGCGACATGATCACGGTCACGCATTGGGACGACCTGTGGGTGAAAGAGGGAATGGCGACATTGCTTTCGACGGAAGCGATGCGCACGTTCGACGATCAAAAACAAACTGGCTTCATGATGGGCGACTTCTTCAACATCAAGAACGGCGATGCGATTCGCGATCCAGCGCTAGCGCCGAGCGCGAAATATACATCCGGCCCTTACGGACGCGCGGCGTGGTTCTACACGCAGATTCGTGCGGCGATCGGCGAGAAAGCGTTCTGGGGAGCTCTTCGTGGCTTGCTGGTCGCACACCGATACGGTTCGGTTTCATCTGAAGACGTGCTCGAAGCGTTTCGTCCCGCTCTCGGAGAAGCGCGCTACAACAAAGCGCTCGCGAGCCTCGGTTCGCACGAAATGCCCCAAGTTCACGTCGTGGTCGCCGGCGACGTTCTGACGCTCTCGCTCGACGATGTCGAAGACACTTTGCTCGCGCCGCTCGAAATCACGGAAATGGGAGTGTCGGGCCAACAGACACGCCACTCGCTGCTTGTGAGCGGCA
>JAZKJB010000424.1:6163-9692 GCA_040384505.1 Bdellovibrionota bacterium | reverse complement strand
GTGACGTTCCGCAAGGGTGCGACATTCTCTTCGCTCGGCTCGACTTACTTCTGCTTCCCCACGACGAACTGAACCCGCATGCGCACGGGACGAACGCTCTTCATGGCCGTCCTTCTAGTTTCCTCGGCTGCAACAGCCGAGGTCGCGGTCACTCGGGCTTCGGGCCGCGTCTTTTTGAGCGGTCCTCAAAATGAAGTCGCCGCTGAAATGAAAGACCTGGCCGACTACAAAAAACGATTCGATCGTATCGCGGTCGCCATCCCCGCTCTCTCACCCACGAAAACCGAAATCACTCCGTTGCTCACGTCTCAAATCCAGAAACTCGACGACAAGCACTGGCTCGATGGCGTCGGTGGCTTCGGAAACTGTCACGGCGAAGCGGCCTATTTCGCTGGCTACACGCCGATTCTCGGTCACGATGAAAGCGGTCTTCAGATCAGCAGTGCACGACGTAGCACCGAAAACATTCCTGGCGCGCCAAAAGCCTGCGAGAAGATCCCGCATTCGAAAGTTCAACCGGGCGATGTGGGTGTTTTCCTCGACGTCGAAGCGGACGGGAGAAGCATCCACTCTTTCACGATGATCAGCAAGAATCTCGCGTTCTCGAAGAACGGTCACAACGGATTGAAGGTCCCCTACCGTGTTCAAACTCTCTCGGAAGTCGCCGACACGTACTTCACCGTGCAGAACAGCGAGAATCCCGCCGACGGAGAGACGAACCACTACCGAAAACAACTTTCGAAAGGACGCGACTGCGTCCGCGGAAGCGAAAAGCAAATCAACGACTGCATCGACGCGGAGGCACCCTTCGTCGCTTTCTTCTATCGCTGCAAATCGCTCGAGCAGCTCGAGACGGAAAACAAAAGCGTTCTTACTCCCGAGTACTTCGCGCTCAAGAAAGTTCTCTGGCAAGAGCTGCGATCGTACGTCCGCGATCAAACGACGGTCTTGAATCCCCGTGCTTTCTCTGCGACCTACACAGACACCGTCTATCGCATCAAAGTCGAAGAAGAACGCCTCTGGGACACGACGAACGGAGTTTCGACATTCTTTTGGTCTCAGCTGAGTGCCGTCGCGACGGAAGCGGATCGCTTCCTGGATCCCGAGAGCGAAGTTCGCCCGGCGATCTTTCCCTGACGCCCAGTCCTCGAAAAGCTACTTGTAGATTTGGTCGACGAGCAACGCTGGAAGCTCGTCGAGTACGGCTTCGAAATTCGCCGTCCCGCCCTCGATCACACACCGAGGCATCCCGAAAACCACGCACGACGAAGCGGACTCGGCCAGCACTCGCCCACCGACTTCTCGAATCGCCTTCGTCCCGAGGAACCCATCGCTCCCCATTCCGGTCATGACTATTGCAATCACTCCAGAGCCCGCCGCCTGCGCCGCGCTCTCGAACAGGATGTCGACCGAAGGATGATGAATCGCCTCGATCGGCAATCGTGAAACTTCCGCGAAGAACTTCTCCCCGCGTTTTCGAACTCTAAGGTGTAAACCGCCGGCCGCAACCACAGCACGTCCCGGCATGATCTCCATGCCGTCTGCGGCTTCGTCGACCGGAATTTGCCCGAGCTTACTCAGCCGCGCGGCCAACGGAGCCGTATATCCCGCCGGAATATGGAGAGCGATCACGAGGGGAACCGGCAAATTGGCGGGCAACGCTTTGAAGAGCGAGGTCAAAGCCTGTGGACCGCCGGTCGAGGTTCCGACCACCACGATTTGGGCCGTCGCAGGTAAATTCGGAAGTGCGGGCGATTGCGAGGGCGAAGCCGATACGCCCGTTCGAGGTCGCGCCAACGCCGCCGTTTTCACTTTCCTCACGAGATCGGCCGACATGTCGTAAAGCCGGTTCGTGGGAAGCGGCGTCGGCTTCGTCACGAGGTCGATCGCGCCCGACTGAAGAGCTTCGATTGCGAGATCGGAGTCGGAAGGCGAAGCACTCACGACGATCACACGAGGCGCATTTTCCTTCGGGAGAGCCCGCAGAAATCCGAGACCATCGAGGTCCGGCATCAAAAGATCGAGCGTGATGACGTCGGGCCGGAGCTCGGGAACTTTCTCGAGAGCTTCCAACCCGTCTCGCGCGATTCCGACGACGTCGATCTCGGGGTCTTGCGAAAGAACCTCGCGGATCACCTTTCGGGCGAAGGCGGAATCGTCGACGATGAGGACCCGAATTCGTGTCACTTGTTCGAGACCTTTCTATAGACGAAGGCGCCGCCGCGCTCTTCACCACTGAAATGTCCCGAGTATCGAAGCAACGATTCGGAAACTCCGATCACGAGCGCGCCATCGGGCACGAGCGACTTCGACATGGTGTCGAGAACCGATCGAATGACTTGGTCGGAGAAATAGATGAGGACGTTGCGGCAAAGGATCGCATCGAACGAACCCAGCTGCCGAATTTGCTCCGGCTCCATGAGGTTCTTTTGCTGCCATTTGATGGTCGAGATCAAATCCTGCCGAACTTCGAAACCGCTGGGCGTCGATACCAAGTATTTTTCGAGTAGCTTTGGCTCCGGCACGCTTCTTACGGCGCGCTTCGAGAATTTTCCCGATTTGGCCTTGGCGAGAACCCGCGAACTGATGTCGGTCGCGGTGATCTCGACCTTGTCCAAGAGATCGAGGTCATCCAAGAGCATCGCGAGCGAGAGCGGTTCTTCCCCCGTTGCACAGGCCGACGACCAAATTCGGGGACGACGTCCTTCAGCACACCACGGCACGATGAACGAGTCGACCAGCGTTCGAATCGCGGGCCACTCTCTGAAGAAATAGGTCTCGTTGACGACGAGAGTTTCGACCAGGTCGTTGAGCTCACGCTCGCCGCCGGCGTCGTACTTGAGGAAATAGTAGTAATCCAAAAACGATTCGAAACCCATTTCGCGCGCACGCGACGAAACTTTCTCCTGAAGGAGGTCGCGGTCACGTGCGGTGTACGTGATGCCGACCCTCTCTTCGATGTGAGCACTCAAGATTGAGAAAACTGGAGGTGAAAGTTCGAGGTTCATCGTTTGCCGAGGCTCACTGCCGTAACAACAACGTACAAATTTGACGAACTTCGGAATCCATATCGTTCTCGGCTGCCTCTTGCAAAACGCTCATCATTTCACGGTCACGACGAGCCGCGAGCGCCGACGCCGCGGCCTTTCGAGCGGCGACGTTGTTGAGCTTCATCGCCGAGAGAAGAGCGACGCGAGCCTCGGGACGTTGAAGCCGTGCGAGAACCGAAATGAGAACCGCGGCGAGCTCATGATCGGCGGCCTCGAGTGCAACCAGCAGTCCGGCCGCGCGCGTTTCCGTCGCGACCAGAAGCGCCGACTTCGCTTTCTCGGCAAGTTCAGGTACGGCGAGGAGCTCGATCAACACTTCCGTGGCTTCTTCTTCGCGTCGCGCACTGAGGAACGCCACAGCGCTCGCGCTGACTTGCTCGTCCGAGTCGGAAGCCGCCAAGCTCAATGTCGCCAGCGCCCGTTCCGATGAAAAATTCGAAAGCGCAGAAAGCGCCATCAACCTGGTCGCGGGATCCCCG
>JAZKJB010000424.1:0-6145 GCA_040384505.1 Bdellovibrionota bacterium | reverse complement strand
AAAGCACCGGGAGATCCTCGTCACGTCGAGCGAGCCCCAATCCCACCAATGCCGCACGACGAACTTCGAGATCGTCGCGCAGGGCCGCTTTTCTCAAGGCCTCGTGTGCCGCGGGAGAGTCGAAGTGAGAAAGGGCTTCGACGGCGGCGACCCGAACCTGCCCAGCTTGGTCATTCAGCATTTTCCCGACGGCTGAAGAAGCCGGGACGTACTCGAGTCGGCCGAGCGACTGACAAGAATAATATCTCGTCCAGGCATCGGCATCCTCGAGTCCACCGAGAAGGAGCGAATAAACCGTTTCATTTCCGTTCTCGAGTTGCCCGAGCGAGCGCATGGAAAGTGCCCGGGTCCTGGGGACCTCGCTTCGCGCGGACGCGTAAAGCGCTTCGAGAGCCTCAGATTCGTCGACGAAAGGAAGGCCATGAATCGCAGCCTCCCGAACCCGCGGATCGACGTCGGTCAATCCCGCCAAAATCGGTTCGAGCGCCGTAGATCCGCCGAAATAAGCGAGTATCCGCAAAGCGGAGCGGCGAACCATCGGGTTCTTCGACTCGGCCGCCCTTTTCGCGAGCTCACGAGTCTTTCCGGTGCCGAGTGATTGAATCGCGGCCGTCGCCGAATGGACGACACGAAGATTTCCGTCTTCGAGAAGCGGAAACAGTTTTTCTGCGACACTCGGGTTAGCCAATCTCGCCAACGTATCGCAAGCGAGGGCACGGATCTCAGGATCCGAATCCGTGAGGCACAGAGCGACCTCGGTCGCGGCCGACGCCCTCGAAACCAACGGAAGCAAGATCTTGCGCCGTTCGCTAGGACCCTCTCGAATCGCCGCGAGCATGGTCGAGTCGGCATCCCGACCGATTTTTTTCAGTGAAGCGGCAGCACACTTCGCAACCGCTCCATCCGCGTCCAAAGCCAAGGTGAGCGCCGGTGCCGCCTCTGCGTCGCCGATGACGCCTAGAAGCCGGCAAATCGAAGTCGCTTCGTTCGTATCAGACTGAGGGAGCAATCGGCTCAGGCGTCGGATCATTTCTTTTTTCACTTGAGCACGGAGAAGTCCGTCAATCACGAGAACGTCGCCACCGGATTTTTCCTGAAATCGATCGCGCAAATCCCAGAGAGACGCGGCTGCCACGCGAACGACGGTGTCCGACGAGGAGCCGAGCAGTTCGACGAGAGGAGTAACGGCCGAGCGTTCACCCGAACGCCCCAGCGCACGAGAGGCCTCCGGCAGGTAGGTGGGATCTGTCAGTAGACCCGTGAGAGGAGCGATCGAACGCGGGTCACCGCTGCGACCGAGAACGTCGATCGCCGGGAAGACTCTGAAGAAATTCCGGCCGCCTACGATCTCGATGAGCGCTTCGACGGCAGCACGTCCGCCGATTCGTCCGAGCGCTTCGATCGCGCCGACGGAAACGTTGTCGTTTTTATGCTTGGTGAGTCCGACGAGCGTCACGACCGCTGACGGAGAACGCCGGCGACCGAGAATTTGCGCGACATCCGCGACGATCGCGGGGTCGGATTCGTCGACGAGTGCGGCGAGCGCATTCTCGACCTCTCCCGTCGATGCCGAGAGAGTATCGACGACGGCCGCGATTCTCGCTTCGCTATCGCGTTTATGACGGAGCAAATCGATCAGAGGTGCGACGGCACTCTCACCGAGACGCGCGAGCGCATCGACGAGGGATCGTCGAACGACCCAGCTGGGGTCGGTGAGCATCTCGAGAAGTTCAGCGATACTCTTTGTTCCGTCCACACCGAAGCGCTGCACTCGTGCGAAACGAGATTGCTCGGCATCGGTGAGCGAAAAGCTATCCATGGAGGTCATGTCCGCCCCTGATATTCCCGACTCTGAACCGTCGGGCGGCGAAGCGACGACATCATCGAGTTCACGCGGTCGAGCTGCTCCGTCGTTTCTTGTCTGACTCGTGCGATCTGACTCGAGAGTTGATTCGCATCGGTCGCGATATTCGCCGAGCCACGAACGTGTTGTGTGATGCCCGCCGAAAGCTCGCGAGATTGAGTCCGAACGGTCGAGAGCGTCGAAACGAGCTCGGTCGCGGCGTTGCTCTGGCCGATCATCTCGTTGCTGATTCGCTGTAGACCCGAAGTTTGCTTCACGGCCGAGGCCGCCAATGAACTCACGGCTTCCGCTTGCTCACCGATGGCCCGAGCACTTTGGCGCGCGATACGACGAATTTCATCGCCTTCGCGAGCGAGCTCCGAAGCGGCGCGGGCCTGCTCTTCGGTCGCACGAGTGACTTCGAGACTGAAGCGAGCGACTTCGCGAGCGGAAGATTCGATTTCTTTCGCTGCACGAGCTTGCTCGGCGACCGCTCGTGCGGTTTGAGCGGCTTCTTTTCTCGCGTCGTCCATCGCTTTCGCGACTTCCGCTGCGCCACTCGACTGCTCGATCAGTCCCGTGACGGTCCTTCGAGTCGACTCCATCACTTCTTTCGCGGAAACGGCAACTTCACCGAGGACGCGAGCCTGTTCGACGACCGCGGTGCTCGTCTGCTGCGTGATCGTCCGCATTCTCAGCGACGTCTTCGCGAGCTGGTCGGCGGCCGAAGCTTGCTCGCCCGCACCACGAAGGACGGCGCCGGCATTCGAGTTCAGTTGATTGTGATTCTTGACGAGTTCGCGCAAGGCTTTGGCTTGTTCGCCGGTCGCGTCTCTCGTCTGTCGAGCCATGTTGCGCATCTCGACCGCATTTCGAATGAGATCTTGAGTGGCGGTCACTTGCTCGGCTGCGGCGCGCGCGACCTGGCGACCTTCGTCGGCCATCTTGTTCGTCGCTTGAGTCACCGTCTTCACGGCTTGCACTTGCTCGTTGGTTGCCTTCTCGATATCGCGAACCGCGACCGACACGTTACCGACGCCTTCGAGGATGACCGAAAGTGCGCGCTCGGCTTCGGCGGCGTGACGTCCGCCTTCTTCTGCCGTTTTCATTCCACTCACGCTCGCGGCGACTGCCTCGCGAGCCGTCGCCTGGAGGCCTTTGATGATTTTCGCGATGTCGGCACTCGCGGAAGCCGCTCGATCGGCGAGAGCGCGAATTTCTTCGGCCACGACCGCGAAACCGCGGCCATGCTCGCCCGCTCGCGCGGCTTCGATGCTGGCGTTGAGTGAGAGAAGATTCGTGCGGTCCGCGATGAGGTTGATCGTCTGAACGATGTCACCGATCTCTTCGGTGCGAGTTCCCATCGCCTTGATGACCGACGCCGACTCCGACATCGCCGCGCGGATCGAAGTCAGACCCTCGATCGACTTCGCGACCGTACGGCCGCCATCGCGTGCTTCGGAGCTGACACGCTCGACGACTTTACGAGCGTCATCGACGTTTCCAACGATTTGATTCGTCGACGACTCGAGCTGAGTCGCCGCAGTCGCAGCGCCGGCCGAGGCGTTCGCGATTCTCTCTGCACTTTGTGCGACGGCCTGGCCCGAGCGGTTGACCTGTTCGATGGCGGAAGCGTTCGTGTCGACGACACCTGCATTCTTCTCGGCGGTCGCAGCCACTTCTTCGACCGAAGCTGCGATTTCGGTGACCGTCGTCACGGCAGCCGAAATGGCCGCTTCTAGAGCGCGTGTCTGATCGGTCATCGTGCGCGACGATCGCGCCATTTGTTCGGCGCTCGCCGACGATTGTTCGACGGCAGCCGCCATTTCGGTGGCATCGATCGCGACGGCATCGAGACCCGTCGTGACCTGGGAAATCGCAGTTCCGACGATGGTGACTCGGTCACTCACTCCGCCCGCGTCTTTCGTGAGCCGAGCGATACCTTTGGACATTTCTTCGATGGTCGCCGCGACTTCTTGAATGGTCGCCGCATTCGTCTCGCCGCGCTTCGCGACGTCGGCGACGCTCACTGAACTTTCAGTGGCGGCCGCGGTCAGTTCTTGGCTGGCCGCTGCGAGCTCGACCGCGTTCGCGTTCACGCCTTTGATCGAGCGAGCGAGCTCCTCGATGGTGGCCGCGGTCTTGTCGGTGGAGGCCGCGAGGCTTTCGGTATCGCGACGGACGCCTTCGACCGAGGCCGCAATTTCTTGCAATCCCGTCGTCGTACCTTCGAGGCCACGCAACGTCTCGACCGACGTACTCGCGACGTCCTTCTGCGATCGCGCCAATCCTTGGAGCGAGGCCGTCGTCTGCTCGATACCGGCCGCGAAGTTTTCGACGGCTGCTCGCATTTGCTCGGCCGCTGCTGCGGTTTCGTTCCCGGTGGTCACGATTCTCTGGGTCGCATCTTCGATCGACCGAGTCGTCGTCGCGGTTTTCGAGAGCGAGTTCGCGAGGTCTTCGGCCAATGTGACCGTCGCCGCTTTGCTCGATACGACCTGAGTGCCATTGCTTCTAGCCATGAGAAACCTCCACACCGATAACTTTTTCCGAATCCAACAACATGACGATACGATCTTTGAGCTGTGCGACCGACTTGATGAAACCAGCGGATTGCACGGCTACGATTCCCGGCGGGATCTTGAACGCGTCCGCCGCGATATTTTGAACTTCACGAGCACTGTCGACGAGGATCCCGATGAGACGCTCTCCGAACTGCATGACCACGATCCGCGACTCGAGAGTCGGGGGCTGCGGGTCGAGTCCGAAGCGAAGTCGCAAATCCAGAACCGGAACGACCTGGCTTCTCACTTGAACGAGTCCAGTGACATACGGCGGAGCGCCCGGGACAGGTGTCGCACCAGCGAACGCTTCCATCTGGAAGACGTCGAGCGCGGGAATCGCGTACTCGGAATCACCGACTTTACAGATGACATGGAGAGAACTCATAAACTCACCTCGCTCGACATGGCGAACTCCGCGCCCAAACTAGCTAGATCCAAAACCAACGTCGGGTTCCCGTCGCCGAGATCCGCGGCACCGTTCATGCCTCTCGCCCGAACCAAGCTCTCGTCGCGCGGGCGAATGACGACTTCCTGCTGCCCGAGCATTCGATCGACACCGAACGCCACGGCCCCACTCAGTTGATTCACGACGAGCGCGCGAGTCGGGATTTTTCCATCGGGTCGCCCGTTCAAAACCGATTCGAGCACGAGGAACGGAATCGTTTCACCACGGCGGTTGAGCAACCGTGCCCGCGGCCCCGAGTTCGTCAGCGAAGGAGCTTGAGGCAAATTCTCGGGATTCACTTCGACGATCTCGTCGATCATCGCAACCGGAGCGACGAAAATTTGTCCCCCGGAGACGAAGCTCAAGACGTCGACGATCGTGATGCTGACGGGAACACGCAACTTGAACGTCGTCCCTGCTCCGACCCGTGTCGAAAGAGTGAGGCCGCCACCGAGCATTTCGATGATTTTCTTGACGATGTCCATCCCCATGCCGCGACCGCTGGTCAAGCTGACGCTCTCGCGAGTGGAGAGCCCTGGCATGCAGATTTGCTTCAGCAATTCTTCGTCGGTTTTCGCCACCGGCAAACCCGCTTTGCGTGCGACCGCTTCGCGATCGATGCCGCGACCGTCGTCTTTGATCGTGATCGACAAAGTCGTTCCCGAGGAATCGTCGCAGTGGACCGTGATGACGCCGGTCTCGTCTTTGCCCGCTTCGTTTCGCTCGCTCTTGGTTTCGATCGCATGATCGACCGAATTGCGAATGAGATGCACGATCGCGGGGAAGATCTTGTCGGCCACGGCCTTGTCGACTTCGGCCGAGCCCGCTTGAACGAAGATGTCGACGGATTTCGCGGGATCCCGAGTGAGACCGCGAACGACGAGAGGCAAACGCTGAAGAAGTTCCGAGAGGGAAACCATTCGCGCCTGCGTGATCGCGGTCCTCAGCCTCTTGAGCTGTCTCCCGTTCTCGGCGACGGTCGCGTTCAACTCTCGAGTATCGACTCCGGCGGCGGCCAACTTCGTTACGATGTTGGTCAGCTTCGAGCGCGTGACGATCAATTCGGACAAGCGCTCGAGAACTTCGTCGAGTTTTCGGATTTCGACGCGAATCGAGGAGCTTTCACGATCGACCGGCGCCTCGAGCTCACCGACTTCGTCGAGCGTCGTCGAGAGAAGAGTCTCGGCTTCGATATTCTCGACCGGTGCGGCCACATGAACTTCTCGAAGTGCTGCCTCCGGGAGACCGATGGCACTCGAGATCTTTTGCAAATCGAGATTGGTCGAGACCAAC
>JAZKJB010000423.1:3099-10330 GCA_040384505.1 Bdellovibrionota bacterium | reverse complement strand
GATGAGAAGCGGGAGAGAGCTCTCGCGCAACGAAATTGCTTGAGCTTCTCGGTTGAGCTCGGAGATCTGGCGCGCCGATTTGATGTTCCGAGAAAAGACGACGATGGCGCCCGGGTGAACGCGTTCGATGATCTTCTTCAGCGAGTAATCGACCGAGTCACCCATGAATCCGACCATCATCATCTGACCGACCTTCACTCGAAGCGGCAGTGACGAGACCAGGGCTTCGTCTTCCTCCGAAAGAGGCACGGAGATCGGCTTGTACGAGGGCTGAGTCGGCTCGACTTTGGTCGGGGGCGAAGCTTGCTTCTTGGCGTTTGCCGGCGAAACCACCAACCCGAAAATGACCGCCAAGATGAGAGTCGTACGTCTATTGAACATGCTCGAATTTCAAGTTTACCAAGGGAACCGATCGAAAGCGCGAGGACCGAGGTCCGGGAAAGACCATCGTCTCGTCGAGATGAGGGCTAGCTCCGCGTCGCGCCGACTGTTCTTTCGAACAAGAGACCACGATAGTGAATTCATGAAAAGAACTCTCGGACTCGTCTGGATCGTCTTGGCGATATTTTCGATGACCTCGCTCGCGGAGGCGAAAACCGACGTCCGCGCCTTAGTCAGCCGGCCGAAAGAGGTTTCCAAGCGAAGCGAACGCAGATGCAAAGCGGATTCGGACTGCGTTCTCATCCAGTGCCATGCTCCGTGTGGCTTCGACGACGTCGCGAACGAGAAGTACGTGAAGAAAATCAACGCGAGATGCGAAAAGGCGAAGAAAGCTTCGGGAAACCATATGACCGTCGACTGTGCGGAGTCGAATCGTACCGAAGTCGCCAAATGCAGACGCAAATATTGTGTACTCGAGGAAGTGCGGCTTCCGGGCACGGAGCCAGAGCTCGCCCCGCCGGCGAAGAAGAACTAACGCCGAAGCGATCGAATCGGACTTCCCTTTGGCGCGGGCGGTGGCGTGATCGGGCGGTCGGGATCGCAAAGTTTTTTCAGAGACAAGAGCTCGTCGTAGATGTTCGGCCACGTGATCGCGTTCAGGCGGATGTTGAGACGCATGTCGGGTGTCAGGGAATACTTCTGCTTTTCTTTTTGCGCCAGTTGAACCACTCGGTCGGGCGGAAGCGGAGTTCTCTCGGTGAAGGCGAGAGAAACCGTTTTGGGTCCCGACGAGAGATCGCGAATTCCGAGCTCTTTGCAGTGATGCCGGATGAGCATCAAGCCCATCAAGTTCAAAACCTGATCGGGAATTTTTCCGAATTGATCGGTGAGCTCTTCTTCGATGCGGTCGATGTCGTCGGGCGACGTGATCTTCGCCAGAGCCTTGTAATACGAAAGACGAATGCGAATGTCCGCGATGTAGTTGTCGGGAATGAGCGCGGGGATTCGAACGTTGATGTCGGGCTCGATCTGCTCGACGACCTCTTCGCCCTTGACCTCTTTGATCGCGTCCTCGAGGAGCTCGAGATACATTTCGTAGCCGACGGCGTCGATGTGTCCCGACTGATCTTCGCCGAGAAGATTGCCAGCGCCCCGAAGCTCGAGATCGTGATGCGCGATTCGAATGCCGCTTCCGAGCTCGGTGTTTTCCTGGATGATCTTCAGGCGCTCTTGCGCGTCTTTCTCGAGGCGTCGGTTCGGGGGGATCAAGAGATAGCAGTAAGCGCGATCTTTGCTTCGGCCGACGCGGCCACGCAGCTGATACAGCTGGCTCAGGCCGAACGCGTGGGCGTTGTCGATGAACATCGTGTTCGCACGAGGATTGTCGATGCCGGCTTCGATGATCGTCGTGCAGACGAAGACGTCGACTTGGTGATGGTAGAAAGCGACCATTACTTTTTCCAGCTCGTCTTCCTCCATCTGTCCATGGCCGACGCGAATTCTCGCATCCGGACAAATCTGGCGAAGTTCGTCGGCGATGGAATAGATGCTCTGGACGCGGTTGTGCAGGAAGAAGACTTGGCCGCCGCGCTGAATTTCGGCCGCGACCGCTTTCGAAATCGTTTCGCGATCGAACTTGGTCACGAACGTTCGCGTCGGGAGACGGTCGATCGGAGGCGTGTTGATGATCGAGAGATCGCGCATGCCCACGAGACTCATGTTGAGCGTTCGAGGAATCGGCGTCGCGGAAAGAGTCAGCGTGTCGACGTTCGTCTTCAGCTTTTTCACGCGCTCTTTGTGCGTGACGCCGAAACGCTGCTCTTCGTCGATGATGAGCAGGCCCAGATCTTTGAATCCGATGTCCTTGCTCAGGAGCCGATGCGTGCCGATCAAGATGTCGACTTTGCCCTCTTTCGCTTCTTCGATCGTCTTTTTCGCGTCGGCCGTCGCGACGAAACGGTTCAGAGCACGGATCGTGACAGGCCAATTTTTGAATCGCTTCTGGAAGGTTTCGAGATGTTGGAACGACAGCACGGTGGTCGGCGCGAGAACCGCCACTTGCTTGCGACCCTCGATGGCCTTGAAGGCCGCACGCATGGCGACTTCCGTTTTTCCGAAGCCGACGTCGCCGCAGACCAAGCGATCCATTGGCTTGTCGGAAGTCATGTCCCGGACGATGTCGTCGACGGCCTTGAGTTGATCGTCCGTTTCGTCATAGGGAAACGCGCCTTCGAATTTCGTGAAGTCGTCGTCGTTTGACGGAAACGGCGGGCGATGCACTTGGCTTCGTTTCGCGTAGAGCTCGAGAAGTTCGCCAGCGATCTCCCGCAGGTGATTGCGGACGCGGACTTTCACCTTCTGCCACTGCGTGCCGCCGAGTTTGTCGATCAGCTTTTCGCCCGCGGGTCCCGAGTACTTTTGGATCTGATTGATCCGGTAAATCGGCAGATAGAGCTTGTCGCCGTCTTTGTAGCCGACCGTGATGAACTCTGCGTCGATCCCGCCGATCGGCATCACCTTCAAGCCTTCGTAAGTCCCGATGCCGTGAAGCACGTGGACGACGGCGTCGCCGGGATTCAGGTCGCCGAAGCTGAGCGCGTGCGTTCGCTCGACGAGCGTCCCTTTGGGCTTGTAGTCGCGACGCCGCTGCTTGCGACCGAAGAAATCCTCGTCGCGAAGGAAGACGACGTTTTCGTCGTTGAAGCGAAGGCTTTCGCCGAGCGCTCGCGGAACGATGTGCACGAGTGGCTCGCGCATGCGCTGCTCGTAAATCCAAGTGGCGAGTGCGAAGTCGTCTTCCTTCACGGTGACGCTCTCGAGCTCCGATCTCTCGAAGAGAGAAGCGAGTCGCTGGCTCTGGGCTTGAGTTCCCGCCGCGATCAGAACCGCGAAACCGGTTTCTTTCCACGTGCGAACTCGCGCGACCATTTCGTCCATCGTCGCGTCGGGATTCGCCGACGCGGGCGGCGGCACCTTGAGCTCGGAGACGTGATAAGTGATCGCGTGCGATTTTTCGTCGGTCTCGTGGGGGCGGTCGCTGAACTCGATCTTCGAGAGTGCGATCGAGCGGATGAAACACTCCCGAGACATTTTCTCGAACGGCGCGAAGAGATCGGCGACATCCGGCCGGAGAGCTTGATCGGCGGCTTCGACATGTTCGCGCTTCATCGACTCGATCAGCGCATCGGCTTCACGGCCCACTTCGATGGGATTCACCGTCCAGACTTGAACCGTCGACTTCTTGAAATGATCGACGGGCAAAGTGAAGTGGTCGTAGAAGTCGCCGACCATGAAATCGAGACCCGGGAAGAGCTGGCCTTGCACGAGAGACTGCAAGACGACGTCGCGATCGGTCTCGTCGACAGCGCGGCCGTCGATGTTCTTTCGATAGCGTGCGGAAGCGCGGATGCGAGCGTCGTCGCTGTAGAGAATTTCTCGGGGCGGAATGACCGTGAACGACTCGAGCTGCGCTTCGGAACGCTGTGTTTCGGGATTGAAGAGCCGGATCGATTCGACCGTGTCGCCGAAGAGCTCTACTCGCACGGGCCACTTGTGGGCCGGCGAAAAGATATCCACGATCCCGCCGCGGATCGCGAACGTACCCTCGTCTTCGACGACCGGAACCGATTGGTAACCGAGGTCGCCCAGTGCGCGGGAAAGTTCCGCGGGAAGATCGCGGCCTTTGGCAAAGCGCAGCGTCTTCGCTCTCAAAACTTCGGGAGGAATCGTCCGCTGGAGAAGGGCCGCGATCGGCGCGATGAAGACGTGACGGAGTCCGGGGTTTTGCGCCTCATGAGCCCACCGCACACGCGCACTGATCGCGCGCGAATTGGGATAGAGTCCCGAATACGGCGAGACGTCGAACGCCGAAAGGATCGACACGGGGATCTCGGGATCGAAAAAAGAGAGGTGCCGCTCGAGCAGCTCGGCCTCTTTCGCGGTCGGGACGATCACGAGCTGAGGCGGCTTCGTCATGTCGAGCGAGTGCGCTTGGCTCAAGAGCAACGCGAGCGCGAGAGTCGAATCCGTACCCGTGACTTCGACGGCCGAGCCATGGATCTCGAACGCACGTTCGAGAGATTTTTCGAAGTTGAGAGAGAGGGTGTCGACCTTCATAGGAGTCCGGCATCATGACATCGAAGGCGACGGCGGTCGATGTTCGTCGCTCGTGTTTTACGCACCCGATGTGCGCCGCAGCAAGCGGGCCCATCTCATCAATCTGACTTGGAATGTCGCTTTTGCGTTGGTAGAACCGAGCGAGCCCCAACTGCTTCCTGTATCAGCATCGGAGGACCCCGAATGTCCGGCTTGCTCTCTGCCCTGATCCTCGCCCTCATGACCGGCGGATTTGGGATCCTTCTGCTCGTCGTTTCTGGAAAATTGGGACCCAAGCGCAATCCGACTCCCGCGAAGATGATGCCATATGAAAGCGGCGTCCCGGGAGAAGAGACGCAAGACTCCAAAGTCTCGGTGAAGTTCTATCTCACCGCGATCCTCTTCATCATCTTCGATATCGAGATCATCTTCATGTACCCCTGGGCGGTGTCGTTCAACGACTTCGTCAAAGCGGGGCACGGCCCGTACATCCTCTACGCGATGGGAGTTTTCATCCTGTTGTTCGTGGTGGGACTGATCTGGGAAGTGAAATCCAAAGCACTCGACTGGAACTAAACGATGGGAAAAGACGCTTTCGAAATCACAGTCAACGTCGTCAAAATGTTCGCCATCTTCCTTTTGATGGTGCAACTGGTTCCGATCCTCGTTTGGGTCGAGCGACGCGGCTCCGCGTTCATCCAGAACCGTCTCGGTCCGAATCGTGTCGGACCACTCGGTCTCATGCAGCTCCTCGCCGATGCCGTGAAGTTTCTCTTCAAGGAAGAGTTCTTTCCGCAAAAGGGCGTGAAGGTCATGTACTACGGCGCGCCCGTCGTCGCGCTGATTCCGGGAGCGCTCGCGTTCGCGTCGATTCCGCTCTCGTGCCCGATCGCGATCGAGCCGTTCATGATGCTCGGGCGCGAGTGGGGGCCGTACACCTTTTTGTTCCAGGGCTACGAGTTCGGAATCGGAATCGTCTTCGTTCTCGGCATCTCGTCGCTCGGCGCCTATTCGCTCTTGATGGCGGGATGGGGCTCGGCGAATAAATATTCTCTGCTCGGCGCCCTTCGTGCGAGCGCGCAGATGATTTCCTATGAACTGGCGCTTTCGCTTTCGCTCGTCGGCATCTTGATGCTCTACGGAACGTTCTCGTTCCGCGACATGATCGCGCAACAGGCGGGTCCGCTCTCGTTCAGCCTTTTCGGGGCGACGAGAACCATCGAGTTCTTGCCGAACTGGGGAATTTTCTATCAGCCCCTCGGCGCGCTGATCTTCTTCGCTTCGACCTTCGCGGAAACGAACCGTCTGCCGTTCGATTTGCCCGAGGCCGAAGGTGAGCTCGTCGCGGGCTTCCACACCGAGTACGGCGGCTTCAAGATGCTGATGTTCTACATCGGCGAATACGGGCACATGATGGTCGCGAGCGCCTTGATCGCGACGTTCTATCTCGGCGGATATCAACTGCCGTTCTACAGCGTCACCCCCGACGTCGTGACGAAATGGATCGCCGAGAACTTGGTCGCTGGAAACTTGGCCGCGATCCTCACCGGTGTTTTCTTCCACGTCGTTCTTCTCGTGAAAATTCTGTTCTTCCTCTGGGTCTTCATCTGGGTTCGCTGGACGCTTCCGCGTTTCCGCTACGACCAGCTGATGGATCTCGGTTGGAAGACGATGCTCCCCTGGGCCCTCTTCAACACTGTTTTGACGGCGATCTGGATCGTCGCAAGCCACAGATAAGGGAAAACGAATGTCATTGCTCGGCACCCCGGACTTTCTTTTCTACGCCTTCGCCGCGATCTGCCTGATTTCGGGAATCGTCGTCGTGATGGCGCAGAATCCGATCTACTCGGCTCTCTCGCTCGCGTTCACGATGATCTCGATCGCGGGTCTCTTCGTGACGCTCGACGCGTACTTCATCGCGGGCGTGCAGTTGATCGTCTATGCGGGCGCCGTGATGGTTCTCTTCGTGATGGTCCTCATGCTCTTCGATTTGAAGCACGAGATGAAATCGTTTTCGAAAGGCCTGCTCTCGAACGGGCTCAAGCTCGCTTCCGCGGGCGTGCTCCTCGGTCTCTTGCTCGTCTATATCAACTACACGTTCGCGACCGAGCCGTCGTTCAAGCCGTCGCCTTCGGATCCTCAGGCTGCGATGCTGTCGACGAAAGCTCTCGCGACGTCGCTCTTCTCGACTTACCTCTTCGCGTTCGAAGCGATCGGAGTTCTGCTGCTCGTGATCGCGGTCGGCGCCGTCACTCTCTCTCGCATTTCCGGAGGCACGCATGCCAATGATTGAAGGAGCGCTGAAGGTCGGCCTCGACCACTACCTCTACCTCTCGGCGATGCTTTTCGTGCTCGGGATGATCGGCGTGCTGATGCGCCGGAACGTGATCGTGATTTTGATGTCGATCGAGCTGATGTTGAACGCCGTGAACATCACGTTCATCGCGTTCAGCCGCTACGCCGACAACGTGAACGGGCAAGTGATGGTCTTCTTCGTGATGACGATCGCCGCTGCGGAAGCAGCCGTGGGCCTCGCGCTCGCGGTGACGATCTTCAAGAAGTTCCGTGAAGTGAACATTCGTTTCTTCGAACATCTGAAGGGCTAAAGGGGCGAGGAAATGAACAACAACGTGCTTTTCGCAATCTTGCTTCTGGCTCCGCTCGTGGGCTTCCTCTTCAACGGCCTGCGCTTCCGCTCGCACAATGCGATCCTCGCGGGAGCCGTCGCGACCGTCGCGGCGGGAATTTCTTTCGT
>JAZKJB010000423.1:0-3089 GCA_040384505.1 Bdellovibrionota bacterium | reverse complement strand
TCATTTGAATCCCCGCCTCCCGTCTGGTACGGTGTTCACGGCTATCCTTTTTGGTGACCCGGGGATCGGAGGTCCTGCTTGGCCCGGAATCGTTGGCTCTGGGGCTGTGCGCTCCTGCTTGCTGGAACCGTCGCGACCGTCGCGGCAGGAATTTCTTTCGTGTCTTCGGTGATCTTGGTTTCGAAGCTCTTCGGGCATCACGCCCCGAAAGCGGTGAGCGCGAACTTCTTCCAGTGGATCTCGCTTGGAGACCTCGACGTTCCCGCGACTTTCGTGATCGACCACATCAGCGCGATCATGGTCCTCGTCGTCACCGGCGTCGGCACTCTGATCCACCTGTTCTCGATCGGGTACATGTCGCACGACGAGCGCCCGTCGAAGTACTTCGCTTACTTGAACCTCTTCTTGTTCAACATGCTTTTGCTCATCCTCGGCGACAACTTGCTCTTGATGTTCGTCGGCTGGGAAGGCGTCGGCCTTTGCTCGTATCTCTTGATTGGCTTCTGGTTCACCGACGCGGAAAAAGCCGCGGCGGGAATGAAGGCCTTCATCACGAATCGAATCGGAGACGCCGGCTTCTTGCTCGGCATCTTCACTTTGTTCTTCTTATTCGGAACGGTGAGCTTCTCGGAGATCATCGCTCGCTTGCCGCAAGTCGCGGAAGTCGGCTGGACGGGGCCGATCACGATCGCTTGCCTTTTCCTCTTCGTCGGCGCGACCGGCAAGTCGGCGCAGATTCCGCTGTACGTTTGGCTGCCCGATGCGATGGCCGGCCCGACGCCGGTGTCCGCGCTCATCCACGCGGCGACGATGGTCACCGCTGGTGTGTATATGATCGTTCGCCTGAACCCGCTTTTCCTTCTTGCGCCGAACGCGCTCGGCGTGATCGCGGTCATCGGCGCGGCAACGGCGTTCTTCGCGGCGACGATCGGGCTCACGCAGTGGGACATCAAGAAAGTCCTCGCGTACTCGACGGTTTCGCAGCTCGGTTTCATGTTCCTCGCATGCGGTGTCGGCGCTTTCGGTGCGGCGATGTTCCACTTGATGACTCACGCCTTCTTCAAAGCGCTGATGTTCTTGGGCTCGGGCTCGGTCATCCACGGAATGCATGAAGAACAAGACGTCCGGAAGATGGGCGGCCTCGCGAAGTACATGCCGATCACGCATTGGACGTTCCTCGTAGGCTGGATCGCGATCATCGGCATGCCTCCCTTCGCCGGCTTCTTCTCGAAGGACGAAATCTTGTGGAAGTCGTATTCGAGCCCGCTCGGTTCGAACGTCCTGTACATCGTCGGAGTCGCGAGCGCGATGCTCACGGCGTTCTACATGACCCGACTCATGGCCCTCACGTTCTGGGGCAAGCCTCGCTTCGGCAAAGACGTGCATCCACATGAAGCGGGCCCTTCGATGACGATCCCGCTTATCGTGCTCGCGGTTCTTTCCGCCGTCGGCGGTTGGATCGGAATTCCGCACGTTCTCGGCGCCGTTTTGCCGGGCCACCCGGCCAACTGGCTCGAACATTGGTTCCATGGGGTGATCAGCGAGCCCCGGGGCGCGGTTCACGGAAGCGCGATCCAAGAAGTGGCGCTGATGGGGATCTCGGTTTCGCTCGCGGCGCTTTCGGCTCTGCTGGCTTTCAATTTCTACGTCACCGCCCCGGATCGCCCGGCGCGTTTCACCGCGCGAATCCGCGGTCTCTACGAGCTCGTCGCGAACAAGTACTTCGTCGACGAGATCTACTTCAGCCGCATCATCGACCCGATCGTGCACGCGAGCCGCGGGCTTTGGGCGTACGTCGACGTGAACTTCATCGACAAGTCGACCTACGTCGTCTCCGACGTGGTTCGCGGCATGGGCTCGGCCGCTCGGACTCTCCAGAACGGCAATCTCCAACAATACGCCCTCTACATCGCGCTCGGTGTGGCGGCCACCATGTACTTGATCCTGAGGTGAGCTCATGTTGCTAACGGCCATCACGTTTCTGCCGCTGCTCTTCGCTCTGATCATTTGGGCCATGCCCGAACGCGAGTGGGTGCGTCCCGTCGCTCTCGCTCTCGCGCTGTTCGAGTTCCTCTTGAGTATCGGGATGCTTCTGCTCTTCGATAAAACCTCACCCGCTCTCCAGATGGTCGAGTCGTACGCCTGGGTTCCCGACATGGGAATTTCGTATTCCCTCGGTGTCGATGGGATTTCTCTCTGGCTCGTAATGCTGACGACGTTCCTCACTCCGATCGTGATCTTGGGCAGCTGGTCTTCGATCGGCACGAAGCTGAAGGGATTCCACGCGTCCTTGTTCCTCCTGCAGACGTCGATGATCGGTTCGTTCTTCGCGCTCGACGCGATTCTCTTTTACGTGTTCTTCGAGCTCTCGCTCGTTCCGATGTACTTCATGATCGGCATCTGGGGAGGCCAGCGCCGAATTTATGCGACGATCAAGTTCTTCATCTTCACGATGGTCGGCTCGTTGATGATGCTCCTCGCGATCATCTACTTGATGTTCACCGCGCGCGAAACGTTGCCCGGCGGGATCACGGCGAGCATCCTCGCGTTCTACCAACTGAAGATCCCCTTCGTGGCGGGCGACCTCTTGAATCCGCAGACGCTCCTCTTCTTCGCGTTCTCGCTCGCGTTCGCGATCAAAGTCCCGATGTTCCCGTTTCACACATGGTTGCCCGATGCCCACGTCGAAGCACCGACGCCAGGCTCGGTCATCCTCGCCGGCGTGATGCTGAAGATGGGTTCGTACGGCTTTCTCCGCTTCGTGATCCCGATGTTCCCGGAGGCGGCGAACTATTACTCGTGGCTCTTCTTGTTCCTCGGCGTGATCGGCATCATCTACGGCGCGCTCGTCGCGATGGTTCAGCCGGACATGAAAAAGCTCGTCGCTTATTCTTCCGTCTCGCACATGGGTTACGTGATGATCGGACTTTTCGCGCTCAACACATACGGTGTCGGCGGAAGCCTCTATCAAATGCTCAACCACGGCGTGAGCACGGGAGCGCTCTTCTTGCTGGTCGGCATGGTCTACGAACGCACGCACTCCCGTGAGATCTCGCGTTACGGCGGTCTCGCGAAAGCGATGCCGATCT
>JAZKJB010000422.1:4476-8063 GCA_040384505.1 Bdellovibrionota bacterium | reverse complement strand
AGTGGGACAAGATCAATCCGTTCTTGATCGAAGCCTCGAAGATCACCGGCGCGCCACTCATTGCCGCCAACAACGTCCACTACTTGGCGCAAGACGATCAGGTCGCGCAAGAAGTCTTGATCTGCATCGGTTCGAACAAAACTTTGCAAGACGAGTCACGGTTCAAGCTCGGGAGCGATCAATTCTATTTCAAGTCGCCCGAGCAGATGCAGAAGCTCTTCAAGGACATCCCCGAAGCTTGTGATCGAACGCTCGAAATCGCCGATCGCTGTGACGTGAAGTTCAAACTGAAGAACGACGAAGGGAAGGCGATTTATCACCTCCCGACGTTCAAGACGGAAAAAGGCGCCGAACCGAAGGACGAGATTCGCGAGCGCGCGTTCTCCGGTCTCGACGCTCGTTACGAAGAAGCCGCGGCCCGCGGAGAAGCCGTCACGGACGAGAAAAAGCCCGAGTACGTCGCGCGAATGGATTTCGAGCTCGGAGTCATCGAGAAGATGGGCTTCACCTCGTACTTCCTCATCGTCATGGACTTCATCAACTGGGCGAAGAACAACGGGATTCCCGTCGGACCCGGACGGGGTTCTGGTGCTGGCTCGCTCGTCGCATACGCGCTGAGGATCACCGACCTCGATCCGATGCCTTACAACCTCCTCTTCGAGCGATTCTTGAACCCAGAGCGGATCTCGATGCCCGACTTCGACATCGACTTCTGCCAAGACAAGCGTCAGCAGGTCATCCAGTACGTCACGCAGAAGTACGGACAAGAAAACGTCTCGCAGATCATCACTTACGGAAAACTCCAGGCGCGTGCGGCATTGAAAGACGTCGGTCGCGTTCTCGGGATGACGTACGCGGAAGTCGACGTCATCTCGAAGCTGCTTCCCGAAAAACTCGGTATCACGCTCGATGAAGCGATCGACATGGAGCCGCGGATCAAAGAGCAGATGGATCAGAACCCTCAGATCAACACGCTGATGGATTTGGCCCGTAAAGTGGAAGGCCTGCTCCGGAACGCCGGCATCCACGCCGCCGGAGTCGTGATCGCGAGCCAGCCGCTCGTACAACTCGCACCCTTGTACAAAGGTGCCGACGGCGAACAAGTCGTTCAGTACGACATGAAATGGGCCGAGAAAATCGGACTCATCAAGTTCGACTTCCTCGGTCTCAAAACTCTCACGCACATTCAAAACGCACTCGATCAGATCGAGTCGAATCGCGGAAAGAAAATCGTCCCGCGCGACATCCCGATCACGGATCCCGGCATTTATATCCTGATGACCAAGGGTGATACCGCAGGGGTGTTCCAGTTCGAAGGCGACGGCATCACCGATGCCGTGAAGAAGATCAAACCGAAGTCCTTCGAAGACATCACGGCGATCAACGCTCTTTATCGTCCGGGTCCGATGGACATGATCCCCGAGTACACGCGTCGCTCGCACGGGGAGACCGAAGTCACGTATCTCTTCTCGGAGCTCGAGCCGATCCTGAAGGAAACCTACGGGATCATCGTCTACCAAGAACAGGTCATGCAGATCGCGCAAACGATCGCCGGCTACTCACTCGGTGAAGCCGACATGCTCCGCCGCGCGATGGGTAAGAAGATCGCCTCCGAGATGGACGCGCAGAAAGTGCGATTCGCCGAAGGTGCAATGGCCAAAGGCTTCGACGCGAAGAAAGCCGGAGAGCTCTTCGAATTGATGGCGGAGTTCGCCAACTACGGTTTCAACAAATCTCACGCGGCCGCGTATTGCGTCGTCTCTGCTCAAACCGCGTGGATCAAGAATTACTATCCGGTCGAGTTCTTCGCGGCTCTTCTGTCGACCGAAATGGGCAACACCGACAACGTCGTGAAGTACGTGAAGGACGCTCAGACTCGCGGAATCGAAGTGCGCCCGCCACACGTGAACCATTCCGATTGGAAGTTCCACGTGAAAGGCGACGTGATCTTCTTCGCGCTCGGCGCGATCAAAGGCGTCGGCCAAGGTGCCGTCGAAGCGATCGTCGAGGCGCGGGAGTCACTTCCGAACAAGCAGTTCGAATCGATCGAACAGTTTTTCGATACGGTCGACTTCACGCGCGTGAACAAAAAAGTCATCGAGTGCTTGATCAAGGCCAGTGCCTTCGAGGGCTTTGGCGCGCATCAAGCGCAGCTCATGAACGGTTACGAGAAGTTCCTCGATCGTGCGGCTTCGGCTCGTAAAGATCGGGAAGTCGGGCAGACGTCGCTCTTCGCGATGATGGACGAAGCCTCGACCGAAAAAGAAACCGTCAAGCTCGAGAGCTGCGACCAGTGGGCCCGTGCCGCGAAACTCGCTTACGAAAAAGAAGTCTTGGGCTTTTATCTCTCCGATCATCCGATGGCCGGGTTCAATGCCGTCTTGCGGATCTGGACGACCTGCGAGATCGGCAAGCTCGTGAATCAAGAAGGCGATCGCCGAGTCGTGATCGCCGGTCTGATCACCGAGTACCGGGAGATCATCACGAAGAAGGGTTCGCGCATGGCGTTCGCCCGCCTCGAGGATCTCAGCGGCAACGTCGAGTTGGTCGTTTTCCCCGAGCCGTTCTCCAAACACGAAATGCAGTTGAAGAGCGATCAGCCCGTGTTGGTCGGCGGGAAGCTCGAGAAGGAAGGCGATTCGGTCAAAGTGATGGTCGATCGCGTGGGCCTGCTCGAAGAAGTGTTGAAGAAATCGAAACAGATGACGTTCAAAATCGACGTTTCCATGAAAGAGCATTTGAATGCTCTCGGGACTCTTCTCTCGAAACATCCAGGGAAGACGAACGTCGAACTCGAAATCGAGGTTCCCGAGCTGAAGAAGACCGTCACGATGTCGGTCACCGAGCCCGAAGGCATCGAGCCATCGGGTGAATTCTTCGAGGGCCTGCACGGACTTTTCGGACGAACGGACTTCGTCGAGATCAGGAGTTAAAGGATGAGGATGCAAGCCACGACGAAACTCGCCTGTTACGTATGCGGACTTCTCTCGCTATTCGCGCTCGCGGCTCTCATGTCGATTCTTTCCGGCGGGATGTCGACCGCGATGGCGCAAGGGGCCGGCGAACTCGTGACGATCACGGTTCAAGGAACTTCCAAGGCCGAGTCGCAGGGCGAAGCCTCCCGTGAGATCACTCAATGGGCGACGTCGAACACGGCTCGCGAACAAGTCGTCGAGCTCTTGGGTGAAGCGCGCTTCCAGAAGAGTAAAGCCACTATTGAAGCGAAGATCATCAAGCAAGCGAGCCGCTTCATTCCCTTCGTCAATCCCGGTGAGCCGGTGAAAGACAAAAACGGATGGAAGATGCCCGTCGAGCTAAAAGTGTCGACGAATTCGCTTCGCAAGATGGTTCTCGAAGCCGGTCTCTTGAGCGACGTCGACGGACCCGCCGCGATCGTCCCGATGATCGTCTTCACCGATCGGACCCGCGGAAGCTCGCTTCGTTGGTGGATGGGCGAGGAAAAAGACGAAGCTCATCAGCTCTTGCTGCAGCTGAGCCGCACGCTTCACGAGCGTCTTCAATCCGACTTCATCAAGCAGGGTTTCTACATGATGAATCCGCTTGGATTCCAGACTTCGCCGTTACCG
>JAZKJB010000422.1:3825-4466 GCA_040384505.1 Bdellovibrionota bacterium | reverse complement strand
TGCCGACGGCACTTAGAAGCGAGCGGCCGAGCCAGAGCGATCTCGTCGCGATCACGGAACACTTGAAGATGTCGATGGTCGCTAAAGGCGACGTGCGTGTGACGGAGTCGAAGTCCGCGCCGAATTCGTTCGACGTCGAAGTGAAGATTCAGGTCGTCCAGCCCGCGACGAATCGGGCGATCGCAGAAGTTTCGCGGCAGTTCACGACCGAACCGGGTTCTTCGACTTCGGTCATCCGAGCGAAAGCGGCGAGCGAGTTCCCGGAGATTTCGAAAGATCTCGCGACGCAAGTCATGGATGCCTGGCAGCGGGGAACGTTGAACGCGAACCTCGTGAAACTCGCCGTCGTCGGGACGCTCACTCCGCGCCAGATGGCCGATTTCAAAGCGGGGATCTTGAAAAGCGTCACCGAAGTGAAAAGCCTGAAGGAACGCGTCTTCGATCGCGGCGAAGTCACGTTCGAAGCGGACGTTTCCGGCGACGCGAAGTCGGTCGCGGAGCGATTGAAAAACGTCCAGATCGCGGGCTTCCCGGCCCGCAATGAACCCGGCGGTGGAGGGTTCTCGCTCCCCGACCTTTGCGACACCATCGACGCCGATGGCCCCGCCGTCTGGATCGCCGGAGAATACCGCCCCGCGAAA
>JAZKJB010000422.1:0-3815 GCA_040384505.1 Bdellovibrionota bacterium | reverse complement strand
TCTAACCATCGAAGTGAAGACCAAGTAGGTTGTTCATGGCGCACCCCTGGACCATGGGCCTGCATGGGCCCGCAGAATGGGCCTGGCTCTTGGACCCTTCGCCTAGCGTTGATAAACTGAATCCATGAAAACGAAATTCACTTTCTCGATGGTGGCCGCGCTCGTTGCTTCGCTTCTTTCAGGTTGCGCGATCGTCAGTCCACGTACGAACGAAAAGCAATCGGCCGTCGAAGTTCGGGACGTGCCGTATCAAGCGCGCGAAACGCGCGACACGAGCCCGCGAAAGCGACTCATGGTGCTGCCGTTCATCGACTCCAACGAGACGCGAACGGCGAAGGCATCGCAGGTGGCTCGCGAGGCTTTCTTGCGAACCTTGCGAAAAACCGACGACTTCGTGATCGTCTCGAATGCCGATTTCCCGAAGGACGTCGCGACGTACTTGAAGAACGGTGAATACGATCTCGAAGCCATGGGAAAGATCGGCGGATCGATGGGTCTCGCCGGAATTCTCGAAGGACGCGTGATCGACATTAAAGCGAAGCGCATCGGCGACGAAGTCGGTCTCGTGCGCGAGATTCGAGCGAAGATCACGGCGACGATCCAGCTTCGAATGGTGAATACGAAAAACGGCTCCGTCGTGATGAACGAAACTCGAACCGCCGACGTCGAGTCCACCACGACTCGCGTCGCCGAGCGTTCGTTCAGTGATCGCTATCTCGAAGAAGATCCAAAGCTCATCGAGGCCGTCGTGACCGAGGCCTTCAAGTCGACCGTCCCGAAGATCGTGCAAGCGGTCGAGAAGCTATCGTGGGAAGGGCGCGTGGCCCTCGTGAAGGGTGATCGGATTTTCCTCAACGCCGGTCGACTTTCGGGAATTATGGTCGGCGACATCTTGAAAGTTTCCGAAGAGGGAGAAGACGTTTACGATCCCGAGAATGGCGCACTCATCGGAAAAGTTCCCGGCCGACTGAAAGGCACCGTTGAAGTCGTCAGCTATTTCGGTAAAGACGGCGCGATCGGCATCGTCCACTCCGGCTCGGGCTTCCGAGAAAACGATCGAATCGAACTCTATTGATGAAGACTCTTCGGCGATTCGCAATCGGCGCGTTCTGGCTCACGGCCGTCGCCTTGATCTCGGGTCGCTCGATCGAGAAACCGACGAGTGGACCTGCTCCCATCGTCGAACGAGAGCCGCAGTCGATTTTTTCGACATTCGAGAAGACCCTCGAGACTCCTTCATTCCGAATCTTCGTCACTCACCGCATGGGCAAACTCAACTTCCGTGTCGTCGAGAAGACGACGCCCGATCGTGCCGTATGGGAAACCCCGACCGATAGCGGGTTCGCGACACTCGTGATCTCGAGATTGCGCTACGACGATCATCATCAGGCGTTCGCCGTCGAGTTCCCGCGCGGTCGCGAGTGCCGAAAACAAGATCTGGCGACGGTGAAAGCCGAGCACGGAAAATGGGTCCTGACCGGAGAGTTCGGCGGACTCGGCTGCGGTTTCCCTTTCGTCCTGACTTTGTCCGAACCGAAAGCACGCGATTTCCAGATCGACATGAAAGTGAAACACGACTTCGAAGATCTGCCGACCGGAGTCGACCGCGACATCAACGACCTCAAGAAAAAAGTCCTCCCGACATGGCCCGTCGTCGCGCTCCACGTGCGAACGAAATCGAACGAAGCCATTTTCGGTGGTGGCGCGCAAATGTCGTACTTCGATTTGAAGGGCCGTTTCGTTCCTCTCATCGTGCGAGAGCAAGGGATCGGCCGCGGTCTCGGCCATCCGCTCCTTCGTGGACTCGAGCTCGTCGCGGCCGGTGCTTCGGGCGATGCGACTTCGACTTATGCTCCTTCGCCGGTTTTCGTGACGAGCGAAAATCGTGCGGTCCTCCTCGAGAACTATGAACCGGCGGCTTTCGATTTCCGCAGGACCGGAAGAGCGACGCTCATGGTGAGGAGCGACACCGTTCGAGCGCACGTCCTTCCACGATCTTCCTTGCCTGAAGCGCTGACGGCGATGACGGAATATACCGGCCGCATGAAACCATTGCCGGATTGGTTCAACGAAGGTGTGACACTTGGTCTGCAAGGTGGCCCGAAGCGCGTGCTCAAAGCTCTCGAGCTCGCGCAGTCGCACGGCACTCCGGTCGCAGGCGTCTGGCTTCAGGATTGGGTCGGGCGGAGACAGATGGCGGCGGCCGGTTTTCCCGTCGGCTCATTTCTTTGGTGGATCTGGGAATCCGACGAGAAACTTTATCCCGACTGGACCGGTTTCGTCGCCAACCTCTCGGCACGAAAGATTCGAACGCTCGCGTACATGAATCCATTCTTGGTCGATGCGACGGAGAAAGCGGGAGCGAAGCAGAATCTTTTCGCCGACGCCGAGCGCACGGGGTATCTCGTCCGCGACGCACATACGGGGCGCGCATGGGTCGGAACCGTGATCATGTTTCCCGCGTCGATCGTCGATCTCTCGAATCCTCGCGCGTTCGATTGGATGAAGTCGATCGTCAAAGATCGCGTCATCGGAGCCGGAGTCAGCGGTTTGATGGCCGACTTCGGCGAAGCTCTGCCTTACGACTCGAAACTTTCCGTGGGCCGAGCGACGGAGTTTCACAATCGATATCCCGAGCAATGGGCGCGCGTTCATAAGGAAGCTGCGCAAGAGGCGGGCGTCGGAGCCGACTTCGTTTCTTTTTCGCGTTCGGGCTACCTTCGAGGCCCCGCATCGACGCGTCTCTTCTGGCTCGGCGATCAGCTCACGACTTGGGATGCGTCGGACGGCTTGAGATCGAGTTTGATCGGTTTGCTCTCGGGGGGGCTCTCGGGATTATCACTCAATCACAGCGACATCGGTGGTTATACGGCCGTTGCGATCAACGGGACGGGAATCCGAAGGACCAAAGAGCTTTTCATGCGTTGGGCCGAGCTGAATGCTTTCACGACGGCATACCGAACTCACGAGGGCTCGCGTCCGGAGCTCCATCACCAATTCGATTCCGATGACGAAACCCTCGCGCACTTCGCGCGGTTCGCGAAAATTTACGTGGCGCTCGCGCCGTATCGAAAACGCCTCATGGTGGAAGCGAGCGAGCGCGGCTGGCCCCTCGTGCGGGCAATGGCGTTCTATCACTCGAACGACGTGAGAGTCCGTAACGTGGTCACGCAGTTCTATCTCGGTCAGGACGTCATCGTCGCACCCGTGCTCGAGTCGCGCGCCGTGAAGGTTCGCATCTGGCTACCCGAAGGAGAATGGACTCAAGTGTGGTCGGGTCGTTCGACACGCATCAAGAAAGCCGGCTGGCAGACCATCGAGGCTCCGATCGGGAAACCCTGCGTTTTCTATCGAAACGCTTCCGACTTCGCGCGCGTGATCGCCCCGAAGCTCGAGGCGATCTAAGCGTCACTGAGCAGAAACGTTGCGATAGACGACATCCGAGATGTTGCGGATGGCTTCCGAGAGATCGTCGAAGGCCTTACCACGTGTCATCACGCACAAGAGATAGGGCGTTTTCGGAACGTAAACGATTCCGCAGTCGTGCAGCTGAAAGTCGTCACCGAATCCGCGTTCGCCGAATTTGTGCGCGATCTTTATGTCCGTCGGAAGACCTGCTCGTAGCCCTTTCATGAACTTCGATCTCGTCAGCAGGTCGAGTGCCATCGACGAGTGTTTCGCGTCGAGATAAGTCGCGTTGAAGAGGATGCGAAAAATGGACGAGTAGCTGCTGACCCTGAGCCAAACTTGTCCATCCGAAATGACGAGTGGGACGCCCATTTCCTTCAGCGTCGATTCGACTCCGACGTCGGGCT
>JAZKJB010000421.1:0-4694 GCA_040384505.1 Bdellovibrionota bacterium | reverse complement strand
CGAGGACGATCGGGCCATCGTCATCCGTGAGATCGGCGATTTTCGCGAAACCGCACGCGCCGATACCGGCTACACAAGGCTTCATCAGCGAATGAACGGTCGTGTATCGAACGAGTCGATCCGCGACGACGTCGTCGGTATAGCTCTGGAGATAACCCAGGTACCAATCGATTCGAAGACGACCCTCAGCCCAAATCCGTGAATAACGAGCTTCACAAGCCGAGCTTTTTTCGACGACGGGAATCTGCGCGAGCCGCGCGATTTGCTGGTCGATCGCTTCTTCGAAGCGCGTGACGACGACGGCCGGCGGTTCGGCGAAAACCGAGCTCGAAGCCAGCATGCCGATCGCGAAAAGAGCGACTGACAGGACGTGTGAGAAATTCGAAAATTTCAGGGTCGTTTTCATGGGGAACCTCGCTGCGCTGGAACCTACAATTCCGACGCCAGAGGCTCCTCGAAAATAGTCGATTTCGACTGTCCAAACTCTAGGCGATGGACGTTCTGCGCACGCAGGAAAGAGCCTAAATCTCGACCTGGCTCTGCATCCACGACTCGAACTCCGCGAGCTCGCTCGCGAAGTCCGGGAGTTTGTCGCGAGCGACGCTCACGGCTTCGGCGATCCCCGCCTTCGTGTAGGCACGACCCTCGAGGGCGTCGCGAAGTCCTTCGATCAAAGCGGGAAACAGCGAATCGGAATACAACGCGACCCGAGTGATACGGCCGTGCTCGGAGTCGAGATGTAGATCGATGAATCCCCACGACAAGTACTCGACGAGCTGCTGTGTGAACTGAGGGGCGTGACCAAATCGCCAGTCCCACGACATCAGCTCTTCGTATCGTTCTTTCAGTCCCGGCATCGTCGCCAAGTTCACAGGATCGAGCGGTTCGACTTCGCACTTCGAACCGTAATGCGAGCAGAACGTTTCGATGATCGCGGGACAAAGGGAGTCGTGGTTGAGCGAAGGCGCGATCTCGTTCAAGTTCATGACCCGCGAGCGAACCGAAGCGCGACCCTTCGACTGCATTTTCTTCGGATGAGGAGTCAAATAGTCGGCGAGCCGCGAGAGATTCGCGGACATCAAGACCGTACCGTGGTGGAAAGCGCGATCGCGCGTTTCGCGGAAGGCCGAACCACTGAACTTTCGGGGGCCATCCTCCATCGGAACGACGAGATCGTTTCTTCCCGACGCTTCCGCGCGAATCCCGAATTTCTCGAGCGCGCGGAGGATGATCGTCGAGTTGACCGCGCGATCGTATCCTTCCTTCGGCGACAGGAAGGTGAAACACGTGTTCCCGAGATCTTGGTAAACCGCACCACCGCCACTCGTACGGCGCGCGAGCCTCACGCCGTCTTTTTCCAATTTCGCTAGATTGCACTCGGACCACGGGTTCTGGTTGCGCCCGATGACGACGGTGTTGTCGTTGCGCCACAAGAAAAGCGTCTGCACGCTCGGATCCATTTCGCGGAAGATCCACTCTTCAGTCGCGAGATTGAACCAGGGGTCGAAGCTTGATGAGGTGAGGATTCGAATCTTCGTCACTGCCGGCAATTTAGGCGGTCTTCCGCCACGGTTCAAGTCTCGCGCAACGCATCCTTCACGAAGAGACCGACGACACCACAGGAGGCGTAAAGCACACCGCAGCCCACGATGACGTCTCTCACCGAGAAAAGCCGGAAAAGAGACGGAGCGATCGCCATGCTGATCAAGGCGACCGACGTCTCGAGAACGATCCGGAATCTCGTTACGCGCGAAAGCTCGTGGATCTTGAACCGGGTTTGATAGATGTCGATGAAACCGAGATCGTTCATCGGTCCCGCGAAGCCAGCGACCGCGGCGGCCGCCATCACGCCGTGAAAAGTCGGCGCCAAGCCCATCAGTACGAACATCGACCCCAACCAGACGTAACCGCCGAAGATCATCGTCGCGTTCGACAAGCGCCGCACGTTTCCGAAGAACAGTGCTCCGAAAAAATTCCCGAAGCCGTAGCTCCCCATCACGAGTCCGAACTGGCGCGCATCGGTACCGCCGGTCAATTCTCGAACGAAGAGAGCGAGACCTAGGCCCATCACGATCACCCAGCTTCCGCTGTTGACCGCGCGTACGATGAACAGACGGTACATTCCCGGCCGAGACCTCACCGTTTCGTAGCCGGACTTCACCGTCTGCCAGATCGAGCGGCCCCGCATTTCCTCGTCGACTTCCGCTTTCGCGGTCTGAGGATCGAGTGCCGTGATGGAGTTCACCGCGAATGCCGACACGAGATAAGTGATCGCGTTCACGCTGAAGAAGTGGATCATGGGAATGACGTTGGAGAGTAAACCGACGAGCGTGGGCCCCACCATTCGCGCCATGCGAAACGTCGTGCTCATGAGCCCCGTCGCCGAGCGGAGCGACTCACGATCGCGCGCGAGGCGAGGCAACATCGTCTGCATCGCGGGTTCGAAGAACGCACTCGCACCCGCGAGCGCCAGCGTGACGATCCAGAGGAGCTCGATCGACATCGGCGCGAAGTAAGACCAGACCACGGGAATCAAGACGACTCCGGCGCGGATCATGTCAGTGAAAACCATCGTCGTCACCGGAGCCCACCGGTCGGCCCAATGACCACCGATCAAACTCATGAACATCAAGGCCGCGGCCCCGCCCGCATTCAAATAGCCTGCGTCGGCACCGATCAAATCGACCGCGAGCCAAGTGACGCCGACTCGGTAGATTTCGTCACCGACGGTTGAAGTCGCCTGGCCGAACCACGTCTCGCTATCGCGCGCTGTTTGAGCGCTTGGATCATTCTCATGTCAGCGGCGAATTCTGGCTTTCACGGCCTTCGCCTCTTCGACGCCCAAGAGCAGCGAGAGGGAGAGATAAAAAATTCCGAAGAGGATCAAGACGAAGATCGGTTGCCAGTCGTAACCGATTGCACGGAACGAAGTCGTGCCGCGATCGAAAACGAAAGCGTCGATCGCCACCGCGAGAGCGCCCCCGACGAGTGCCGAGGTCCAAACCTTCGCGAGCGCGGACATCGGAATCTCGACCGAGCCGATACGCGGAGCGAGTGCCCGACGAAGCAAGATGAACTCTCCCCAGCCCGCGAGGGCCGAGCCGAACGTCAATCCGACGGCGCCGAGGCCCACTTCGATGCCTTCGATCTTCGGGAGACCGAAGAACGGGACGCTTGCGAAGAGCTCGACGATGAGATGTCGGAGCGGAAACGCGAACAAAAGACCGAGCACGATCGACGTCGCGACACGAACGAGCGCGATCCGAAACGGAGTTTTGGTATCGCCGAGTGCGTAAAAGGCCGAAGAGTACAATCGGCCCCATGTCGCCGGAAGAAGTCCGAAGCAAGAGCCGATGAGGATGTACCAAACGTACGTCGTGTCCTCCGGACCGAAACGCCCGGTTTGATAGAGCGCCGCGACCACGGACCGACCGAGAAAGAGATAAGCGACCAGGGATGGAATGACGAAGAACGCGATCCTACGCCGGCCCGCAAGCAGCCGCGTTCGCATTTTCTCTTTCGCTACTTCGTCCGCGGCGCCGACGACCGACATCTCCGGGAGCTCGGCTGCGGCAATCGACATTCCGAACAGAGAGATGGGCAGGAGGATCAGAGTTTGGGCGTAGTTGATGCTCGCGACGGCACTCGCTCCGAGAAAGCTCGAGATCACCGAGTCGAGATAAGCACTGACTTGCGTGACGCCGCGACCGATGAAGACCGGGCCCATGTTCGAAAACACGTCGCGGACCGATTGCATCTTGAAATTCACTGCGGGTCTGATCTGACCTGCGATCTTCAACACGACCGGCAGTTGAAGTCCGAGTTGCAAAACCGAGCCGACCACCGCGCCCCAGGCGAGTGCGATCGCGAGCTCGGCCGACGTGCTCGAGCCGCCATGATAAAAAAGCGAAGCGATCATCGCCAAATTCCAAACGACGGGCGCGGCGTACGAAAGAAAGAATCGTCGATGGCTGTTCAAGATTCCGAGACACCAGGCCGACATGACTAGAAGTCCGATACCGGGGAAGAGAATCCGCACGATGGTGATCGTGAGCTCTCTCACCTCGCCGCTGAATCCGGGCGCGATCAGTGCGACGACGAACGGTGCGGCCGCTATTCCGAGCAGCGTGACGAAGCTCACGAAAATCGCCAAGACGGTGCCGACGACGCTCGCCAACTTCTCCGCGGTTTCATCGTCTCCTTGCGCACGCAAGCGAGCGTAGACCGGGATGAACGACGCCGAGAGAATGCCCTCGCCGAAAAGATTCTGCAAAAAGTTGGGGATCTTGTAGGCGACGCGGAATGCACCGGCTTCTACCGCATTGCCGAGAAAGTGCGCGATCGCACGCTCGCGAACGAGACCGGCGATTCGGCTGAGCAAAATTCCTAGTGCGACGAAAGTAGCAGCGCCGCGGGTCGATCTGACTTGGGATGCCATGCTCCTAAGAGCCTAAGCCCCCGAGCCCGAGACTGTCGAATCAAAACCGTGCTCCGAGCGAGGCACTACCCGCGAAGAACCAGTTCTCGAGATCGTTCTCGAATTCCATGTGCGAGTAAACGCCTTCGACGCAAACGTAGGCCGGTGCCGCCCCGAACTCGAGCATGGTGCCGACGTTCCCGCCGCGTTGTTTTCCCTTGTATGAAACCGAGTACTCCGCGGCCGGGCTCGTGCCGTTGTCGGAGAGCGAATGGGA